>JBIKMR010000174.1:0-9167 GCA_044359155.1 Candidatus Hydrogenedentales bacterium | reverse complement strand
ATATCCACCAGCTTCGCGGTGAAGTCCGTGTCCGGTGCATCGCTCGACACCGCCAGCCGCACCTTCACGTTGCCGGTAATTTCCAGCGGCTCGGTGAGCGGGGGCGTGGCAAACTTCAGCAGGTCGGTGCGGGTGGTGGAGAACTTCCGCTGGTCGAATATGCCCGCCGGGAAATCAGGAATAAGGTTTGCACCGCCGAGGGTGGGATAGGGATTCGCAGGGTCATAGATGAAGCTCAAGCCGCTGGGTTCAATCGGCTCCTCCTGCCGCAGAGACCCATCAGGCCACAGGTTCAGCGCGGTTTCCTGCGTGGGGTAAGGGGGCCACGCGTCTGCCGTGCGCCATTCGTTGCCGGGCGCGCCGGGCGTGTCCGCGCCCATCACGTAATAATGCACCTTGGGCACGCCCGCCATCGCGTCGGCATTGCCCTTCAGGTGGAAGTCATAGAACTTGCTGAACAGCTCCCCAATCTTTAGGTCGTGCCGGTTGGGGTTGTATTTGTAGTCCTGTTCAATGTCAGGCCCATGCGACCCCCAGGTCATGATCAGGTAGTTGTTCCCCTTCGCCCCGGGGCCGCCGTTGTTCTCGCGCGCCATGTACGAATCCACCGTCCCTTGGCAGAAGATGTCGTACCAGCCGTTGTGGAAGATTGCAGGCGCGGTGACCTTGGGGGCCGTGGCAATCGAGTCGTAGTACGACCAGAACTCCCCATCGTTTGGGTGGCTCTTGTACACATCGATCAGGTGCGGCTGACCAATTCCCGTTAGCCATCCTTCCAGCATGTGTTTGCGCCACACCCCGCCGATGAAGAGCATATCCCCCCAGAATTTACCGCCTGCCACCTGCACCACCTGGCAGGTTATCTTGTCCGTGGTGGGCGCGGAAAGTAGCTGGGTGATGCCCAAGGCAGAGCCACCGCTGGTGCCAATTTTGCCGTTGCACCAAGGCTGCGCTGCCACCCATTCCATGGTGTCGTGGCCGTCTTGCAGGCCCGGCTGCCAGCCGTCCGCGTGGAATACATACTTGTCGCCGGGGCTCTCCCCCATGCCGCGCACATCCTGTATCACGGCGGCGTAGCCCTTGCCCACCGCCTCCTTCACCCAGTCGATGTTGCGGCCATAGGTGCTGCGCCACACGATGGTGGGAAACGGCCCCTCCCCTGCGGGCAGCGCCACTGTTGTCTTCAACAGCGTGCCGTCCTGCATCGGCACATCCACCACGGTAGGTTCGGGCGGTTGTGCGCAAGTGGAAATGGACAGCAGCACGAAGACCCAGAAGAAGTTCGAGAAGGTACGCATGAAGGTTCCCTTTAATGTGACCACGCGTTGCGGCGCGTGCATACTATCGGTAAGTACGTTAGCGTTGCCACCAACTAGCCAAGACGCACTTTCTATTTGGAGTTCCCATGCGAATTGACGACATCCTTTCGGACGAGGCCCTGCGCAACCGACTGTTCCCCTGCACGCAGCAGGGTATTTATATGGCGCATGGGGCCGTGGCCCCGTTGAGCGGGCCCGCCGCCGAAGCCATGACGGAGTTCATCCGGCTGGGCAGCCGGGGAAACCAGGAGAACGCCTACACCGCAGGCAAGACCGACGAGGCGCGCCGCCTCTGCGCGCAATTGATTGGGGCAAAGGAGACGGAGATATCCCTGCTGGGGCCGACGGCCCTGGGGTTGAGCCTCGTGTCGCTCGGCATCGACTGGCAACTGGGCGACGAGGTCGTTTATTACAGCGAGGACTATCCCTCGAACGTATACCCGTGGGCCTCGCTGCGCGAGAAAGGTGTGGAGGCCAAGGCCATCCGTACCCTGTATCCCGGCGTGATAACCTGGGACAAGGTCGAGCCGCTGCTCACCGAGCGCACCCGGCTGGTGTCACTGGCCACGTGTAACTTCCTGAGCGGCTACCGTCCGGACATTGAAGACATTGGCCGCCGCCTGCACGAGAGGGAAATCCTGTTCAACGTGGACGGCATCCAGACCTTGGGCGCGTTCCCCATCAACGTCGAGCACATCGACTTCCTGAGTGCGGATTCCCACAAGTGGATGCTCGGCCCCGCCACCGCCGGTTTGTTCTACGTGAGCGCGCGCGTGCAGCAGAGCCTCTCCCCCGCGCTGCTCGGCTCGTGGAACGTTGTGTCCCCGCAATTCGTGGCGCAAGAAGAAATAGCGTTCGAGCCCGGCGGACGACGCTACGAACCCGGCACGCTCAACCTGCCCGGCATCTGCGGCATGGCAGCCTCGCTTGAGCTGTTGCTCGACGTGGGCATCGAGGCCATAGCCGCCCGCCTGCTCAAGCTGCGGCGGCATTTGCTCGAAGCGCTGGAAGACAAGGGGTACATCTCGTACCTCGACGACTGGGAACACAGCGAAGCCGCCAGCGACCGCCACCGCAGCGGCATCGTTACCGTGTTCCACAAGCGGCACGATTTGGACGCGGCATTCCGCACGCTTGCCGAGAATGGCGTGACCGCATCCCTGCGCCGAAACCGCAGCAACCTCGCCATGCTCCGCTTCTCCCCACACTTCTACACGCGCGAAGAAGAACTGGATCAGGTGGTGGCATTGCTGCCCTAACCTCGCTAGTTCGCCGAAATAAGGCGATCACCACGAAGCGATTCGAGGAACTGGAATGACTGTGTGATGGCAATCGCCATTTGCGCATCGCGTGTCAAGGAAGTAAACGGGTTCCTGTCGTCCACCTGGTTCGGCTCTTGAAAGAACAGATGCACGCCACCCTCGACGATGAACGTGTCCCTAGAGGACTGCACCATCAATGCGCGCATTTCTGTGGGCCAGCCCGAGGGGGGAGCCGTGGGGTCAAGTTCACCCAAGATGAACTTGCTGCTCGCGGTAACTTGGGGCAACAAGGCTTCCGGGTCTACGCCATACCAGAAGGGCGCGGCGGCAGGCGCCCACATCAGCACACCATCGCCGCGCCGTGACTCGCCCGCAGCGAACGCGGCAAGACTTCCGCCAGCGCTGTATCCACCGAGCGCAATCACTGCGCCGGGCGCGCCCAACTCTCCCGCAGCAACCCGCTCATAGGTGCGCTTGGTAATGTCCACAATGCGCCTGTGGTAAGTGAAATCCGTAAAGCTGAACTCGCGCGTGTCCGGCACTACAACCAGCCACCCCTGGCTTGCAAGGTACTCATGAAAACTTTGGTGAAAGTAAGCACGATTATTCAGCCCCAACACCCAAACTAAAGTGCCACGCGGGGCCTGTACGGCCGGGACAAACAGGGTAACACCCCCAGCTTCGCCGTCACCCGCATCGCTAAACTCGACGCGTGATTCCGTAAATTCCGTTTCACCCAGCGGCACGGGTGGCGCTTCAAAAGGATTCGGTTCGAGCACAGGAAAGATGATCGTTGCGGGGTTGAATCCGCAACCGCTCAACGCAAGCGCGAACAGCGCAACTACGCGCAAGCTAGTTTGCAGGCGCATCGAGCAAGCCAAAGGTCATCACCGCTTCCGCAACCACGGTGCCCTCGACCTTGGCCAAGGCGCGCACTTTGCAGGCGTTGTGGCGCATGTGGACCATCTCGCATTCGATGACGAGCTGGTCTCCCGGCACCACGGTCTGGCGGAAGCGGGCCTTCTCGACGCCGAGGAAGAATGCCAACTGGCCGTTCGGCTCGCCACTTTCGCCGAAGATGAGCACGGAACTAACCTGCGCCATCGCCTCGATGATCAGCACGCCCGGCATCACCGGCACATCGGGCCAGTGCCCTTGGAAGAAGGGCTCGTTTACGGTCACGTTCTTGATGCCGGTCACATGCTTGTAAGGCTCAAATGAAAGCACGCGATCCACCAAGAGGAAGGGATAGCGGTGCGGAAGGATCTTCATAATCTTGTTCACATCGAGCGCAGGCACCGCACGCGGCGAGACTTTGTAGTCCTTCATCGGCGGGTGCTCGTTCATGTAGACCTTCTTGATCTGCTTCGAGAAGAGCACATTCTTCGCGTGCCCGCCCTTCACCCCGATGATATGCCCCTTGATCGGGCGACCCAGCAGGAACATGTCGCCGAGCAGATCAAGAATCTTATGCCGCACAAACTCGTCGGGGAATCGCAGATCGTCGTTGAGCACCTGGTCGTCGCCAATCACCACGGCGCTGTCCAGGCTGCCACCCTTGATCAGGCCCTGCTCCTGCAACATCTTTACTTCACGCAAGAAGCAGAAGGTGCGGCAAGGCGCGATCTCTTTTTCAAAGCTCTCTTCGGTGATGCTGAAGGAAGCGTACTGCGTGCCGATGGCCACATGGTCAAACGCTATCGTCATCGAGATGCGATGCTCGTCGCAGGGCAGGATGCTCAACGTGGCGTCGTCGTCGCGGTAATACACCGGGCGCTCGACCACGATGTATTTCTTCTCGGCATTCTGCTCGACGATGCCCGCCCCCTTGAGCAGGGTGAGAAAGTGTATCGCGCTGCCATCGCCATTGGGCGGTTCGATGCCGTCAATCTCGATGATGAGGTTGTCGATGCCCAGACCCGCGATGGCGGAAAGTCCATGCTCAACCGTGTGAATCTTCGCGTCGCCAATGCCAATCGTCGTGCCGCGCGACACATCCACCACGTTGTCCACGCTGGCGGGAATCGCGGGCTTGCCGGGCAGGTCCGTGCGGTAATACACCACGCCCGAGTTAGGCGGCGCGGGCTTAAACGTGATGGTGGTCAGCGCGCCCGTGTGCAGGCCCACGCCCGACAGGGATACCGGTTCAGCGATGGTCCGCTGATTCGCCATGCTATCTATCCTCCAGCGCTTGCAGTTTGCGCTCCAGTTCTTTTACTCGCCGCAGCAATTCCGGCACGCGCCGTTGCGCCACCATCACCCGCTTCTGCTCCGCATGGTCGGTCGAGGGGAAGCCGGACACCGTCCGCCCCGCCTCGACGCTGGAAGTAACGCCAGACCGAACCGCTATGGTAGCACCATCGCCTATTTTCAAGTGGCCAACGATACCGCTGTTGGCCCCCACCCGCACCTGGTTGCCCAGCCGCGCGCTGCCTGCTATCCCACTCATCCCCGCCATCACGCAATGCTCACCGATCTGCACATTGTGCGCCACTTGGCAGAGGTTGTCTATCTTCGTGCCGTTGCCTATCCGCGTCTCGCCAAAGGTGGCGCGGTCCACACAGGTGCAACTGCCCAGCTCCACATCGTCTCCAATCACCACCCGGCCCACCTGCGGTACCTTTATCCAGCGTCCGCCAAAGGGCGCAAAGCCGAAGCCATCGCTGCCAATCACCGCGCCACTGTGCAGGATGCACCGCTCTCCCACCGTACACAATTCACGGATGACCACGTTCGGGTACACCACGCAATCCGCGCCCAGTTCGGAGCCGCGCCCCACGTACACGTTCGCGTAGAGCACGGTGTTGTCGCCAATGACCGCATCGTCCTCGATACAGACGCCCGGCCCCAGCGAAACATTCACGCCGAGGAACGCGCTTTCCGATACATGCGCCGAAGGATGTACCCCCACCGGGTGCGCCGCCTGCTCTTCGCCAAAATGCTGGAGCACCATGAGGAAGGCCACGTCGGGATTGTCCACCACCACCGCTGCCACTGGGCAATCCTCGGGGAACTCGGAGAGCAACACAGCGCTGGCCAGCGTGTTGGGCAGCAGCGCGGCGTACTTCGCGTCGCGCACGAAGACCAGCTCCCCCGGCTGCGCTTCCTCGATGCCGTTCAGCCCGGTGATAAGGATGTCGCCATCGCCCTCAAGGCGACCGCCCACAAGGGAAGCTATCTGTTCCAGCGTCATCGCCATGGGTCAGGAGATTCCTTCCTGTAAACAACGCGCCGTCCGCCCGGTTGGGGCGAACGGCGCGGCAGGTTCAAGCAAGGTGTTCAGCCGGTGGGCCAATCAAGGCGCGTGCGTTAGTCGTTCTTCTTTTTCTTCTTGCCGTCGCCATCTGCCGCCGGGGCGGGCGCGGCCGCCGGGGCGGCACTCGATCCGCCGTTCAGCTTCGACAGCACGCTCTGCGTAATGTCCAGCGGGGCGGCGTAATACAGCACCGCGCCACCGCTGTCTTTGCGTGCGTTCAGGATGATGTGGTAATTGCCGGAGGTGCCTATCTCATCAATCGCCTTCTCCACGTCGCCCACCACCTCCGTCAACACCGCCTTCTCCATAGTGTCGATCGTGTTCTGGTTTTCCTTGAGCTTAAGCTCATAGGTGGCCAGTTCCTGCTTGATGGTGGCTTCGATACCATTTAGCTCAGTAGGCGCAGCACCCGCTTGGCGCTTTTCCTCATAAGACTTCTTCTTGGCTTCGATGCTGTTCGACAGTGCATCGACCTCGACCTGCAAGGAATTGACCTTCGCTTGCAACTCGTCATACTTGGCCTTGCGCTTACCGTATTCTGCAAGCACCCTCTGAACATCCACCACGGCGATCTTGTACCCGCCTGCGGCGGTTTCCTGGGCCGATGCCGAATTCGACACGCCCACGGCGAGGGTGCTCATAAGCGCGATGGCCATGGCTGCGCACATGCTTTTCATGCGTAAAGGATTCCTTTTAGTAACTGCTTGCCACAAGGGGACGCAACTTGTCCCCCATTAACGAACCGGGAGTATAACAATGGCGACATGTCCATGCAAAACTATACCGCCTGTTTGCAACGAACCAGACGACCGGAGTATGGAAGGTATTCATTACCTTGGCTGAATTGTAGAAAGCATAATGCCGCATGAGTGAATCCCTCGACAACCGGGGTGCGCTTCCCCGCCTCCTAGAACAGGTGCGCGCATGCCGCCTGTGCGAGGCACACCTGCCGCTTGGGCCACGCCCCGTGCTGCGTGCCGAGCGTGGCGCGCGCGTCCTCATCATCGGTCAAGCCCCCGGCACCAAGGTCCACGCCACGGGAATCCCTTGGAACGACCCCAGTGGCGACCGCCTGCGGGACTGGATGGGGGTGACCCGTGAACAGTTCTACGATGCTTCCCGCATCGCCATCATGCCCATGGGCTTCTGCTATCCGGGCCGATTGCCGCGCGGCGGAGACGCTCCCCCCCGCCCAGAATGCGCCCCCCAATGGCACGCCCGCATTCTCGCCCTGCTGCCCCGCGTGCAAGTGGTGCTGCTGGTTGGCAGCTATTCTCAAGCCTATTATCTTGAAAAGTTGCGCAAGCCTACCCTCTCCGAAACCGTACGCGCATGGCGCGAATACGCACCCGACTATCTGCCCCTCCCCCATCCCTCCTTCCGCAACAACCACTGGCTGCAACAGAATCCATGGTTTCCGGAAGAAGTCCTCCCCGAACTCCAACACCGCCTCCGCCCTATGATCGGCCTTCCCGTTCCCCCACTCATCGAAGATGTGGACGACTAACTCCCAGTGTTGTGGCGAGTATGTTGTGGTGGAGTCTCCTCTTCTTCCCGCTTCCCATTCCAGATTTCCAGCCTTCCATATCCCCAACCCTATTCGGAAATCCCATCTGCAAACACCGCAACAAAAAACTTGAAATCCATTTCCGCTTTGGGTAACATTCCGGTACCTAACGTTAGGTAGGTTATAAATCCTAGACTCCGTGGAGAGGGAACCCACCATGTCAGACGATCTTCAGGCACGTTTTGAATTGGCCAGCCAAGAAGTTACGCAGTTGTCCGCAGCGCCGGACAACCTGACCAAGCTGCGCTTGTACGCCTTGTACAAGCAGGGCAGCGCGGGCGCGCCCACCGGCGCACGCCCCGGCATGTTGGACATGGTTGGCCGCGCGAAGTATGACGCATGGAAGGCCCTTGAGAGCCTGACCCAGGATGAGGCCAAGCAGCAGTACATCGACGTAGTGGCTGAACTGAAAGCCGCCGACGGAAAATAAATCCAGCGGCCAAGGCGGTTAAACCTTAACCAGCTTCGGGCCGTCAGGTTACCAGCCGAGATTATACGGGCATCATTCGCCCCCTTCTCACGCTGCGGGGAACGCTTCCTCCTAGATGTTATTAGCGTCCCCGCAGCAATTTTTTTTGCCCGGGAACAGGAAGCGCACTGGTTCAATTCTGGGTGGATAGTTCCGGGCGGGGGCGTATCATCAACACCAGGGCGATGGAGATGATGGCAAACCCGGCGAAGACGGAGAAGATGATGTTGAGCGGAACGTGGTGGTCGCGCAGGAACCCGAAACCCCAATCGGCCAGGCCGCCGCAGCTGATGCTCACGAAGTTCATGATGCCGTAACCAGTGGCGCGCAACTCAGGCCGGACTATCTGCGACAGGATGGGCATGTTATTGCTGTCGAAGAATCCCCAGCCTAGGCCGAAAAGGATGAGAAAGGAGATGGCGATGGTCAGGGTGCTGGCGTTTCCGACGCCAAAGATCGCGGGAACGATGAGGCACATGCCGATGGCGCTCACAAAGATGCGACCACGAATGTGCTTCTGCATCCAGCGGTCGGCCAGATAGCCGCCGAAGATCGCGCCAAAGATGGCGGCGACCTGCCAGTAGATAGTGGCGGCAACGCCCGCGTGGCCTTGGCCGATGCCAAATTGCTCCTTGAGAATCGAGGGCATCCAATCGCGCACCACCCACCCCGCGAGGGCGGGCAGCGTGAAATAGAGCACAAGGAATATGAACGAGGGATTGAGCAGCAGGCTCTTGAGCGCGCTCAGGGGGGAAGCCACGGCAGGCCGGGAGTCACCCTCCCCCTCGGGACGGGGAGCTTCGCGCAGGAGAAACACAAGCGGGAAGGCATACACCATGCCCACCACGCCAAAGGCCATGAAGGCGAAACGCCAGCCCAGCATGGGGGAATCGGCAATGTATCCGCCAAATCCTCCCGCTATCACGCCGCAATAGATGGCCATCTGGTGCAGGCCGATGGCGCGCGATCGCGTGCTACCCGTGTGGAAATCTGCAATTAGAGCCAGCGCTGCGGGAATGTAGAAGGCTTCGCTGATGCCCATGAGGGAACGCGCCCAAAGCAGTTCCTGGTAGCTCTGGGCATGGCCGGTCCACCATGTTACCAAAGACCAAACGAACAGGCTGCCGCAAATGGTGTAACGACGGCTAAAGCGATCCGCAATGTAACCGCCGATCGGGCTGAAGAATGCGTATACCCACTTGAACTGTCCCAGCATCAAGCCCCAGTTCGCCTCGCTGCCAATGGTGGGAATGTCTGCCATCACGGAGAACTTCATGGACGCGAGCATCTGCCG
>JBIKMR010000173.1:0-9170 GCA_044359155.1 Candidatus Hydrogenedentales bacterium | reverse complement strand
GACACAATATGCCGATGATCCAAACAGGAAACATTGGAGCATCCTTTCATGGTCATGGCGGCAAACAGCATAGGCACAGGCAGCAACGTGGTGACAATCTCGCTCGCCACGGTTGCCAAGCGCCAGGCCAGCGCCGTGGACAGCGCCGCCCTGCTGGATACCGCCCTCGACCTGGGTCGCTCGGCAGGGGATGTGGCCGCGCTGTATGACGGCGTACACGCCGCCGCTGCGGACCCGGAAGGCGGGGAGTTTCTCACCATGCTGGCAAACATGCTCAAGCAGGGCGTGGTGGGCCGGGAAGCCCTCGAAGTGCGCGGCCAGCGGTACAATAGCTTTATTGATAGCCGCATTGCCGCCCCGCCCGAAGTGGCCCACGCCCGCCCCTATCGCGGCTTCGACCTGCGCGGTTAGGCAGGGTTCTGCCCCTTCCGGCCCCCGCAAAACGGGGGTAACTATCATGTTGACAAGGGCAGTCAACCGCGCTATACTGCGAGGCTGCATTCCCAACAGGGAGAAATGTGTTCAGGCAAGGTCCGCCCCGCAACTATGCACAAGGCGGCAGGGTGCACGCGAAAGCATTGTTCTCCCACAACCATACGCGGAGATAAGGTACGTCCCGGCGCGGGGTCCTCGGACAGGTTCATTCTGATTGAACCACGCGTTCGGGCTTTCCCTGTCTGTGCGTAGCGAATTGATACGCGAAGGAGTGTCTGCATGGCCGTAGCCCCCCGAATGGAGCGTGTGTCGCTTGCGACCATCCCCGATCCGCATGAGTTGCCCAATCTGATTGACATTCAGACGCGCTCGTATGCTGACTTTTTGCAGTGGGAGGTTCCGCCAGACGAGCGGAAATCGACCGGCCTGCAGGAAGTGTTCGACGAAGTCTTCCCGATTGCTTCACCCAACGGGATGACCAAGCTCGAATTCGTGAACTATTCCTTCACCCCCCCGAAGTATTCCATCCAGGAATGCCAGGAGCGCGGCATGACCTATGCCGCGTCGCTGAAGGCGCTGCTGCGCCTGGTGCGGTATGAAGAGGTAGGCACGGGCAACGACACGCGCGAAAAGATGATGCTCGAGCAGGAGGTCTTTTTGGGCGAATTGCCCATCATGACCCCCACCGGCACGTTTATCATCAATGGCGCCGAACGCGTCATTGTCAGCCAGCTTCATAAATCCCCCGGCGTTTCCTTCGAGCGCAAGCAGCACCAGAACGGCAAGTGGCTGCTCAGTGCGCGCATCATCCCTTACCGGGGTGCGTGGCTCGAATTCGAATACGACATCAACGATTATCTGTGGCTGACCATCGACCGCCGGTCGAAGCTGTTGGCCACGGCTTTCCTCAAGGCTTTCGGCTATGTCGAAACCGAGCAAATCCTGCACCTGTTCTACCGCTTCCAGGAAGTGAACTTTGGTCGCACCAAGGTCAAGATCGATGGCAAGTCCCACGATCCCGAAGAGCTGGTAGGCGCATGGGTTGGCGCGGACGTGATCAACATGGAGACGGGCGAGATTCTCGCCGACGCCGCCACCCAATTGACGCAAGCCAAGGTGGACCTGCTGCTGCACGCCAATGTGCAGGGGATGCAGATTCTCCACAAGGACGATGTGCAGCGCGACGTGACGCTGATCAACACGCTGGCGCAGGACCGCACACAGAGCCAGGACGAGGCGCTGCGCGAAATCTACAACCGCATTCGCCCCGGCGATCCGGCCACGGATTCGACCTGCCGCACCTTCTTCCAGAAGCTGTTCTTCGACGCCAGCCGCTACGACTTCGCGTCGGTGGGCCGCTACAAGATCAACCGCAAGCTGGGCCTCCAGATAGACCAGTTGAACAAGACGCTGACCAAGGAAGACGTGGTTGCCACGTTGCAGTACCTGGTAAAGCTGCGCACCGGTGAGGGCGTGCTCGACGACATCGACCACCTCGGCAACCGCCGTGTGCGTTCGGTGGGCGAACTGCTGGCCAACCAGGTTCGCATCGGCCTTGTGCGCATGGAGCGCACGGTGCGCGAGCGCATGAACTTCCAGGACGAGAACGAACTGACCCCGCAGACGCTGGTGAATCCCAAGCCGGTGAGCGCGGTGATCAAGGACTTCTTTGGTCGCAGCCAGTTGTCGCACTTCATGGACCAGATTAACCCGCTGGCCGAGCTGACCCACAAGCGTCGTCTCAGCGCGCTGGGACCAGGCGGCCTGAGCCGCGAGCGCGCTGGCTTCGAGGTGCGCGACGTTCACCCCACCCACTACGGGCGTATCTGCCCGATTGAAACGCCTGAAGGCCCGAACATCGGCCTGATGGCGTCGCTGTCCACCTATGCCGAGATCAACGCCTTCGGCTTCCTCGAGACCCCCTACCGCAAGGTGGAAAGCGGTCGCGTTACGGAAGACGTCGAGATGCTCTCCGCCTACGACGAGGACAACTACATCGTCGCGCAGGCGAACGCACCCCTGAATCCAAAGGGCAAGTTCACCGCGCGAACCGTTTTGTGTCGCCATCAGGGCGATTTCCCGCAGGCTCCCCCGGAGCAGGTGGACTACATGGACATTTCGCCCAAGCAGTTGGTGTCCATCGCCGCCGCGCTGATTCCCTTCCTGGAACACGACGACGCCAACCGCGCGCTCATGGGTTCCAACATGCAGCGCCAAGCCGTGCCGTTGCTCAAGACCGAATCGCCGTATATTGGCACCGGGCTTGAAGCGGTTACCGCCCGCAACTCCGGCACCGTCGCGCGCGCAGAGCGCACCGGCGTGGTCGATTATGCGGACAGTGAAATTATCCGTGTGAAGGTGAAGAAGTCTTCCAGCGAGAATCCCTTCCGCGCCGACGAAGACGAATATCAGCTGAAGAAGTACGTGCGCTCGAACCAGAACACCTGCATCACCCAGCACCCGATTGTGCGCAAGGGCGACAAGGTGCAGGCGGGCGACATTCTTGCAGATGGTCCGGCCACCGACAACGGCGAGCTGGCGCTGGGCAAGAACGTGCTCGTGGCGTTCCTGCCGTGGGAAGGCTACAACTTCGAAGACGCCATCATCCTCTCGGAAGAGCTGGTAAAGGACGACGTGTTTACGTCTATCCACATCAACGTGTACGAGCTGGAAGCGCGCGATACGAAGCTGGGCCCAGAAGACGTAACGCGCGACATCCCGAACGTGAGCGAAGATGCGCTGCGCAAACTGGATGAAGACGGTATCATTTATGTTGGCTCGAAGGTGGTGCATGGTGACATCCTCGTGGGCAAGGTTACGCCGAAGGGCGAGACCGAGCTGGCCCCCGAAGAAAAGCTGCTCCGCGCTATCTTTGGCGACAAGGCCGAAGACGTGCGCGACGCCTCGCTGACCCTGCCTCCAGGCGCTGCTGGCGTGGTGGTGGACGTGAAGGTGTGCAGCCGCAAGGACAAAGCTGGCGACGCCAACGCGAAGAAGTCGCTCACCGGCGAAGTGGCGCGCATCAAGCGTCAGTTCGACGACCGGATTGAAGAGATTCGCAACACCTTCGTAGACCTTGTGCGCGACGACCTCATCGGTATGCGTATCCTCGAGGACGTTTACGACCACAAGACCGAGGCCCTTGCGCTTGAGAAGAGCAAGCGCCTTCGCGCGGGTCACCTGAAAGACCTCGACTACGGCGTGCTCGCCCGTATGCAGCTGGAAGACAAGAAGCTGCAAACCAAGATCACGCGCCTGATCAACATGGCCGCCATGGAAGAAGCCAAGCTGGTTGCCTTCCGCGACAGCCAGATTGACCGCATGAAGAAGGGCGACGAGCTTCCCCCCGGCGTAATCAAGCTGGTAAAGGTGTTCGTTGCCACCAAGCGCCGCATGTCGGTGGGTGACAAGATGGCCGGTCGCCATGGTAACAAGGGTGTGGTCAGCCGCATCGTCCCCATCCAGGACATGCCCTTCCTTCCCGATGGTACCCCGGTGCAGATTGTGCTGAACCCGCTCGGCGTGCCCTCGCGCATGAACGTGGGGCAGATTCTCGAGACCCACCTGGGTTGGGCGGTGAAGGCAATTGGCATGAAGATCGCCACGCCCGTATTCAACGGCGTGAAAGAAGAGCGCATCCACGAATACCTGAAGCAGGCGGGCCTGCCGGAGTCCGGCAAGATTCGACTGCGCGATGGGCGCACCGGCGAAATCTTCCACCAGGACACCTGCGTGGGCATCATCTACATGCTCAAGCTGAACCACTTGGTGGACGACAAGATGCACGCGCGCGCCATCGGGCCGTACTCGCTCGTCACCCAGCAGCCGCTGGGCGGCAAGGCGCAGTTCGGCGGCCAGCGCTTCGGTGAAATGGAAGTGTGGGCGCTCCAGGCTTATGGCGCCGCCTACACCCTGCAGGAACTGCTGACCATCAAGTCCGATGATATCCAAGGCCGCACCAAGGTCTACGAGTCCATTGTCAAGGGCGAGCGCGAAGTGGACCCCGGCACACCGGAAAGCTTCAACGTGCTCGTGCGCGAAATGCAGAGCCTCTGTCTCGACGTGGTCAAGTTGGTCAAGGTCGAAGGCGCGGGTGAAGTGGAAGTCGAAGAAGAAGAAGTAGTTCAGCCCGCTGAATTCACGGAGGAGTAACCCTTGTCCAAACACGTACCCACGACAGGCGATCGCTTTGACGCGATCCAGATTCAGTTGGCGTCGGCGGAGGAAATTCTCAAGTGGTCGCGCGGCGAAGTAAAAAAGCCGGAGACGATCAACTACCGCACGTTCAAGCCGGAACAGGACGGCCTGTTCTGCCAGCGCATATTCGGCCCGGTAAAGGACTGGGAATGTGCGTGCGGCAAATACAAGAAGGTGAAGCATCGCGGAATTACCTGCGACCGATGCGGCGTGGAAGTGACCGAGAGCAAGGTGCGCCGCGAGCGCATGGGCTGCATCAAGCTGGCCGTGCCCGTTACGCATATCTGGTTCTTCAAGAACACCCCCAGCTGTATCGGCAACCTGCTTGACCTGAGCATACGCACGCTCGAGCGCATCATCTATTTCGAGCAGTACATCGTGCTTGATCCCGGCGACGTGGGCGAATTGCCCGGAGACCAGATCAAGCTCGAAAAAATGCAGATGCTCACCGAGGACGAATTCCAGGAAGCGCGCTCCGCCTATGGCGATCGCTTCGTGGCGCGCATGGGCGCGGAAGCCATCCAGACGCTGTTGAGCGAGATCGACCTCGATCAGCTCAGCGCCGACCTGCACCACCAGTTCGCACACACCTCGTCGCAGCAATCGCGCGCCAAGGCGGTGAAGCGGCTCAAGGTGGTCGAGGCTTTCAAGAAGTCCACCAACCAGCCCTCGTGGATGGTGCTCGACGTGGTGCCCGTAATCCCGCCGGACCTGCGTCCGCTCGTCCCGCTCGAAGGCGGACGCTATGCCACGTCTGACCTGAACGATCTCTACCGCCGCGTTATCAACCGCAACAACCGCCTCAAGCGGCTGATGGAATTGCAGGCGCCCGAGGTGATTCTGCGCAACGAAAAGCGCATGTTGCAGGAAGCCGTGGACGCGCTGTTCGACAACGGTCGCCATGGGCGCACCGTGCTCGGCGCGGGCAACCGCCCGCTCAAGTCCCTCAGCGATATGCTGAAGGGCAAGCAGGGCCGCTTCCGCCAGAACCTGCTCGGCAAGCGCGTGGACTACTCGGGCCGCTCCGTTATCGTGGTGGGCCCCGAGCTGAAGCTCAACCAGTGCGGCCTGCCCAAGCGCATGGTGCTGGAACTGTTTGAACCCTTCATTATCCACCAGCTTAAGGAACGCGGCTTCGCCACCACGATCAAGGCTGCCAAGCGCGTCATTGCGCAGGGCCGCGACGAGGTGTGGGATATCCTCGAAGACGTTATCAAGGATCACCCCGTCCTGCTGAACCGCGCCCCTACCCTCCACCGCTTGGGCATCCAGGCGTTCCAGCCGGTGCTGGTGGAAGGCAAGGCCATTCGCATTCACCCGCTGGTGTGCCGCGCCTTCAACGCGGACTTCGACGGCGACCAGATGGCGGTACACGTGCCGCTGCTGCCCGCCGCCCAGCTTGAAGCGCACCTGCTGATGATGTCCTCCACGAACATCTTCTCGCCGTCCGATGGTTCGCCCATCGTTACGCCAAGTCAAGATATCGTGTTGGGACTCGCATGGATGACCCGCCAGCGCGAAGGCGCCTTGGGCGAGTGGAAGCCCGAGTGGACCAGCAAGACCGGCGTGCTGTTGCAGCCGGGCCGCATCTACCCGGACATGCCCAGCGTGGTGATGGCGCACGCCCATGGCGTGGTCGACATCCATGCCGGCATCAAGCTGCTGACCCCCGAGGGAATCATCGACACCACCGTCGGGCGCGTGTTGTTCCGCGAGGGACTCATCCCCGAGATTTCGATTCACGACGTGAACCGCGAACACGACCAGGGCAAGATTGGCGAAGTTATCGCCAAGTGCTACCGCGAGCACGGGCACGCGCGCACGGTTATCCTGCTGGACAACCTCAAGCGCACCGGCTTCAAGTACGCCACCCTTTCCGGCCTCAGCGTCGCCATGGTGGACATGGTGATTCCGGAAGAGAAGAAGGCCCTTATCGACGCCGCCGAGAACGTGGTGCACGAAATCGACGACATGTACCAGAACGGCCTGATTACCCAGGGCGAGCGGTACAATAAGATTATCGACGAATGGACCCGCACTTCCGAGGCGGTGTCCGAGGCGATGCTGCGCAAGATGGAAGAGAACGAGCAGGGCTTCAGCGGCATCTACCTGATGTACCGCTCGAAGGCGCGCGGTTCGAAATCCCAGATTCGCCAGCTTTCCGCCATGCGCGGCCTTATGGCCAAGCCGTCGGGCGACATCATCGAGTCGCCGATTACCTCGAACTTCCGCGAAGGCCTCACTGTGGTGGAGTACTTCATCAGCTCGCACGGTGCCCGTAAGGGACTGGCCGATACGGCGCTCAAGACCGCAGACGCCGGGTACCTTACCCGCCGCTTGGTGGACGTGGCGCAGGATGTGGTTATCGAAGAGCCCGATTGCGGCACACTCAACGGCGTGTGGATGGAAGCCCTCGTCGAGGGTTCCGACGTTATCGCGCCGCTTGACGAACGCCTCGTGGGTCGTATCGCCCTCGAAGATGTGATGGTCCCCGGCGTGCCCGACCCGATTGTCGAGGCGAACGAGGAAATAACCGAAGAGACCGCAGCGATTATCCTGAACTACGGTTTGCCAGGCGTGATGATTCGCTCCGTGCTCACCTGCCAGTCCAAGCGGGGCGTGTGCGCCAACTGCTACGGGCGCAACATGGCCACCGGCAAGTTGGTGGAACTGGGCGAAGCGGTGGGCATCATCGCGGCGCAGTCCATCGGCGAACCCGGCACGCAGCTCACCATGCGCACTTTCCACATCGGTGGTGCGGCGAGCCGTCAGGTCGAAAGCAACGAGATCAAGGCGGTGGATAGCGGCACGATTGACTTCCGCAACATCCGCACCGCCATTAACCGCGACGGTATCACGGTCTCCGTGAACCGTGGCGGTGAAATTGGCATCCTCGACGCGGCAGGCAAGGAAGTGCAGCGCTACCAGGTTCCCACCGGTTGCGCACTTCAGGTCGAGCATGGCAAGAAGGTCAAAAAGGGTCAGGTGCTCTACATCTGGGACCCGTACAATATCTCGATTGTGTCCGAAGCGGACGGTAAGGTGAAGCTCGAAGGCATGGTCGAAGGCGTTACCATGCGCGTTGAGACCAACCCCGACACCGGCCTGCAGGAACGCATCATCACTGAGCACAAGCAGGACCTGCACCCGCAGATCACCATCCTTGGCCCCGGCAAGGAAGTGCTCTCCTTCGCAACCATCCCTGCGCAGACGCACGTGGTGGTGACCGATGGACAGATGGTCAAGGCGGGCGACTTGCTTGCCAAGACCCCGCGCCAGTTCAGCAAGACCAAGGACATCACCGGCGGTCTTCCCCGCGTGGCCGAGCTCTTCGAAGCGCGCCAGCCGAAGGACCCCGCCGTCATCAGCCACATCGACGGCATCGTCGAGTTGGTCGGTGCATCCAAGGGTATGCGTAAAGTCGTGGTAACCCCGCCCGTGGGCAAGCCGCGCGAATACACTGTGCCCCCGGGCAAGCACTTGAACGTGCAGACCGGCGACCGCCTCTACGCGGGCCAGCGCCTTACGGATGGTCCCATCATCCCGCAGGACATTCTGGACGTGCAGGGTGAAGAGAAGCTGCGCCAGTACCTGCTCGACGAAGTCCAGCAGGTGTACCGCCTGCAGGGCGTGCGCACCAACGACAAGCACATCGAGGTGATCATTCGCCAGATGCTGCGCAAGGTGCGCGTGAAGGACGATCCGGGCGACACCCAGTTCCTCGCCCACGAGGAAGTGGACCGCATCCGTTTCCAGGACGCCAACGAGCAGACCACCAAACGCGATGGACGTCCGGCGGAAGCCGCGCCTATCCTTCAGGGTATCACCAAGGCGGCCCTTAGCACGGAAAGCTTCATCGCTGCGGCCTCGTTCCAGCAGACCACGCGCGTGTTGACCGACGCCTCGATTGCGGGCAAGATCGACTACCTGCGCGGCCTGAAGGAAAACGTGATCATCGGCCACCTGATCCCCGCTGGCACGGGCAGCCCCCACTACCAGCGCACCCAGCCGATCATCAAGGGTGACTTCGAAGACTTCACCGACGACCTCGAGGTCGGCAGCACTCCCGCCGACTACTTCGAGGAAGAGACGGCGTAACACCAATCGCTGTATGATTCAGGGCGGCCCCGCAAAGCGTGGGGCCGCCCTTCTTGTTTATCGCAATGGAGTTTCGTTGGGTGCCTGTATCCACGCAACAATGGAAAGCCCGCCTGGCCGCCGGGGCCCTCATCGCCCTCGCGTGGCTGTTCCTCCTTGCGCTCGGGCTCGAGTTCGTCGAGTCTTGCCGAAACGCAATTGCTCACCGCGCCGCGATTGCGCATGGCCAAAAGGCGCAAACCTATGCTTCCATCGTGCGGCCCGCCACCGAGGAAGAACAGAAGACCATGCGAGAGCGCGGTGCGCTGCCCGCTGTTCCCTATGCGGCATCCACGTTCGTGGGCGTCCCGCTGCCCCCTCCACCTTCCGGGGCGTCGCTACAAGAAATGGAGCAGCGCTTCCGGCAACTTTATAGCCAGCAAGACAACGATGCCCGCAAT
>JBIKMR010000013.1:0-29521 GCA_044359155.1 Candidatus Hydrogenedentales bacterium | reverse complement strand
TTTGAGGAAAAGTCCGGGCTGGATGTCTCCCTCCCCAAGTCTACCGAAGCCTCCGCGCAGGAACCGGTGGACCGGGTGATCACCGTGGGGGAAGACGGCCAGTTCCAGTATGGCGACCAGATGGGCCTGGACGAGCAGGCGCTCGAGGCCGCCGTGCGGGAAAGTCTGGCCGGGAACCCGGATGCCGTGGTGGTGCTGCGCGCGGACGAAGCCTCGACCTACCAGAAATACATTCAGGCCCTCGACGTGGCCAAGCGGTGCGGGGTGAAGAAGCTGGTGCTGCAAACGAAGTCCGTGCCTGCGCCATAACCCAAGGGATTACTCCCTCGGCGCCTCATCCAATTTGTCGAGCTCGATCGGCACCTCTAGCGCGGCCCTCGGTTCCGGTGCAGGTGCGGGTTTCTTGGGCATCGGCTCAAGGTCCAGACGCTCCAGAGAGAATGAGCTGATTTCGACACGCGCAGCCGGGACTTCCTTCTCCCTTACTACCACTACCATCGGCGTGTCGATGGCCTCGATGCCGGGAAGGGGCGCGGACACCGACTTTTCTTCCGCCTCGATATGCACATCCGGTGCTACCTTTGCGGTGTGGTCCAGTCGTTCTAGTTGCGATATCCGCTTCTCCGTGCGCTTGTTGCCCATGCCCTCCAGGCGCATCTTCATGGCTTCGCAATCCGGGGCGGTCGGGTGTGCGTCGAGGTAGCTTTGCACGGCGCGGCGTGCGCGGGGCAGGTCGTTCAGTTCCTTGGCTGCCAGCTCTGCTAGCCGGGCCGCCGCCATGCTGAAGGTATCGCGCGTAGGCTTGCGCTGCATGACCCGCTCGAACCAGTCCGCCGCCTCGGGCGCGCGCTTCAGGTGCAGGCACACGTCGGCCAGCCGCATCTTCACCGCCGCGTCGTGGGGGTAGATTCGCGCCAGCACGAGGTACTCGTTGTACGCCCCGTCGTAGTCGCGCTGGCGTTCGAGCGCCTCGGCAGGGCCAAGTCGGGGAACGTTGGGCGCTGAGTCGGGGCTGTGGGTAATGGTGTCCACCACCAGCTTTGCGGTCAGGCTAATGGCCATGTGGCCGTAGAGTGCAAAGCCGCTGGCCAGCAGGCCCAGCATGGCGAACATGAAGGCGGCGGGGGTCTCGGAAAGGTAGGTGCGCAGCACCGGCAGGGCCAAGGCATAGAACACGATTAGGCCACCGAGCGAGGCGGCCTCGACCTGGATCGGCCAGTCGTGGTGGCGGATGTAGCGCAACTGAAGGGCATAAACCCCCCAGCCGAAATAGGGCACCAATAGTGCCACCAGCGCTATCACCGCAAACGTCGTCATCCAGTTCTCCCAACCGCGTCCCGACCTTTAATAAACCCCAAACCGTTGCGGAAATCAACCGGAATACCCCGCGCCGGGTCACGCATTTTTGACATTTGCGCCCCGCCAAGCCTATACTTTACCCAGTTCACAGGCCGTAAATAGCCGTGCGTTTTTCACTCCACGTTCACCATAACAAGGAACCCCTGCTGTAATGAAACTCGCGGTGGTGGGCGGTGGTAGTTCCTACACGCCCGAATTGTTGGACGGTCTCTTCTCTCGACTCGACGCCATACCGGTGAGCGAGGTCTGGTTGATGGACCTTGACCCTGCCCGGCTGGCTATCAACGCGGGCTTTGCCCGGCGCATGGCCGAGGCCAAGGGTAATCCCTTTCGCGTATACGATACCGTAAACCTCAACGAAGCGGTGCGCGACTCGAAGTACGTGATCACCCAGATTCGCGTGGGGCAGATGCCTGCGCGCATTGAGGACGAGAAGCTGGGCCTGCGGCATGGGATTGTGGGGCAGGAGACGACGGGGGTGGGCGGCTTTGCCAATGCCCTGCGCACGGTGCCACGCATCATCGAAGTGGCCCACGCCATGGAAGCCCACGCGCCCGATGGCTACCTGCTGAATTTCACGAATCCCGCTGGCATCGTTACAGAAGCGATAATCAAGCACAGTCGTATCAACAGTGTGGGCTTGTGCAACATTCCCATCGGCATGATCATGGACGCCATCAAGCATTTCGGTGGCGACGTGTTCGACTACGAGCTGGACTATGTGGGCCTGAATCACCTGTCGTGGGTGCGCGGCTTCAAGAAGCAGGGCGAAGACATTACCCCGCAGGCGCTGGCGAAGTTCTGGGAGAACGCCCGCAGCGAGTGGGAAGAAGACCCCACCCGCGAGAACATGCTCACCGCCATGCGCAGCCTGAACATGTGGTGCAACTACTACCTTCAGTATTTCTACTCGACTGACACCGTGCTGGACACGTTGAAGAAGAAACCCAAGACTCGGGGCGAGGAAGTGGTCGAGTTGGAGAAGTCGCTCTTTGCCAAGTATTCCGACCCCAACCTGACCGAGAAGCCCGAGGAACTGGGCAAGCGCGGCGGCGCGCATTATTCCACTGCGGCCTTCCATTTGGTCGAGGCCATCGAGAACGACCGCCGGAACCGGCAGATTGTCTGCTGCGCCAACAATGGCGCCGTGCCCACCTTTGATGCGGATGCGGCGGTCGAGGTGTCGGCCATCATCGGCGCGCATGGTGCCGAGCCGATTCCGCAGGCCGCGCCGGACCCCGCCATTCGCGGGTTGATGCAGCACGTGAAGGCCTACGAATCCATGACCGTGAAGGCGGCAGTATCGGGCGACCGCGACGCGGCGTACCAGGCCCTGCTGCTGAACCCCCTCACGCCGAATGCCAATGGTTGCAAGGCCCTGCTGGACGACCTGCTGGAAGTGAACCGCCCGCACCTGCAAGGGACTTTCTTTTAATGGCTAATGCAGCCCTGTTGGAAACCAACATTCCCGGCCGCCCGGTGGACCGGCGCGGCAAGGTGCGCGACTTATACGACCTCGGCGACTCGATGCTGTTGGTAGCGACGGACCGCCTCTCTGCCTTCGACTGGATCAACCCGGTGGGTATTCCCGACAAGGGGCGAATACTTACGCAGCTGGCCTTGTTCTGGTTTGAGCGCATGGGTGACATCGTTCCGAACCATCTTATCTCTGCCAATGTGGCCGATTTTCCTGAGCCCTTCCGCTCGCACCCGGAGCAGCTGGAAGGCCGGAGCATGTTGGTAAAGAAGTGCGAGATGCTGCCCATCGAGTTTGTGGTGCGCGGCTACCTAGCGGGCAGTGGGCTGAAGGAATACCGCGAGCACGGCACCGTGTGCGGCATTGAATTACCGTCGGGTCTGGTGGAATCGAGCGAGTTGCCGGAGCCGATTTATACCCCGGCCACCAAGGCGGAAGAGGGGCACGACATCAACATATCCCCCGCCGAGGCGGGCACGATAATAGGCGAGGCGCTGAACGCGCAGGTGGCGGAGCTGGCGATTCGGGTGTACAAAAAGGGACGCGAGTATGCTGCCACTCGTGGTATTCTGTTGTGTGACACCAAGTTTGAGTTTGGGCTGCTGAATGGGCAGGTGGTGCTGTGCGATGAAATCCTGACGCCGGACTCCTCGCGGTTCTGGCCTGTGGATTCCTACGCGCCCGGCGCATCGCAGCCGAGCTATGACAAGCAGTACGTTCGGGATTACCTTGAGGGTACGGACTGGGACAAGAATTCTCCCCAGCCGCCCCTGCCGGAAGATGTGGTTGCCCGCACGCGCGAGCGCTACTTGGAAGCCTACACCCGGCTGACCGGGAAAGAGGGACTCTGACCATGGACGCCGCCACGCTCCGCGAACGAGTTGCCAATCCCCCCCCCTTGGTATTGCCGCGCGCCCTGAAGGAACAGGACGACGACTTTATCAAGCATGAGTGCGGGGTGTTCGGCGTGTATGGCCACCCCGAGGCGGCCAACCTGATATACCTCGGGCTATACGCCTTGCAGCACCGGGGCCAGGAAGGCGCGGGCATTTGCTGCTCCGACGATGGGGCAATCACCGCGCATCGCGGCGTGGGGCTGGTGGCCGATATCTTTAAGCCGCACAAGCTGGCGCGCGTTAAGGGATGCCGGGGCATTGGCCACGTGCGCTATTCCACCTTCGGCGCCAGCAACCTGAAGAACGTGCAGCCGCTGGTGGTGGACTATGCGCGCGGCTCGATGGCCGTGGCGCACAATGGCAACCTGGTGAACGCCGGCATTCTGCGCGAGCAGCTGGAAGAGAACGGCGCGATATTCCAGGCGACCACCGACAGCGAGGTGATCATCCACCTGATATCGCGCTCGAAGAAGGAAACCTTTGTCGAGACCGTGATAGACGCGTTGTCGCAAGTTGAAGGCGCATACAGCGCCGTGTTGATGAATGGCGACGAGATAGTCGCCGCGCGCGATCCTCACGGATTCCGCCCCCTGTGGCTGGGCAAGCTGGACAACGCATACATCGTGTGCAGCGAAACCTGCGCGCTGGACATTATCGACGCCGAGCGCGTGCGCGAGATAGATCCCGGTGAGGTAATCGTGATCAACAAGGACGGCGTGCAGTCGTTTCGGCCCTTTGCGCCGCAGCCCGGCAGGCGTTGCATCTTCGAGTTTGTCTACATCGCCCGCCCGGACAGCGACATCTTCGGGCGCTCGGTGGATGAAGTTCGCAAGAACCTCGGGCGCGAGCTGGCCAAGATTCAGCCAGTAGACGCCGACGTGGTGATGGCCGTGCCGGACTCGTCGAACCCCGCTGCGCTGGGCTATTCCCACGAGTCGGGCATTCCCTTCGACATGGGCTTCATTCGCAATCACTACGTGGGCCGCACGTTCATCGAGCCCGAGCAGGGCATCCGGGACTTCGGGGTGAAGATTAAGCTGAACCCCTCGCGGAGCGCCGTCGCGGGCAAGCGCATTGTGCTGGTTGACGACAGCATCGTGCGCGGCACGACGGCCCGGAAGATCATCACCACGCTCAAGGCCTGCGGCGCGAAGGAAATTCACTTCCGCATCTCGTCGCCGGAGATTATCAACTCCTGCTTCTATGGTATTGACACATCGAACCCCAGCAAGCTGATCGCGCACAACATGAACCGCGAGCAGATACGCGAGTTCCTTGGGGTGGATTCGCTGGCCTACCTGCCCATCGAATCCATGGTGCGGGCCACGGGCCGGGGCATCGACGATTTCTGTTTGGCCTGCTTTAACAATATGTATCCCACGCCGGTGCCATCGGACTATGTTCTGACCAACCACCGCACCCGCCACATCGACCACAGCACCACGGAAATGATCGGGCGCGGGGTGGGTGTATAGGGACAGGGATGGCGCTTGGCGAATAAAATCGTCAGCTTGGGGGTATTTTCCTGCGTGTAGCCATGCTTGGCTCGCGTAATTCAGGGAGTTTACGGATGAGTTTCATACAAAGATTGGGCAATGGGTTGTCCCTCAGCGGGCGAAGCCTAGTCGTGGTGGTTCGTGACAAGTCCTTGTTGTGGTTTCCATTGATGTCTACAGCAATGACGCTGCTGACGGTGTGGATGTTCTACCTTGCGGCGGGCAACGATAAGATGATGTTCATCGTGAACACGCAGGTGAACGCGGTTGGACAGCAATCCCTGAACTACGGCTACTATGCCACAGTATTCATTGCCTATCTTGCACTCTACGGCTTCGGCGTCTTCTGTAGCACCGCGCTGGTCGCCTGCGCCTACATATCCATGACGGAGCGCGACTCAAAGTTTCGTGACGGTATACAGATGGCGGCGCGCAACCTCCCCTCGCTCATCGTCTTCTCGCTCTTCTCCAGCACCATTGGCGTGTTGCTGAGTCTGCTGGATCGCGAGAAGCACTTATCTCGCTTCATCCGCGGCGTGCTGCATTCCGGCTGGTCCCTGCTCACCTACTTCGTCATCCCGGTGATCGTCATCGAAAAGAAGAACGTCTTCTCCGCCTTGCGCCGCTCGGGGCAGATAATGGAGCAAACCTGGGGCGAAACGCTCAGCGCGCGTTTTGGGCTGGGCTGGTTTCTGCTAATACTCAACATACCCACCATCGGTTTTTTTTTCTACGAAACTTTCACGGGGACGCTGCTTCCAGGTTTCAGTGCATTGGCTTTAAGTTGGGTTCTATTCACCGTCATCCTCGGCACCACCGCAAAAAACGTGCTCACCGTAGTGCTCTACCTCTACGCCACTTCCGGCGAAGCCCCCAAGGGTTGGAATGCTGAAGCTCTGAGGAATGCCTTCGGTGTAGTGACGGTGGCCCCTGCGGTTGAAGCAGCACCGGTTGCCCCCTCAAACGAAGTGTCCCCGGCGGGGGAGGAAGGCTAACGGCCTATCGGTCCGCCAGCTATCTCGCAAACAGCAGGCACACCGGGCGCGGCACTTCGACTGGCTCGCCCACTTGTGTAAGAGTTCCTGCATCCGCATCCACGCGGAACACCACCACCGAATTCGAGTCCTGGTTTGCTGCCAACAGATAGTCCCCATCGGGGCTGAGGGTGAAGTGGCGCGGGGTTCTGCCGCCCGTGGGCGTGTGGCCACTGGCGGTAAGCGCGCCCGTATCCGGGTTCACGCTGAAGACCGCAATACTGTCGTGCCCCCGGTTTGAGGCATACAAGAACTTTCCGTTCGGGTGCAGGTGAATCTCGGCGGTGTGGCTGGGCCCGCTGAAGTCAGCAGGCAGGGTGGTGATTACCTGCGCCGCGACATTATCCGCCCCCAGCTTCATCCGCGCCACGGTATTGTCCAGTTCGTTCACCACATACATCACCCGGCCATTCAACGACAGCGCGACATGGCGCGGGCCTGCGCCGGGCGACAGTTCGTAATGTGGTTTGGGGGATGCTGCCAGCGCACCACTGGCCACCGTATACGCCACCACCTTATCCAGCCCAAGGTCGGCCACGTAGAGCTGCTTGCCGTTGTGGTCGAAGTTCACGCAATGGGCGTGCGGCCCTTCCTGCCGGTTGGGGTTGACGCTCTTTCCCTCGTGCTGAATAAAGCCCGCCTGCTTGCCCAGTGCGCCATCCTTCTCGATAGCAATAAGCGCCACGCTGCCGCCGCCATAGTTCGCCACAGCGAGATGCTTGCCGCCGGGAGCAACGTCCACATGGCAGGGCCCTGCTCCGCCAGATGACACATGGTTTATGGGAGACAGCGCACCGCTCTCCTTCTCCACCGCGAGCGCAGTCACTCGCCCACCGGGCTGGTCGCCATCGCCATCCACTTCGCCCACCGCATAGAGCACCGGCAGACTGGGGTGCAACGCCAGAAACGACGGGTTCTCCATCGGCGCGGCCAAGCCATCTATGGCCAGCGCACCCGTGGCCGGGGTGAACTTCAGCCGGTATATCCCCTCGCTGCCCTGGCCGGTATACGTGCCCACATAGATGTTCTGTTGCACCAGACCTTCCTCCGCTGCGTAGCCTGCTTGCCCAAGAAAACCCAGTACGGCTGCCAACAGGCTTCTGCCCAGTAAGTGTTTCGCTATTAGCATTGCCCAGTACCTCCCAGTAGTTTCTCCGAATATAGCACGGAGCGCTCACTCGAAACTGGATGCCACTTCGCGTAGTCTGTTCCAGAGTACGCCCAAGAATCGAGGGGATCGAAATCATGCTGCTTCGTCGTTGTTTATTGTTGGTTGCACTAATAGCCGTTGGACTTCCCGCATGGGCGCAGGGCTATCCCTTTGCCCGCCCCACGGACAAACCCACCGCGCTGGACCGCTATGTGGCCAAGCCCGACCCGAACTACAAGTGGGAACTGGTGCGCACGGACAAGGAGGACGGCATCACTTCCTACACCATCGATCTGATTTCGCAGCAATGGCGCACGAAGGAAGAAGTGGACCGCCCGCTGTGGCAGCATTGGCTGACCATCAGCGTGCCGGATGACGTGGCCTACGCCACGGGCTTGCTCTACATCGATGGCGGCAGCAACCGCGAGGGCGCCGAGCCGCGCGGGGCGAACGGCGACTTTAAGAAGATGGCACGTGCGACGAAGTCCATCACGGCATCCCTCCACATGGTGCCCAACCAGCCGCTGGTTTTTGCAGATGCGAGAGGCTGGGGGCGCTCGGAAGACGCGATGATTGCCTACACGTGGGACAAGTATTACCGCACCGGCGACGAGGAATGGCCCGCGCGCCTGCCCATGACCAAGGCCGCCGTGCGCGCGCTCGACACCATCCAGGCATTCTGTGCATCCGAAGCGGGCGGCAAGCACGAGGTGAAGGACTTCGTGGTGGCGGGCGGATCCAAACGCGGCTGGGCAACCTGGACCACCGCCATTGTGGATACCCGCGTGGTAGCCATTGCCCCCTGCGTTATCGACGTGCTGAACGTTATCGAATCTTTCAGGAACCACTGGAAGGTGTATGGGCGCTGGTCTGCCGCCGTGGGGGACTACCAAGCCCTGCGCATTCTCGACTGGCTAGATACCCCTGAGAACGCCGCCCTGATGGAGATTGAAGACCCGCACAATTATCTCGACCGTTTGCAAATGCCCAAGTTCATCATGAACGGAGCCAATGATCAGTTCTTCACGCCGGACTCGTCCCAGCAATATTGGGACGACCTGCAAGGCCCCAAGTGGTTGCGCTATGTGCCCAACGCCGGGCATCCGCTGGACGACACCGCCGTCGGTAGCGTTGGCGCGTTTTACAGTGCCATCGTCACGGGCGCGCCCATCCCCAACTATTCCTTTTCCTTCGAGAAGGAGGGCGAGATCGTGGTTCGCTTAGAACCCTCGGCGAATGGCGAAGTCATCAAGCCGGAATCCGTAAAGCTGTGGCAGGCATACAACCCCAAGCTGCGCGATGTGCGCGGCGTTACCGGGGTCTACGAACCTTCCGACTTGGCAGAGTCAGAGCCGGGCGTATACCGCGCCAAAGTCGAGCAGAAGGAAGTTGGCTACGTCATCTACTTCGTGGAACTGAACTACCCCGGCCCCACCCCGGAAACGCCCTTCCGATTTACTACCAGCTGCCGAGTTTCGCCGGAAGAGCATCCCTTTGAGTACACGCCCCCAGCGAACCCGCCCAAGGGTTACATCACCGGGAAGTAGCAACGGGCTCCTGATTAACGATCGCCCCCGCCGTCAGTATGAAACTGGCGGCGGGGGCTTGAGCTCTTAGGGATGTTGAACCCGCAGGCTAAAACAAACTGATGCGTGCCACAATCCGGGCGGTCGCGGTCGTTCGCCACTGAGTCGGGGCATTCAGCGGCACCAGCCCGCTCACCCGCACGCGTATGGTCGAGGCGCGTTCAGGGCACGCCTCAATCACGTCGATGATGTTGATGGGGTTGTCCGTGGTCAGCTCCACGCGGTTGCCGCTGATCCCCTCATTGCTGGTGGCCGACACGATGATGCGGTCGTTCTCCAGAAACGCCACTTCGTTGAGGCCGTTAAACGTTGCGCCCTGTGGTTCGGTGACTTCCATTACCACGCTGACCACGCTCACTTCCTGAATCTCGACCGTGTCAAGGAAGAGCTTCACAAAGAACGTGGCCGCTTCGGAATCCTCCACTGCCGCCAGCAGCGCCTCCTCTGAAAGCGTCTCGCAGGTGTCGATGGAAGGCAGGAAGAGTTCCCCAATAATGGGCGCGCCGCCCACAAGTGGGAAGTTGTAGTTCACGTTGAACGAGGGCAACGTGGGCGTGACGTCCACCGAACACCCCGCGCCCAACATCGCAGCGAACCCGGTGAACCGCATGCAAAACCATCGATTGAACTTCATCTTTGGTACCTCCTCTTATGTCGTGAGTATCACGACCGCTATTTGGAATTTAGCACGTAAAAAATGAACTGCAAGTGACGCGAAGCATGAATAGGAGCAGAAATAAAAAAGCCCGGAAAAGCTCGATTCGCTTCTCCGGGCCTAGACTCGCTTTCTTCTACCGCTACTTGTTTAGCTCCTTCAGCTTCTTCTCAATCATCGACAGGATTTCATTCATGCGTTTCTTTGTGTCCGCCTCCACGCGCACCACCAACTTGGGCGATGTGTTCGATGCGCGCAGCAGGCCCCAGCCATCGGCGAACTCGATACGTGCGCCATCAATCGTGTTCACGTTCAGCCCCATCTCGTCCTTAAAGTAATGCACCGCGCGTTGCACCACGGCGAACTTCTTGTCGTCGGGGCTGTCGAAGTGAATCTCCGGCGTGTTGAAGCGTACGGGGATCGAGGCGAAGTGCGCGCTGAGGGGGCGCTTTTCGGCAGCCATGATTTCAAGCAGGCGGGCCGCCGAATAGATGGCGTCATCGAAGCCATACCAGCGGTGCTTGAAGAAGATGTGGCCGCTCATTTCGCCCGCCAACTGGGCGTGCAGTTCTTTCATTGCCGCCTTCAGGTGCGAGTGGCCAGTGCGCCACATCACCCCCTTGCCGCCATGCTTTGCAATGTGCTCGTACATGCTGCGCGAACACTTCACCTCGCCGATGATCGTCGAGCCGGGCTTGTCTTTCAGGATGTGCTCCGCAAACAGCGCCACCAGCCGGTCGCCCCACAGCATCCCGCCCAACTCGTCGCATCCACCAAGCCGATCCACGTCGCCGTCGAAGCCAATGCCCACGTCGGCCTTCAGCTTCTTGGTCAACTTCATCAGGTCCTTCAGGTTCTCGGGTATCGTGGGGTCTGCATGGTGGTTGGGGAAATTGCCGTCCACGTCGCAATACAGCGGGATGACCTCACAGCCCAGCTTCTCGAACAGCGGAATCGCCACAGGCCCGCCCACGCCATTCGCCGCATCTACCACCACCTTGAGCGGGCGTTTCAGCTTGATGATGCTGGCGATCTTGTTGATGTACTTGGGCACCAGGTCCATGCGCGTAATCGTCACCGGCCCCTTGGCCTTGGGGTAATCGCCCTTCTCCGCCACCACGCGCAGCTTCTGGATTTCCTCGCCGTAGATGGTGGTCTTGCCCACGCCCACCTTGATGCCGTTGTACTCCTTCGGGTTGTGGCTTGCGGTGAGCATCAGCCCGCCGTCCACGTCGAGGGTGTTCAGCGCGAAATAGAGCACGGGGGACGGGACCTCCCCAATGTCGATGACGTTTAGCCCGGCATTGGTTAGCCCGTCAATCAGGGCACGCGAAAAGGCCTTGCCGGAAAGGCGACCATCGCGCCCCACCACCACGGTCTTATACTTCAGCTTTCCCTTCATGTAGGCGGCATACGCGCCCCCCAGCAATTCCATGTTCTCTTCGGTCAGGTCTTTGCCAGCGATGCCGCGAATGTCGTATTCGCGGAAAATGCTTGGGTTGAATATCATGGGTACAGCTCCTCTATATCGCAGGGGGAAATGGTCAATTTAGAATTGATAATGGACAAGGGACAATTATCAATTGTCCATTGCCAATTGTCCACTCACTTCGTCACTTGCAGGAAGATGGATTCAAGGTTCTGCTGGCGCTCGTTCACGCCTCGCAGGGTGTGGCCTGCCTGTTGCAACTGCTGGGTCAGGGCATAAAGCGCGGCGGAGCGTTCCGACTCGTCGTGGCTCAACTGGGCGAGCAACGTGGGACCGTCGTCTTCCGCCTCGTTTTCCAGCGACAATATCCCGGGGATTTGCCCCAGCGTATGTAGGTCGGCGGCACGGTCAATCTTGAAGGCGAAGCGCTGCTGCGAGAAACGTTCCAGCAACTGCGCCGTAGGCTTGCACTCGATGAGCTTGCCTTGGTGGATGATGCCAATGCGGTCGCACAGTTCCTGCGCCACGTGCATGTCGTGCGTGGTCACCAGCACCGCCTTGCCCTGCGCCCGCGTCACCTCGATGAGCCGGTCCTTGATGCTGCGGCTGCTCTGCACGTCGAGGCCCGTGGTGGGCTCGTCGAGCAGCAGCACGCGGGGATCAGCAACCAGCGCAATGCAGATGGCCAGCTTCTGCTTCTGCCCGCGCGACAGCAGGCTCACCTGCACGTTCTTCTTTTCCTTCAAGCCAATGAAATCGAGCAGCGCGTGCGAGCGTTCCTTGAGAATGCCGCCGCGCACGTTCTTCAGGTTGCCATAATACTGCATGTTCTCCAGCGGCGACAGTGGCCACATGACGGTGCGCGTGCCCTCAAGCACGACGCCCACCTGCTGAAGTACCTTCTTGCGCTGGCGCTCGGTGTCGAATCCGCACACCGTCACCCGGCCAGCGTCGGGCTGCACCAGCGTGGATATCATCTTTACCGTGGTGGTCTTGCCCGCGCCGTTTGGCCCAAGCAACCCAAAGATTTCCCCGGCGCGAATGTCGAAGGAGATGTCCTGTGCGGCCATCACGTCATTGCGCTTGTAAAGGCGGCGCTTGCGCGTCTCCTCGTCCAGTTGGAAGAAGTGGCGCGTGTGGAATTCCTTGCGCACGGAGTCGAGTTTAACGATGACGTCGGCGCTCATGGGGTGGGTACGGACTCCTGGCGGTAGCGTTGGTCGAGTTCTTGCTGCGCCGCTTCGTCGCTGTCGAGTTCATGGGCGCGGGCAGAAAATTCCAGGGAGGCAATCTCGAAATTGCGCACCGCGTGGATGACCACCACGGCGGCAAGGCTGGACGTGAAGTAGTATAGCGTGCCCAGCAGCAGCGAGAAAGCCACAAACTCCCCCGTCTCCCGCAGGCTGTTCTTGTACACGTGCTCGTGGGAAAGGGTAAACAGTAGCGCGGTTAGTAGGATGGCGGGCAGTGGACCCACCCATGCCACCAGCAGCACCTGCAACGCGGCACGGTAAATGATCTCTTCGGTAAAAGCTATCTGTAACGTGCGGAAGGTAATGTTGGGATTTGCCACAAAGAAGTCCCGCAGGGATTCCCAATCGCGCAACACCGCCAGCGAATCTTTCAGCGAGCTGTGCGTGGCCAACACCGAGGCCACGAAGATCACATGCCCCGCCGCCAGCGCAGGCAGGATTTCCAGCAGCGACACCAGGCGCCGGTCGATATGCCCGGAGCGCACGGCAAGGTACACTCCCAACCCGAAGAGCGGCATCTGCACGATGACCCGCAACAGGGTAACCCGCGTGGCGCGCTCGCCCCGGCGCATGAGCAGGGTGATCAGCGTCTCGGCAATGTAGACGCCGAACAGCCCCAGGAATATCCACTGGGGCAGGTCCGGCATGGAGAACACGTCAGGCATCGGCGGCCGTGGCTAAGTCGCGCACCATGTCTTGCAGGCTCGCACCCTGCACGCGGCGGTACTTCTCACGGAAGGCCTCGAACTCGGGCCGTAACAGGCCATAGCCATACACGTCGTGGTATCCTCCATCGCGATATACCTGCTCCTTCAGCGTCACCTCGCGCTGTGCCCCCGTGGTTTCAAACACGCGCCAAGAGGGCGTGTTGAAGGAGTAGATGAACGCCGTCACGCGGTGCAGGTTCAATTCATCAAACACGTATTCCAGCGCTCGGTAAATTGAAAGCGAAGCCGTAATGCCCGAGCGCAGTTCCTTCGCACCGATGTAGATGTCGAGCGAGCAATTGCGGTTGCGCCACGAGATGTTCTGCAACGAGATGAGGCCCAGCGGTCCCTTGCCCTTCGAGTCGATCAGCAGGTGAATCGTACCCGGCATGGTGTGACCCGCCGCCCGCCCCAGCATCCCCACAATCTGCGCGCGCACTTGCTTGGGCGAGCGCGACGGGTCGCCATAGAGGAAGCGCTGAAAGTCCTCGTCCTCCATCCAGCGGATCACCGTGTCCATGTCGTCGCGGTCGGCGCGCCGCAGGAATACATCCATCTTTACGGGCATGGGCAGGTCTCCACAGAAACGGTGTTGGTCTCAGGCGTGGGGGTTCTGGAATGGGAAATCACGTCGAACCACTGTCCTTGGGAAAACACCATCTCCCGCTGTACGCCGTCACAGGCGAAGGCGTGGCGATCGAGAAAGGCCCGCAGCGCCGCCTCGCGGCACAGCGTATGCGCGCTCAACTTGCGCAGCCGCATGATGTTGAATGCCCGGTCCAGGATAAAGCCCAACGCCCATGCCGTGAGAGGCGCGTCGTGGTCAGCATCGTTCAACAACAGGGGCGTCAACTCGCAATATCCGCTTTCCTGGTTCAGCCCCCGCAACACCATGAAGCCCGCCACGTCGCCGTTTGGGTGTTCCATGGTGAAGGACTGGCTGCGGCCCGCCTCTTTGGATCCCAGCGTCTCCCGAATCTCCAGCATGGTGGGCAACAGCGGCTCGCGGCGCTGGTCCAGCAGGGCGAAGCGCGGCGCGGCGGCATCGTACAACTGGAAGAAGAAGGGGGAGTCGTCTTCTTCCGTGGCGCGGATAAAGCCATGGGGGGAACTAATCACGCGGGCGCTCCGGTAAACAACAACGCCGGACCACCTTGCAGGGTGGCCCGGCTTGGAATGGACCAGACTGGCTCGAACCAAACTCCCGCTCTTGCGGATGGCAGGGGAGCAAGGCTAGAAGCTGAACTCATTCTTCTTCGCAACACGGAAGTCTACCCATGCGCGGTAGATGGCGTTGAAGAAATCGGAATAGGCATCGGCCTTGGCAACGGTCATCGGCTTCAAGTGCTTCATGTCTTTTCAATCTCCCGGCGCACGCTATGCCCCGTGCGCGCATCCCATTCCCTAAGACAATTAAGTGGTCGTGCCGCCGGTGGTGTCCGGGGGCAACGGGTTCGATGGATCCTTGTTCTCAAACAACGGTGCAGCGGCGGTAAACACGTCGGCCAAAAAGACCAGCTTCACATCCGTGGGGATGTCCTGCGCTTTTTCCGGCGCGCGGCTGATAAGGGCGAGATGCGTCATGCCGAGGGTGCCCTCCGTTTAGGCGTTCGGGTCTGTGCTGACCTTCAGCTCGAACAAGGGCAAGAAGAAGCTGGTGAGCAACTCCGTCAAGAAACAAAGCTGCGCTTGAAAATCGTTGCCGATGTCACTGCAAATGGTGATGCCACCATCCGTCTGCGCCTGCTTGGGCAGGCTCGTAATTAGAGTCATATGTTTCACGGGTGTTCTCCTCGGAAGGGGTTTACCCCGTATGGCAAGGCCGCAGGGGCTGAACGCGAGCAAGCTGCAATTAGCTTACGCCTTCCTTGGTGCCCAACACGCCAGCCAGCACGGCAAGCACCGCGCTGATGGCTTCAATAATCGCGCTGAAGGGGATGTCTGCCTTGGCAGGCGTCTGCGTGATAACGGCAATATGCTTCATGGTCTCAATTCCTTCCTCGTTGATTGGGACGGCGCAGAGGATTTTACACGCACCGACCATCCCATAGGCAAGCCCAGTATAGCAGCGTGCACCTGGACCGTCAATAATTAACGGGTAGCACGAAGTACCCCGATGGTACTCCCCACCCACCCCGATGTTACGTACTCTATACTTTACTTGGTGCCAAAGTTTCCACGTGGGCTCAATCTACGAAATCAGAAAATCCCCCTCAATGTTGGTGGGGGTCAGGATGGCCATCCGGTTTCGCCAGTTTCCTTCGCGGTGGGTGCGTATACGAAGGTAGCTGGGGGTGTAGCCGCTCCATTGGCCGTTGGGTTCTTGCATTTCGAGGAGCACCTCGACGGGCTTGCCAAGGTGGTGTTCCTGGAACATATGGGTTTTAGCGTTGCTGAGTTCGCGCAGACGTTGACTGCGGTCTGCCATTACATATGGGGCTATCTTGTTTGGCATTCGAGTGGATGCCGCGCCTTCGCGTTCGGAGTAGCGGAATACGTGGGCGTAAAACAGGGGGCTGCGCCAGAGCAGGTCGCAGGTGTCGTCGAAGTCGGCGTCGGTTTCTCCGGGAAAGCCAACGAGGATGTCGGTGCCGATGCCGATGCCCGGCACGCGTTCGTGCGCGCGGAATACAAAGTCGAGGTATTCTTCGCGGGTGTAGCGTCGGCGCATGGCGGCGAGGGTGCGGTTTGCGCCGGACTGCAACGGGATGTGCAGATAAGGTAGGAGCTTGTGGCCGGGGTCGGCCATGCGGTCGAGCAGGGATTCGGGGATGGTGGTGGGTTCTATCGAGCTGATGCGGATGCGGCGGAGTTCGGGGAGGGCGTCGAGCGCGTCTACGATTTCGACGATGGTGGTGCCGTCGAGTTGGTAGGTGCCAATGTTTACGCCGGTGAGGACGAGCTCAATTGCGCCGCGCTCGACCAGGCTGCGGGCCTCGTCGAGCAGGTTGGCCAGCGTGCGGGAACGGGCGCGCCCGCGCGCAAAGGGGATGATGCAGAAGGAGCACATGAAGTCGCAGCCGTCTTGCACCTTGAGATTGACGCGGCGGGAGAGGGGCGACGCCTCGTTGACGAAGGGCACGTCGAAGTCATCACGCTCTATCTTGTCGCGCACGATGAGCGGCGCGGGCTGCTTGCCTTGGCGCACGTAGTCCAGCACGTTCAGCTTTTCCTGCGTGCCAATAACGAGGTCTACGCCAGGGATGGATGCAATGGATTCCGGCCCCATCTGCGCGTAGCAACCAATGACGGCGGTGTAGGCCTGGGGGTTGGCGCGGATGAACTGACGCACCGCCTGCCGCGACTTGGCATCCGCCTCGCGCGTGACGGTGCAAGTGTTCACGATGGCCAGGTCGGCGGGTTCGCCAAAGGGAACCAGTTGGTACCCCTCCGAGCGCAGGCGCTCTTCGAGCAGGGCAGTCTCGGATTGGTTCAGCCGACAGCCCAAGGTATGCAGGGTGGCGCGGGGGGGAGAGCAAGGTGCTGTTGAGTTCATTAGTGGCTTTGCTCTGGCAAAGACTGAAGTAGTTTCTCCAAGACAGGCAATAATTTTGGTGCCTGTTCGATGGCAACTTCCCATACGATATCAAGGTCAACGTTGTTATATCCGTGGGCCAGAAGGTCGCGCATTCGAATTGCTGAGCGCCAGGGAAACTCGCCGCATTCATTACGGGTGATTTCCGACAAGTTCTTTGCGGCTTCTCCAAGCACAAGCATACGAAACGCCAAGGCATCTCTTAGCTTTGAATCTGTGTCCAAGTCCGCGCGGTCGCGCCCATCAACGTAGTGGCAGATGAGACTTAGCGCCTCAATCATGTCGTTGATTCTTGCGCATTCAGACGGGTGCATGAATCAGCTCTTCCGCGCTCCCAAAGATTAGGGATTTCTTGTAAGGATTCTGTGACTTAGAAAGTAGCTTGGAGTCAAGCAAGTCCACCTTGCGCCCCACGATATTCTCCAATTCCTCCTCCATCTCGAACTCGCTTATGAAACCGCGTTTGGCTCCCGGTGCAAACTCCGCCAGAAAATCCACGTCGCTGTCCGCGCGAAAGTCGTCGCGGAGGATGGAGCCGAAGACGCTGAGCTTGACGATGCCCCACTTCTTGCAGAAGTCGGCGATGGCATCCATCGGCAGCGGCATGGCAAGGTGGATGTTCTTGTTCATGGCGGAATTATAGCAGAGGTCAGGTACCAGTTTAGACTCAATGGAGTGGCGAAGCTGTACCACGGGGCCGGAAATTGTTTAGGCTGGGAACTTGTTGTAACCCCAAGCTGGTTAATGGATGGAGCCACCATGTATCGAATTCTCGCACTTGTTGCCGTCGCCTTGATTTCCTTTCCCGTTGCCGCCCAGCGTCCGGCGCAGGGGCCCATGTCGGAGACGCAGTACACGCCGGAGGCGCTTGGATATGAGCTGCACTGGGAGGACGTGTTTGAGGGTGATGCGCTTAACCCGGAAAAGTGGGCGATTCGGGGGGAGGGCAAGCGTGGGCTGGGGCGCGTGGCGAGGGAAGCTATCGAAGTCTCCGGGGGATTCCTTAAGCTGAAGGCTTTTGAGAAGGACGGGGAAATCCTTGTGGGTGCGGTGGGTACGCAGGACTTGTTCATGACGCGGTTTGGCTACATCGAGTGCCGGGCGCAATTGCAGCGGGGCGGTGGAATCTGGGCGGCGTTTTGGATGCAGTCGCCGCTGGTCTCAGCGGGGGAAGACCCTGCCAAGTTCGGGGCAGAGATTGACATTGTGGAGTTCTTCCGCAAGCTGGGCACGGATATCGTATCGCACAACGTACACTGGGCGTATGGCCCGAACCAGCAGACCACGCGGGGTATGCAGAGCTATCTCAATGGCGTGAGCGAGGGGTTCCATACCTTCGCCGTGGAATGGAAGCCTGAGAGCTATACCTTCTTTGTGGACGGCTATAAGTTCTACGAGGTGAAGCAGGGCTTGTCGCAGATCGAGCAGTACATCATCCTGAGCATGGAACCGCCGCAGGAGGAAGAGCTGCACAACATGCGCCTGCCGGACGAGTTCATCGTTGACTATGTGCGGGTGTACAAGGCGAAGAAGTAGCAGCTCGTCCTCAGGCTGAATTGAGCCCATATAGCGCGCCGTATTTTTTGCGCAGGTAGTTGAGGTAAGGCTGGGCGGAGGGGGCACGGCCTGTGGCTTGCTGCACGATTTCTACCGGGAGCAGGCGGCGACCGTGTTCGTGTACGTGGATGCGCAGCCAGCCAAGCAGCGCGCTGAAGTCGCCCGCTTCCACCTGTTCCCACAGGTTGGGCAGGTCGATCTCGATCTGCTCGAAGAGCTGGGCGGCGTAGAGGTTGCCGAGGGCATAGGTGGGGAAATAGCCCATGGCACCGTGGGACCAGTGGATGTCTTGCAGGCAGCCGAGGGTGTCGTTGGGCACGTCGAGCCCAAGGTATTGCTTCACCTTGGCGTTCCAGACTTCCGGCACGTCTTCCACTTTCAGGCGGCCTTCAATCAGGTCCACCTCAATTTCAAAGCGCAGGATGATGTGCAGGTTGTAGGTGCATTCGTCCGCCTCGACACGGATGAACGACGGGGCCACGCGGTTGACAGCGCGGTAGAGTTCGTCGGGCGTGCGGCCATCCAGCCGGGGGGCGTGCGCGGCTAGGAAGCGCTGGTGGTAGTGCTTCCAGAAAGGCAGGCTGCGGCCAATCATGTTTTCCCACATGCGGGATTGGGATTCGTGGATGCCCAACGATGCACCCTCGGCGAGCACGGTGCGCCGGTCTCCCGCGCGGAAGCCCTGCTCGTAGAGGGCGTGGCCGCCTTCGTGTATCGATCCGGTGAGGGCGGAGAAAGGGTCGCGCGGGTCCACCCGCGTGGTCACCCGCACGTCGTAGAGGTCGAAGTTGGTGGTGAAGGGGTGGACCGATTTGTCCTGCCGCCCCGCCTCAAAGTCGTAGCCCATGTCGCGCAACACCTGCACGGTGAAGTCCAACTGGGCCTGCTCGTTGTAGTCCTGGTCCAGCCAGCTTACGTCGGGGTGGTTACCGCTGCGGGCCACTTCGGCCACGATGGCGCTCTGCTCGCGGGCGAGGGTCGAGAAGATATCGCGCAGTTGGCCGGCAGTCATGCCGCGCTCGAACTCGTCGAGCAGCGCGTCGTAGGGGGACTCGGTATAGCCGAGGTAATCCGCCTTCCTCCGCAGCAGGTCCACCAGCGTCTGCAGGTGTCCCTTGAACGCACCGAAGTCCGACTCTGCCCGGGCATGTGTCCATGCCTCATAGGCAGAGCTCTCCACCCCGGCTAACTTTTCAACAAATTCCGTTGGCAGTTTGGTGGCCTTCTCGTAGTCATGGTCTATTTCCAGCACCATGCTCCGGTCGTCCGCAGAGAGCTCGCCCTCCGTCGCCCCGCGCAGCAGGCTGCCGAAGTGGTCGGAAGTGAAGCGCTCATGTGCAATGGCGCTAAGGGTGGCCAGTTGCCTGCCGCGCGCCTCTGCCGCCTTGGGCGGCATGTTTACTTCCTGGTCCCATTGCAGCAGGGCAATGGCCGCGCGCAGGTCTATCACTTCGCCCATCGCGTCGCGGAGTAGCTTGAGGTTCGCTGGCGTGGTCATGGTTGTCCCCTGTAAAGCTCGGGTTCAGCGGGGCGCGTTCTCGACATCGAGATGCACGCGGGAACCGGTAGTGTCCATCTGCCCCTGGTATTTTCCAGAGTAGGGATTCTCCACCACATCGTCCGCCTGCGCCAGCACCAACTGGCAAATGCGTCGCCCGGCGGCAATCTTCATCGCGGCGTTGTTGGCGTTGTATAGTTCCAGCGTTATCGCGCCATGGAAGCCGGGGTCTACCCAGCCTGCGTTTTGTATGAACAACCCGCTGCGCCCCACCGAGCTGCGCCCCTCGACGAAAGCCGTCAGGTCGTTCGGCAGGCGCACCACCTCGGCGGTGGTGGCGAGGATGAACCCGTGCGGGGGGACGATGAACTCGTCCGCTTCCGTGCGCTCGTATTCAATCTCCTCGCTCAGGGAGTAGATACCCGTCACCGGCTTCGGCATGAGGAACGTGCGCCCAAGGCGCAGGTCTACCGAAGCAGGCCCCACTTGGCTTGGGTCGATTGGGCTGATATCCAAGGTGCCGTCTGCCAACAAGCGGCGGATGGTGCGGTCAGAAAGTATCATCGTGTCGGTCCCCAGTCCCGTGGCGGCGGCTATCCCCAGCCGCCCAATGGCGCGCATCATAGCAACTCGGGCCAATCTAGTACACAATCGCGCAGCCCCGGCTCGACTCCCGCGCTTGCCGGGGTGTACGATCTCCGTGTGCGCATCCTGCGCTTGGCCCGCAGTTGGAGTCCACCATGACCGAAATCGAATTTATTGCGCACTTTATGGAATCCAACGCGGCCTATGCGCTGGAGAAGTTTGGATCGCGGGGGGACTTGACGGTAGCCCAGAAGCGCGATGCGAACGACCTGTTGACCGAAGTGGACCTGACCCTTCAGAAGCGCGCCATCGACTTGATACACCGCTCCTTCCCGGACGACCAGATTGTGGCGGAGGAGGGGGAGTACGCTCGCCTGCCGAAGGACAAGAACGCCCGTTGCTGGGTGATGGACCCAATCGACGGGACGAACAACTTTGTGCGCGGGCTGTTCCCGCTGTTCGGCATTTCCATTGGCTTTGCCGTGGGTGGCGAAGTAGTGGCGGGGGGGATCGCCCTGCCGGGCAAGCCAGCCCTTTTGCTGGCAGAGCGCGGTGCAGGGGCTACGCTCAATGGCGCGTCGGTACGTGTGAGCGGGGTGAAGGCGCTGGGCGATGCGCGGGTGGATTTCGATTTCAGTGGCCCTGCAGACCGCGCAGCGCTGTTGACCAATGCGCACGATCTGGTGCTGCGCACGGGCCAGCTTCGTTGCCACGGGTCGGCGGTGGTGTCCATTTGCCAGGTGGCCACGGGCGATATCGACGCCTACGTACACATGAGCCTGAGCCCGTGGGATTTTGCTGCGGGCCAACTGATAGTGGAAGAAGCGGGCGGGCGCGCCAGCCGACAGGACGGCAGCCCGCTGCGCGTGTTCGACGGCAAGAAGGGCGTCATCATCTCGAACGCCGTGCTGCATGGCGAATTGCTCCAGACCGTGAAGCGCGCCTAGCAATCGCATTTGCCGAGCGTGCTATTCTTTGCATGGCGAGCATCCCGCCTCGCGCTGAAGTCAGCCATTTTTCGGGAGACCCCTGATGTCACATACTGCCGCTTCGCACCCGGAGCGTACCGAGCCCCTCAGCATTGTGGTGATTGGCGCGTCGGGCGATCTGGCCATGCGCAAGATTCTGCCTGCGCTATTCGCCCTGCATTGCCAGGACCTGTTGCCGAAGCCTTTCCACATTGTCGGCTATGCGCGGTCAGAACTGAGCCACGAGGCATTCCGCGAGCGGGTGGCAAAGAACCTTTCCTGGCGCTATGTCTCCGAGAGCGAAGGCAAGCGCCTGATGAAGCAGTTTCTGGAGGCGCTTACGTATGTGGCGGGGGATTACGATTCCGCCGACGACATGCGCAAGCTGCATGCCGAACTTGCCCACATGGACCCGAGCGGCAAGGAGAACCGTATCTTCTACCTCTCGATTCCGCCCTTCCTGTTTCTTGACGTGGCGCATGCGCTGGCCGCTGCTGACCTGGTCCACCGCGAGAAGCCCTCGGGCTGGTCGCGCGTGGTGGTCGAAAAGCCTTTTGGCTCCGACCGTGAGACCTCGGACGTGCTCACCCGCGAGATGGGTAAGGTCTTCGACGAAAGCCAGACCTACCGCATCGACCATTATCTCGGCAAAGAAGTAATCCAAAACCTGATGGTGCTGCGCTTTGCCAACTTGATCTTTGACCCCATATGGAACCGTCGCTATATCCAAAGCGTCAGCATTTCTTGGTCCGAGCAGATTGGGCTGGAAGGGCGCGCGGGATACTTTGATCGCTACGGCATCATCCGCGACGTGATGCAGAACCACCTGTTGCAGATTCTGGCGCTTATTGCCATGGAGCAGCCGGTGGGATATTCGGCGCGCTTCATCCGCGACGAGAAGGTGAAGTCCCTGCGCTCGGTGCCGCCGATTGTGATGGACGATCTTGTGGTGGGACAGTACACCGCAGGCGCGGGGCAGCCGGGCTATCTCGACGAGCCGGGCATCCCGCGCGACTCGATCACCCCGACCTTTGCCTGTGCGGTGCTGCACGTGCAGAACCGCCGGTGGGCCGATGTGCCGTTCCTTATCCGCGCGGGCAAGGCGTTGAACACGTCGATGACGGAGATCGTCATCCGCTTTCATCCGGTGCCGGGCAACATCTTTGCGCGCAACGCGGGTCACCTCTCGCCCAACCAGTTGCGCATTCGCGTACAGCCCGATGCGGGCGTATCGCTGCGGATTGTGAACAAGGAACCGGGGCTGCGCATGAGCCTGAACGAGAGCGAGCTGGACCTGAGCTATGCCTCGGCGTTCAACGACGTGATACCGGACGCGTATGAGTCCCTCATACTCGACATTATTCGCGGGGACGGCAGCTTGTTCATTCGCGCCGACGAACTTGAGGCGGCATGGGACATCTTCACCCCTGCACTTCACGACCTGGATGACCGCCGCGTGAAGCCGCGTGGTTATGCCTTTGGCGGCACCGGCCCCGATGCTGCCAACGCCCTGGCCGCACGCTACGGCGCGACTTGGTAAGCCGCACAATGGGAAAGATACAACCACGCGATTTTGGAACCTTGGCTGCGTTGCAGGCAGCGGTGGAAGAGTTGCTGTGCAACGCCTTCTCTCATGCAGACGACGCGCCCAAAGCAGTGATGCTTTCGGGCGGCAGCACGCCGCTGCCAGTCTATGAAGCAATAACCAAGAACCCGGTGACCATTAGCCCCGCCCTGTACCTGACCTTTAGCGATGATCGCCACGTGCCGATTGATTCTCCCGACAGCAACCACGGCAACACCCTGCCGATGATTGAAGCCTTGCAAGTACCCGCCGACCGGGTGATCGCGGTCAATACCGGGGTGTCTCTAGAGGAATCTGCAAAGCAGTTCGAGGCGGACTTCCAGCGTTTCTTTGACGCGGGCGGGCGCTTGTCGCTGGCGCTGCTGGGCATGGGTGGCGACACGCACACTTGCTCTCTGTTCACCCAGGAAAACCTTGCCGCCGCAAAGGGCCACTTGGCGATACCCGTGGTGAAAGACGCGCCCCCGCACCGGGTAAGCGTTACGCCATCGGTACTGGAATGCGCAGAGAGGGTGGTGTTTCTGGTGGCCGGGGCCAGCAAGGCGGCGGTGATCGAACAACTGCTCAACCACCCCGAGACCACCATCGCCGGGCAGGCCGTGGCAGGCTGCGAACATGTCGAGTTGTGGTACGCGCTATAGCAGATTAAGGACGTTCCGAATAAGGGTAAGGTGCGCGGGGGCGGGGGGATTTGGTAGAATGGCTCTGTTGTTACACTCCCCCACTCCGCTGCCTTTTGGCGGGCAATAAAGGTTTTTCAAGCAGTATGACCATTTCCAACAAGCAGGCCGTGTCGGGCATTCTGGCATTGAGCGCGGTGATTGTGGCGTTCCTCTTCTGGCTCATCTACTTTGCGCCGAGCGTGGGCAACAAGGCGAACGTGGCATTCTTGCCTGCGGTGAATGCGTTGCTTAACTCGACGAGCGCGGTATGCGTGGCGCTGGGGATTCTTGCCATCAAGGGCGGCAAGCGCGATGCGCACATGCGGTTCATGATATCGGCCACGATTGCGTCGGGGCTGTTCCTGGTGTGCTATATCGTGTATCACTCGGTGCAGGGGGATACGAAGTTCCTTGGGCAGGGCTTCATCCGCCCGGTGTATTTCTTCATTCTCATCAGCCACATCCTGCTTTCCATCGCGGTGGTGCCGATGATTCTCTGCACGCTCTTCTTTGCCATCTCGAAGCGCTTCGTGGCGCATAAGCGCATCGCCAAGTTCACGTATCCGGTGTGGCTGTATGTATCGGTCACGGGGGTGCTGGTGTTTTTGCTGTTGCGGTTTTATCCGGTTGCATCGTGAGGTGAGGAACGCCATGCACTCGACGGTAGCCTTTGCTTTATTGCTCCTCGCCTCGGCAGATGCCGGGGCGTTTTCTTTGGTGGAGGCCGTGGCGGCGAGTCCTGGGCAGATGGTAGAAGTGCCTGCGGGGGTACACGAGATAGCGGAGCCGCTTATCTTTCGCACGGACGGGGGCGGGTTGTATGGCGTGGGGACGATTGTGCAGACGGACCCGGCGCAGGCGGTGGTGCGGGTGGATGGCGCGGCAAATGTGCGCATCGAGGGGGTGACGCTGTCGCGGCCCGAGGGGATGCAGCAGAGCATGGAATCGGCGTTGCGGGTGGAGAATGCGAAGGACCTGGTGGTGGACGGGGTGCGGGTGTTGGGAAACCATTCGCAGTCGGCGGCGATTCGGCTGGATGGGTGCGAGCGCGCTGTGATTCGAGATTGCGAGGTGCGGGATTACAAGACAGTGGGGATTGACGACCGGACCACGTCGCCCCTATATGGATATGCGTTTCGCTGCATCGATGGCGCGGGCATTGGGGTGAGCAACAGCGTGCATACCACGATTGCCGGGAACCGGATTATCGAGACGCGCTTGCTGCCCACGCAAGAATTGAAAGCGGAACACCAACTGGGAACGCTGTGCGATGGGCGCGAGCCGCTGAAGCCGGGCGAACTGGCGCGGGGCGTGGCGGAGCGGGGCTATGTGGACAACTGGCACCAAGGGTCGGCGTTGGTGGTGACGGGGCCAGAGCAGACGCGGCACACGCAGATTCAGGGGAACCTGATTGTAAACGCGGCGCAGGGCATCGACATGCATTGCGACTATGCGAACGTGAGCGTCAACGTGATTGACCGCTGCATGATTGGCATTAAGGGCACGCACGGTTCTTATGGGGTGGTGGTGTCAGGCAACACGGTGACGGGCGCGGACCTGTGGGGGATGATCTTCAACCCCGGTGCGGGGTCGCACGGGGGCGAGCCAAAGGAAGCAGGCGGCGAGGCGCGCCCGCGCAATGCGGATGCGGGGCTGCTGATTGCCAACAACCTGATTGCGGACTATGGCCACGGCAACGAGTACTGGAACTGGGGCGGACGCGAGGCGGATGCGCCGAGCAGCTATGGCATTGCGCTGATGCGTGGGCAACTGGACACGAACCCGCCGCTGGACCGGGTGTTGTTGACGGGGAACATGGTGTTGGCGGGCGGGCGCGAAACGGCGGCAGACGCCGCGCCCCGGTATCGCTATGCGGTATATGTGGAAAGCTGGGAGAACGGCGAGCGCACGCATCCGACGGCGGCTCTGGGGGTGGTGTTCTCGGGGAACCAGTTGGACGCGGGGCTGCTGGGCGTGAGCAACGTGGCGTTGGAGGCGCGCTGAATGGGGGCGCACAGATCGCGCCTGTATCGGCGGGGTGGTGTATAGTGCATACATACAAGACACCGGAGGTATCGGACGTGATGCGCAAAATAAATTCTTCCCTTCTATTGCTGGCCCTACTGGTGGCCCCACTGCAAAGCCGTGCGGCAGACCCTGCCGCGTATGAAGCGCTCAAGGGCGCGGGCTCGGTGGGTTGGTCCTTGAACCAGGACCGCACAGCGATGGTCGTTGCTGTTTCCCCGGCGCGGCAGACGCTCCAGATTGCGGGCAGCGCGGGCACGGTGCTGGGCATCGGCATATCTGCCGTGGCCAACGAGAAATACCGCAAGGCCATCGAGGAAGTGTTGCAGGGGTATGACGGTGCGGCCGTCATCCGCGAGCGGGTGGCCGCGCGCCTTGGCGCTGCACTGGGTGAGCGCGCCCGCGAGATTGACCCGATGGGATCGACGGCGGGATACAACAACGTGCGCGATGCGGAGAAAGAACGGCTGGGGCGGCTGGCGGAAGCTGGGCAAAACCTGGTGCTGGACCTGACTCCGGAGTATGGGTTGTTTGGTTACCAAGGCTTGCTGATCGTGAAGCTGGAAGCGAAGCTCTACAACACGGAGAGCGGCCACAAGGTGTGGTCGGAAAACCTGATGGCATCGCCGGAGTTCATTCTTGCCAGCGACAAGCTGAAAGACCCGACGCAACAACTGGCCCCGAACCTGACGGACCCGCGATTCTCGGCCAGCGAGGACGCGATTGCCCAGTGGACGGGAGATGGCGGTGCGGCCTTCCGCGAGCGCTTTGAGGGTGCGGTGGATGGTTGCATCTCTGCCCTGCTCACCGACCTAGGCTTGGCGCAGGAAGCACAGGGCGCGTATTACCTTGGGCGCGTGAACCTGATGCGCAAGAAGTTTGAGACGGCGGAGGCGTATTTCGACATGGCCTTGAAGCTGGACCCGGCCCATGTGCCGTCGAAGAATGGCTTAAGCGTATTGCTGGCACACACCGACCGGGTGGACGAAGCCATTGCGCTGGCGACCGAGATTACAACCTCTGCTCCAGAGTTTGGCCCAGCGCACTATAATCTGGCGTGGTGGCTGGCGGTGGAGAAGAAGGATGCAGCTACGGCAGCGCCGCACTACGAGCAAGCCAAGGCGCTGGGTATGCCCACCAGCAAGAAGATAGAGAAGGCGCTGGGGGCGGAGTAGGGAAAGAGATTAGCCGCCGATGAACGCGGATGAACTCTGATAAGAATCTTGCAACGTTGTGGCATGGTTTCTGACCATGCCACCCTTGCGAGCGAAGGTGTGCTCTTCCCCATCTTTCTTATCGGAGTTCCTCTGCGTTCATCGGCGGTTGAACATTCTTGGGTTTGCTTGCTGCAACGTATTTCCCTACAATCACTTAGCTATTCGCGCACGCATTTCGGGGCTTTTGTTTGGCTCTGATGTGATGAATCCGCCAAACCTTTGTACTGTGGGCAGATACGTCCACGGAGGGCAAGGGAATGGAATCCGGAGCCGCCAGCTTAGTGCTGGAAGCAGAAACCGGTACAGGTTCATCAGCAGCGTGCGCGCGCCCTTTGAGCGTGATACCACGCCGACATGATGGGAACCGCCGGATGTCGCAGTTGCAAGACCAGACCGACGAGATGCTCATGGCCGACTTGGCTGCGGGAGACCGTTCCGCGTTCGAGACCTTGGTGCGGCGTTATCAACAGGACATATTCCGTTTCTGCCTGCACTACGTGCGCGATATTGAGCAGGCGAAGGAGCTGGCGCAGGAGACCTTCCTGCGGGTGTACACCGCCCGCGAGCGATTTGACCCGGCGCGCAGCTTTAAGCCGTGGCTGTTGTGCATATCGCGCAACCTTTGCCTGAACGAGCTGAAGCGCAAAAAGACGGTGCGGATGGAGACGCTGGAAGAGTATGTGAGCAGCTCGCGCGATGACTCGGGTGACCTGATGCACAGCAATGCAGACAACGCCGACCAGCGCCTGATGAGCGCCGAGCGGCATAAGGCATTGTTGACGGCGGTGGAAGCCCTGCCCGCCGAGGCCTGCGAGATTGTGAAGTTACGGTATTTCGAGCGGCTCTCCGCGAAGGAGATTGCCGACATCGTGGATAGCACCGAGGGCGCAGTTCGGACACGGCTGCACCGGATATTGAAGCAGCTTCGCGTTACGTGCGAGCAATTCATCGAGGACGTGTGAACAATTTTGACGCGACATACGGGCACTTGCTGCTTGGCTTTGCGGACGGTTCGCTGAACGACGCCGACCACGCTGAGGCTGCGCGCCTTGCGGGGAACGACGTTGGCTTCGCTGCCGAGGTCGCCAGCCTGCGGGAAGTACACGGTGCGCTGGACCTGCTGGCCGTCGAGGCCAACGCGGGCATTCCGGTGGTGGACCTGTTCCCGCGCGTGCTGTCGCTGGTGGAGGATATGGAATCGGCGGACACCCTGATGGCTTCCGCGTTGATGGGCTTGGGCGATGCATGGCGCGTGGGCGTGCCGACGGCGGTGCTGTTTGATGGCGCGCCGGGCGAGGTGTTTGACGCAGAAGTGTTGACGATGGAAGCCGTGCTGTTTGACACCGGCACGAGCACAGGCGCGGCGGGCTCCGTGGATTTCACGGCGAGCCTCGCGGCCATGCTTCCTATGGACGACGAAGAATCGATCGAGCCGGGCCTTGAGGCCGCGCTCTTTGCCGTGGGTGGTGCGCTGAATGCAGAGGCCCCCATGGTTGACCTGTGGTCGGGCGTGTTAGCGAAGGTGGATGCGGAAGAGGTAGTGTCCGCCGAGGCCACGACCCGCAACATAGTGCCCTTCCCGGGAGAAGCATCAAGCGCGCAGAAGCGCCGCGAGGCGGTCAGCCCCATGCGCTTGTTGCGCGTGGGCATGTTGGCCGCAGCCGCCACGATATTGTTTATCGCTGGGTATGCCGTGCGCGACAATCTACCCGGCAATACGCCGACGCAAGTTGTAGCAGATCTGGACGAGAACCCGAATGCGGGCGACGAACTGACGCTGGCTACCGCGCTTCCCGAAGGGGATGGCGAAGGCGGCATCAGCCTGCGGCCCTCTCCTGCGGGCGGCACGCCTCCGGGACCGCGTGCGAACCCTTCGCGCAAGGCGCGCCCCTTGACCCTCAAGGAAGTGGTCGGCACGTTCCAGTCCGCCATGAGGGAAGACGCTACCGCGCTGGGCCAGATGGCGGCGTGGGCGTCGCTGACGCGTGAAGAAGCGCGGGCTTTGCTTGAAGATTCTGGCGTGTCTGCCGATGCCGTAATTGGCGCGGCGCAGTTCCTGCCTGTCGAGGAAGCGCTGGCTGTCTTGCAGGCGGCGGTGGACAACAACCCGGAAGACCCGTATCTTCGCTATGCGTTGGCCAACCGTTTTCAGGAAACCAGCGACATGGCCGGGTATCAGCGCGCGCTGGACGAATGGCGCACGGCCGACCCGCAGAACGCCATGCCGTATTACCTGTCCGCCCAGATGATGCTGGCGCAGGGCGATACAGCGGGCGCGACCGGGCTGGTGAACATGGGCGCATCGCTTTCGGGCGCGTCAGTGTATGGTTCCAACTCTGCGCGCAGCCATGCTGCCGCGCTGCAAGCCAGCGGCTATGACCGCGACACGGCGCGCCTGTTGGCCGCCGCATCGGCGGGCAGCACGGATGGGGCCTCGCTGCACTCGCTGTCTGACGACCTGATGGCGCGCGCGCAGGAATTGGAATCGCAGGGACAGTATGAAGCCGCTGCCGATCTCTACGACGCAGTGCGGGTGTTTGGCGAACAGGTGATGGCCTCGGCGGATCTGCCCAACACGCAGATCATCGCGTATGAAATCCAGCAGGATGCCGTGTCTGCCATGATGGCTTTGCAGGACGTGTGGACCCCCGAGACGCTGGACGCGCTCACCCAAATGGCAGACGCCGTGCTCAATGGCATTGGCCAGTTGACCGGTGCGCTGACCGACCTGACCGGGTTGCTGATGTCGGACGATGTGCAGCAGGTGCTGGACTACACCGATGCTATCCTCAGCGGCGACCTTGGGCGACTGTTCGGGCTGTAATCGCGCCCTGGGCACAGGCGGGC
>JBIKMR010000172.1:0-9185 GCA_044359155.1 Candidatus Hydrogenedentales bacterium | reverse complement strand
AAACTTCCGGACATCAAACGGCATTGACATCATAAGACGACGACGCTGAATACAGTAGACAGAAGTTGAATAAAAAATTTCACGGAAGCGTGAATAAATACATTTCGCCAAGCGTCTTTACGAATAGAAGGCGACGATGTAACGAAACAACCGCCCGACGGTATGCATAGGCGGTAGTAAGTACAGACGACGCAGCGAAAACGAAGATACAGTTGAACACGCTTAACCGTGGAGCCGTGGCAGGTTTCCCCACTTCCTCCCCCTCCCCCTTCCCTTGTCACGGCTCCACTGCTCTTCGAGCGCGCCCCGCCGGGTCTCTCCCCCCTCCTCCCGGCGGGGCGCTTCGTATTTTCCACAGCCCACATTCGCTGTGCAGGCGTCGCGGGTTGGTTGCGGGGCAGGCGGGGCGGCTGGTACACTGGGTGGCCTAGGCGCGAATCAAACCAATAACCTTGGGAGCAAGGCATGTACGCTCGGTTGCTTCTTCTAGTAACGATGATTGCTGCGGTAGCCGCCACCAATGGCTGCGCCACGGCGAAGAAAGACCCCACCGGCTTTGCCGTGCAGCACCAGGTGGTGCTTGAGCAGGGCTATGCCGACGCGTGGCAGCACGTGAAGCGCACGCTGGTGGCCGAAGAGCTTGAGGTGTACACGCGCGACAAGCGCGGCACCTTCGTGGCCTTCCAAGGGGGCAAGCCCTTCCTTGGGGTGCTCAATTCCCCGCGCAAGAAATACACGTTGGACCTTGAACCCATCTCGAACACCCAGACCAAGGTGGACATCGAGGTGGTGAAGCAGGTCTATGGCACTTCTCTGACCACTTACCCCGACTGGCATGATCGCCAGACCAAGGACGACGAAACGATTCAGGCGCTGATTGCCGCGCTCACCGGTGCGCCGGTTGAAGCAGCTGTCGCGCCTGCCGAGTCCGAAGCCGTGGTTGAGGATGCGGCTGTGGAAGCTGCGCCCGCCGAAGAGGTGGCCCCTGTCGAAGAGGCCGCTCCGGTTGAGGAAGCCGCAGGGGTCTAGGCCCGAGCGTTTCAATCCATCCCGGTTTGTTACGCCCACGCGTGGGCGCAAGCACACGAGACCGCCCATGCCGCTGCAATTCTACAACACCCTTTCGCGCTCGAAAGAGGCGTTCACCCCCATCGAGCCGGGCAAGGTGGGGCTCTACACCTGCGGCCCTACCATCTACAATTACGCGCACATCGGCAACTTTCGCGCGTACATGTTTGAAGACCTGCTGAAGCGCTACTTGCGCTATCGCGGTTATGACGTGCGCCACATCATGAACCTCACCGACGTTGAGGATAAATTGATCCGCACCTGCCGCGAGACCGGGCAGTCGCTGAAGTCCATCACGGACAAGTACGCCGCCGCCTTCTTCGAAGACCTGGCCACGCTGGGCATCGACCCCGCCGAAGCCTACCCCGCCGCCACGGATTACATCCCCGAGATGGTGGCGATGATCAAGCAGCTGCGCGAACAGGGCCACACTTACGAGGCCGAGGGCAGCATCTACTTCCGCATATCGAGCTTTGCCGACTACGGCAAGCTGTCGCACATGAACCTCGAAGAGTTGCGCTCCGGCGCGAGCGGGCGCGTGGACAACGACGAATACGAAACCGAAGACGCGCGCGACTTTGCCCTGTGGAAAAGCTGGACCCCGGACGACGGCGACGTGTTCTGGGAAACCGAGCTGGGCAAGGGGCGTCCCGGCTGGCACATCGAGTGCTCGGCCATGAGCGTGAAGTTCCTCGGCACACACTTCGACATTCATTGCGGTGGCGTGGACAACATCTTCCCGCATCATGAAAACGAGATTGCCCAGACCTGCTGCGCCACCGGTGGGCGCTTTGTGAACTACTGGATGCACTGCGCCCACCTTGTGGTCGAGGGCAAGAAGATGTCCAAATCGCTGGGCAACTTCTTCACCCTGCGCGACCTGGTGGAGAAGGGCTACGCCCCACTGGCCATACGCTGGGGACTGGTAGCCACGCATTACCGCCAGCCGAATAACTTCACCTTTGACGCGCTAGACGGTGCGGCCAACGCCATACAGCGCATCCGTGATTTCCGCATCCGCCTGCACGAAGTGCGCGGCTCGGGCGACGATCTTTCCGCCCCCATCACCCGCTGCCGTGAGGCTTTCATCGAGGCGATGGACGACGACCTCAACATCTCGTCCGCGCTGGCGGCGGTCTTCGATTTTGTGCGCGACGTGAACAAGCAACTGGACCAGGATGCCGCAGGCAAAGAAGGTGCGACCGCCGCGTTGGCCCTGCTCGACGAACTGGACGCAGTGACCGGTATCTTGGGCGAAGCTCCGCAAGTGGAAACACCGCAGGCGATTCTCGATCTGGTGGCCGAGCGCCAGCAGGCACGCCGCAACAAGGACTTCGCCCGCTCGGACGCCATACGCGATCAGCTGCTGGCCGAGGGCTGGGTGCTGGAAGACACGGCAGACGGCCCCCGCGTAAAGCGGAGGTAGCTTCCCTGTCATTCCTGCGAAGGCTTGTCCACCTCTGGCGTGGCAGGAATCCAGTTCCGCTGTCGTTTGCGGGCGGTCCTCCCGCCCGCACGACTAAAGAATTCTACCTAAGTACTCTGCGCTCCGCGCTACAACTGCACGCAGACGGACTTGGTTTCGAGGTAGTTGTTCAGGGCTTCCTTGCCCATCTCGCGTCCCCAGCCAGATTCCTTGTATCCGCCGAAGGGCAGCGCCGCGTCGAAGATGTTGTAGCAATTGATCCACACGGTGCCCGCGCGCAGGCGGTTGGCCAGGCGGTGGGCCTTGCTGATGTCCTTGGTCCAGATACCTGCGGCCAGGCCATAGGGAGTGTTGTTGGCCACGGCGGCTATCTCGTCGATATCGCGGAAGGGCATGGCGGTTACCACGGGGCCGAAGATTTCTTCCTTCACCACGCGCATGTCACCGGTGGTGTTTACGAAGACAGTCGGCTCGACGAAGTAGCCCCGATCTCCCGAGCGCCCACCGCCGCAGAGGGCCTCGGCCCCGCTGGCAATGCCGTCTTCCATGAAGCCGGTGACGCGGTTGAACTGTTCCTGCGATACCAGCGGCCCCATCTGGGTATCCGCGTGGAAGCCCGAGCCCACCTTGATGCTGCGGCCCACGTCGGCCACGCCGTTGACCACGTCGTCGAAGATGTCGTGCTCGATGTAGAGGCGCGAGCCCGCGCAGCAGCATTGGCCGTGGTTGAAAAAGATGGCGCTGGCTGCGCCGTTCACCGCGCTGGAAAGATCCGAATCGGAGAAGACCACGTTGGGGGATTTGCCGCCTAGCTCAAGCGTCACCTTTTTCAGGTTGCCTGCCGCCGCCGCCACAATCATCTTGCCCACCTCGGTCGAGCCGGTGAAGGCGACCTTGTCCACGCCGGGATGCGCGGCCAACGGAGCGCCGGTCTCCTCGCCAAAGCCGGTGACAATGTTTACCACGCCATCGGGGAAGCCTGCTTCCTGAATCAACTGGCCAAGATACAGTGCGGAGAGGGGCGTCTGCTCGGCGGGTTTGAGTACCACGGTGCAGCCGCAGGTGAGCGCGGGGGCCAGCTTCCACGCCGCCATCAGCAGCGGGAAATTCCACGGGATGATCTGTCCCACCACGCCTACGGGTTCGCGCTTGGTGTAGGCCTGCCATTCGGTGTCCGGCGCGTAGACCACGCTGATGGGGATGGTCTCGCCCAGCAGCTTGGTGGCCCAGCCCGCGTAATAGCGGAACTGGTCCGCCGCCAGCGCTACGTCTGCCGCGCGGGCAATGCCCAATGGCTTGCCATTGTCCAGCGTTTCCAGCTGGGCAAGCGCGTCCGCGTGCTGCTCAATCAGGTCGCCCAGTTTCCAGAGCAAGCGCCCGCGCTCGCTCGGGGTCATCTTGTGCCACGGGCCAGACTCGAAAGCCTTGCGCGCTGCGGCCACGGCCTGGTTGATGTCGTGCGCGTCGCCACGCGCCACCTGCGCCACCTCGTCCCCGGTGGCGGGGTCCAGCACTTCGAAGGTCTGGCCGGAATGGCTCTCGACCCAGCGCCCATTGATGAGCAGTTTACGGGGAGAAGCAAGAAACTGGACAACCTCGGGGCACAGATCATAGCCAACAGCTACCGCGCACATGGCAGACTCCTTCTTGTTCGCGGGGCGCAGGTTCGCCCAGAACCCTATGCCCGCGATGTTCCCTCTCGCAAGCGCCAGTGGCGCAGAAGCATTACCATACGCTAATGGATTGAATTTGGAAAGAGAATTCAAACGCTGTTTAAGAGGCAGTCATCAAATCGGCACGCGGAGAAATCGATATGAAACGACTCTTGATCCTTGGCTTGTCGATTGCGCTGTTACCCATCTTCAGTGCCACCGGTGCGGAACCCACGCCAGAATCTATCTTTGCTGAGCTGCACACGCGGACGGGGCGCGCAGCAGGTAGCCTGGAGGAGATGGTGCGGAAGCGGCAGATTCCGGGGGTGAGCATTGCAGTCATCCGAGATTTCAAGTTGGACTGGACCCACACCCTGGGGGTTGCCAACGTGGAGAGCAAACGCCCGGTGGATGCGGACACGCTCTTTCAGGCGGCATCAATCTCCAAGCCGGTGGGTGCGGCGGTAGCACATCAGCTTGCGGCGGAGGGCAAGTTGGACCTGGACGCGCCGATTGCCGGCTACCTAAAGTCGTGGCAGATACCAGCCTATGATTTTCCCGGCACGCCGCCGATTACTGCCAGGCTGCTGATGAGCCATCGTGCGGGTGCTACGGTGCATGGTTTTGATGGCTGTGAAGCAGGGGTTCCCGTGCCCACTATCGTGCAAGTGCTAAACGGGGATTCCCCCTGCCATGCCACGGGGGTCAGCATTGGGTTGCCTCCGGGGCAACAGTTCAAGTATTCCGGCGGTGGAATAAGCATCCTGCAGCTTGCGGTGATGGACATGACGCAACAATCTGCCGAGGACTTGGCAAAGGAACGGGTGTTCGACCTGCTGGGCATGGCACGAAGCACGTTTGCGCAGCCCCTGCCGGAGCCCCTGCGCGAGAATGCAGCCACAGCTTACAAGGTGGACGGCAGCTGCGTGCCTGGGGGTGGCAAGGTGCACCCTGAGTTGTATGCGGCAGGAATGTGGACGACGCCCTCGGACCTCTGCCGTTTTGGCATTGGGATTCAGGAGGGATTGCGTGGCAGTGGGGACAGTAAATTCTCGAAGGAAATGGCCACCAGCATGACCACCATGATGGCGGACGGCCCCACTTCGCCGGGCTTCTTTATCGAGGGCGATTACTTTCTGCACAACGGAGGCAACGTTGGCATGAAGTGCCTGCTCAAGGCGCACAAGACCGGCGGCTACGGCTTCGCCATCATGTGCAATTCCGACGATGGGCAGGCGCTTCAGTTCTTTGTGTTCAACGCATTGGCCGACGCTTACGGATGGGAGAAATAGCTTCCGCTATTTCAACCAATCCAGCCCAAACCGCGCCAGGCGGATGGTTTCGTAGGGGTTCCTCTTGCCGGACTCGTAGAGGCAGGCGGCAGTTTCCGGGGTGAGCATGGTGAGGCAGGAGTAGGCGGAGGGGCCGTCGTGCAGCATGTTGCCGCGTTGCCAGGTTTGGCCTCCGTCTTCGCTGAGGCGCACGGTCATGCGGATGCGCTCGGCAGGATCGGCGGGGTTGGAGAATAGCAGGCGGTCGGTGCCGCCCTTGTCTGCCACGGGCGGGGCCACGCGGATAAGGCTGGCCTGGCATTCGGGTTCGGGCAGGGCGCTGTCTTCGCGCAGCTCGGACCAATCGATGCCGCCGTTGCTGCTATCGGCAATCAGCCGATTCGTTGCCGTGTTGCCGCGCCCGCGCCGCATGTTGAGCAGCAGGTCGCCGCCGTTCTTTTCTATTACCTGGCATTCGTTCACACCATTGTCAGTCACGCCGCCGATGGTCCAGGTGGTGCCGTGGTCGTCGGAGTAGACCACGTGCGAGTAGATGCCGATGGGGTCGCCGGGGGTGTTGTGGTCGCAGGGTATGACGAGCCGTCCGGCGTAGGCGCCTTGCGTCAGCTGTATGCCCACGCCGGGGCCGGTGGCGTACCACGTCCAGTCGGGGCGCTTTACCTGCGTGGTGATCTCGGTGGGGGTCGTCCAGGTCTCGCCAAGGTCGGGGCTGGAGGTTTGCCACACGGTGCGCGCCCCTTCGCCCTGCACGATCTTCGCCTCGCTGATCTCGCCGGGGTTGTGCGTCATCAGCATGACGACGGTGCCAGTGGAATCGTCGAACACGGGGCAAGGGTTGCCGCAGGTGTTTTCGGCGTCGTCCCAGATCACGCGCTGCGCATCCCAACTTACGCCGCCGTCAATCGAGCGGCGCATCAAAAGGTCGATATCGCCGGAGTCGGACACGCCGCGCTTGCGGCCTTCGCAGAAGGCCAGCACCACGCCGCCGGGCAAGGCCAGCAGCGAGGGGATGCGGTAGCTGGCGTAGCCGCCTTGGCCCGCCTGCCACAGGGTGAGGTGGGTGGGTGTGCCGCTGCCGTGGGTTTCCAGGTTACCCTTCGCGTTGAATCCATAGAGCCGCATCACGGACTTGCCGGGGCGTAGGCCGAACTGGGCAATGCCGCCGCTGGGGGCCTCGGCAATGTGCAGGATGCGGTCGTCGATAACGAAGACCAGCTTGCGGTCCTTGCGTATCAGCTGGAAGATGACGGGCTTGCCGGGGGTGAGGTAGTCGCGCGAGCGGATGGGTAGCATCCGCCGCTTGCCGAGGTCGGGACCGTCGATGACGATCTTGCCATCGTGCGACGAGTCGAAATAGAAGGCGTTGCCATCGAAGACAAACGCGGGCCAATCCGCCGGGTTCTCCGATTCGCTGGCCTGCTGCGGGTCTTGCCCTGCCACGCGCAGGGTTATCGAGCCGCCGCCCGGCAACTGGGTTTCGCCGGGGTCGCCCGCGTCGGCCACAAAGGCCTCGATAGATACGCGCGCGCTGATTGTAAAGTCGCCGGGCTTGATGGCGTCCGTGGCATTCAGCGCCCGGCCCGTGCCCGTTGCTTCCAGGTAGCCGTCGCCGCCCGTCCACGGGTCACCCTCGTAGGCCACATTGCCCTGCGCGCCCACCAGCACATAGGCGCGTTCTTCCTGTTGGGCGGATGCGAGGGAGGCGGCGAGCAGACAAAGCGCCGCAGGCAAGCACAGCAAGGCTATGGCGGCGGGGCGCTTCCAATCAATACGGTGGTTCAGGGAAGGTGTCATTGGGGTAAAGCTTTCCATCGGTCTCGGCGTTTAGATGAGGTGGAATATACCGTAGCCACGGCCCGTGTACCAAGGGCTGCACCACCCATCCCCTCAGCGGCACGTAGTTCAGGAACTGTCGTACGTAGATTTGTGCCACGAAGGTAAACCATATAACGACGAGAAGCAGGGCGATGGGGACGAGGAGGGTGCGGCGAATGGGATGGCTTTTTTTCGCCAGCATTGCTGCGTTCACTTCGTCGATTCGCAGTCCATCCTGTCCATTACCTTTCACCGCCTTGCGCAACCCTCGTGCGTACACCCGGCCTGCCGTCACCCGCACCCATGCGAACAAGGGCAGGGCCACCATGCCTGCAAAGAAGAAGTAGCGGTCGAGGGTGCTGCGGAATACTGCATCGGGTATGGCGGCGACGTCGGCGGATTCGTTGAAGCGGAAGAGCACGGCGGCCAGCAGGAAGTTGATGGGGAGCGCGGCGAGGGCGTAGGCCAGCGCGAGCCAGAGCACGCCGTGCAGGTTGTTCATGAACACGGCACGCACCACGCGCCAGCGGAAGAAGGAGGACACGTTGCCGCAGACGGCCAACTGGGCCTGGGCCAGCGGCACGTAGAACATGGCGATGATGAACAAGACGATGCCACTTATCCCCAGCGTGGGGCCGATGAATGCTTGCTCGTAACCCTTGTTGAAGGAATTGTCCCAGCCATAGCGCCACGAGAAGGCCCACAACACCACGCCCGGCAAGGTGAGGCAGTAGGTGCAGAAGAGTCCCTTGAGCGCAAGGCGGGCGTTTCGCAGGAGGCCGCCGGTGAGTTGGCGAAACCCGCGTCGCAGGCGGCTACCGTCCTCGAGGTTTTCGTGGGGCTCTGCCATCGCAAAGGAGGGCCAAGCGCACAGGTCGGGCGTGGCATTGGCCCCAGCCCATTCGCGCAGCGCGGCGCGGCGCACCACTTCTTGTCCCCAGCCCGCGAGCAGCAATGCGCCCAAGGGGAACTGCGTGAACAGCACTCCCAGCAGGAAGCGCAACAGGACACGGCCCCAGCCTGCTAACCAACGCACCAGCCTCAAGCGAAGACCTCGTCCAGCCGGGCGGCTTCCGCGTGCTCCGCCGGAAACTGCATCAGCCCGGCAATGGTGGAGGTGATGCTGGTCTGGTCCACAGGGCGCTCAATGACCTTGCCCTTGGCAATGCCCGTGCCTACCACCAGCGCAAAGATTTCGTGCGCGCTCTTCGAGTTGAAGTGGTGCTGGAAGGGCACGGCCTGTGCGCGGTTGGTGTCGCGCCCGCAGTCTGGCACGATGACGAAGACGGTGTTGTCGCGGTAGGCGTCGAGCCGAGCCGCCGTGTCCACCAGTTGCTTGATGCCGCGGTCGATGGTGGCCACGCCGTTGAAGTAATGCGCAGGGTTTCCCCAGTGCACGTAGTCCGGGTCCTGGTAGTTGATCATCATCAGGCGCGGCGTGAGTTCCTCCATCGCGCGCACGGCAAGCTGGGTTAGCAGCGCGTCGCCGCGCGCGTTCACCAGCCCGTCGTCGCCATAGTCCTCGCGCCAGCGATCCCAGAATGCCTCGATGGGTTCTGGCTGCTGCTGCTCTTTGGACACGCGGTAGTCCACGCTTTCCATCTCGGCCAGCCGCTTCTGCTTTTCCGCCAGCACGTTCTCGGGCATACCGCCCTCGGCTATCTGCCTGCGCAACAGGTGGACCTTGTAGCGGAAGAGGCTCAACGTGGCCGAGCGGTATTGCACCCCGAAGAGGTGGTGATTGCTAAAGTTGTAGAACTCCTCATCGCTTCGGTCCTCGCCGTTGATGATGAGGGCTTCCTGTTCGGGAATGGCGTAGGTGCTGCGGAAGTATTCGAAGAGCGTGGGGGTCTGCGCCTCGAAGCGCGCGCCCAGAAACTTGTCGCTGATGTCGGAGTATTTCTGGTACTTCCCGGTGAGCAGGTAGAGGGT
>JBIKMR010000171.1:0-9222 GCA_044359155.1 Candidatus Hydrogenedentales bacterium | reverse complement strand
GCGCTCGAACTGCGTGGTGAAATCCCCGACCCGCAGGTGCCGCCCCTCACCGGCATCCTGCTCAAGCGCTCGGGAGACATCCTCGCCCACCGCAAAGGCAAACCCCGCCCCGGGCGGTATTAAACCGCCACTAGACTTGCTACCCCTTTCCCAGCATCCAACCTCACTACCATTCCGCCCCTCCCCCTGTCAGCCTCCATTCCCTGCCCATGGCTTTTCTTCCTCCCCCATCTGTGCTCTCTTTGTTCTCTGTGGCCAATCTTCCTCTCCCCTCCCCCTCCAGTTTTCCAGCCTTCCATATCCCACCCTCTTCACCCACCCGCAAATTCCGCTTGCAGCCCCCCTGTTCCAGATGCTACACTTGCCGGTCTTTGGGAACCCCTTGCCCATTGTGGCGAGGAACAGGGCGCAACGCGCCCGCAGTACAGGGAATTCCGAATCGTGGCAGAACGCACCTTTGTTATGGTCAAGCCTGATGGCGTAGGTCGCCGTCTCGTGGGCGAATGCATCCGCCGTTACGAGCAGAAGGGCCTAAAGCTTGTCGGCCTCAAGCTTCAGATTCTCCCCAAGGAGAAGGCCGAAGAGCATTACGCCGAGCACAAGGAACGCCCCTTCTTCGGCGAGCTGGTGTCCTTTATTACCGCTGGCCCCACCGTGCAGATGGTGTGGGAAGGCCCCGATGCCGTGGCGCAAGTGCGCAAGATGAACGGCGCCACCGATTGCAAAAAGGCCGACATGGGCACCATTCGCGGTGACTTTGGCCTGAGCCTGCAAAGCAACATGATACACGCTTCGGACTCTGTTGAGACCGCCGGGCGTGAGATTGCACTTTACTTTGACGCACTGGAGCTTTGGTCCTACGCCATGCCCGACGATTGTTGGGTGCAGCAGTAGGAATCCATTTACTAGGAGGGTAGACCCTTGGCTGGCGGACGCAAGACCCGTAAGGCGAAAATAAACAAGCACAAGCGCAAGAAGAAGCGCCGCGCGAGTCGCCACAAGAACAAGTAGACCCGTGCACGTGGCCCTGCGCCGCTGCCCGGTTGTGCATTGCTTTACCGCGCCCGGCTCCCGTAGTTTACTGGGGCCGGGCTTGGCTTGTTTATTGCCCTGCTCCTGAAAGGACATACCGTGAGCGACGACTCCCCCAAGATTTTCATCGACGAGGACTGGAAAAGCCAGGCCCAGCGCGAGAAGAACGAACTCGCCAGCAAGCTTGAAGCGGAAAAGGCCAACGCCCCCGCAGAGGGCGGCCTGCTGAACCCCGACGACGAGGGCGATCCCGGCATGGAACATGCCCCCTTCGTCGCCTTGGTCGGCAGCTTGGCCACCCAGTGCATGTTCGCCCTCGGCGTCATCGCCCCCCAGGGCCAGCGCCAGGTCATGGTCAACCTCGAAGAGGCGGCCATCACCCTCGAAATGCTCAAGACCCTCGAGGAAAAAACCAAGGGCAACCTAAACGAAGAAGAAGAGAAGGCGCTCACCGAAGCCTGCACCGAACTCGAGCGCATCTTCACCGCGCGCGTTGCCCAGTTCCAGGAACAGGCAATCAAGGAATCCGGCATAGACCTCGACAACCTGCGCAACTAAGCCCGGCTTGCCCCCGCCGCGCCGCCGCGCTATGATCCTCCCCCACGGGCCTTTAGCTCAGTTGGTTAGAGCAGGTGACTCATAATCACTTGGTCCTCGGTTCAAGTCCGAGAGGGCCCACCATATAACAACCTGCGCATTGGGGACTTATAGAGTCCCCTATTTCGATCGCCACTGCGGCCGTCAGACGAACGCCCCAGAAATGTCCCAAGAAGTTCGGTTTCACAACTTCTTGGGGTATTCGATTCATGTATCCGATGCGCCATCAGCGAGCGCAGGATTTCGGATCTTTTTGACCTATTGCGTGGACCGCCGCGTTCTGCTAGCCACGTTGCAATGGTCAATCGTAAGCGCCAGCGACTCTCCTTGATTCGCGCCTCACCGGACCCGCCGGTTGTCAGTGCTCATCACCAAGCTAGTCATTCTCCAAGGCTGCACGCATTTCGATAACTATCGCTCTAATGTCGTGCACCTCCCGCTTATGGCATCCCGGACTTCGCTCTTAGCTTATGTGGATACTCCTCCCAATTCGGCTTGGAGGGGATAGATATCCCGGTCTCGTCGGCAATTAACAAACTGGGAAGCCGCGGATGGATTAGTTGCAGCCGCACACTTCTTCAGTGGAAATTCCGGCTCTTTGCTTTGCTAGGCCGACGCTCTACTTCGGGTTGCCAAAGTTCTTCCACGATGAGATGCACCACGCCTGATTCGATTTGCAGCTTTCCCGTAACGCCAAGGAAGGATTGTGTCTTAGCAAGCAGTTCGTATTTCTCCAGCACCTTTTGCCAAACCACCAAATTAACCAAACCTGTTTCATCTTCCAGCGTCATGAAAAGTACGCCCTTGGCGGTGCCGGGCCGCTGGCGGCAGATGACCAGCCCGGCATAACGAATCCGGCTGCCGTTGCGCATGTATTGGATTGCTGCGGCCTCCGGCAATCCTTGGGCAGTGAGTGCATCCCTCATAGGGGCAAGCGGGTGCCCGCGGGTGCTGTGTTCGGTGAACACATAGTCCCACTGAATTTCTTCAAAGGCATCGAGCGCCGTGAAGACGGCTTCTGATTCAACGTCATCCAGCGATAGCCTGTCCTTTTCGCCGTCCGCCCCGAGCGCATCCCATAGGGCATTACGGCGCGTTCCTCGTAATGCCTGCAAGGCTCCGCTTTCGGCTAACCGGGTGAGGGTGGCATTCTCCAGCCCGGCCCTTATCGCCACATCTTCAATGCTCCCATATTTGCCTTGCTCCCTCCCGCTGATTACCTGAAGCGCGTAAGGCTTGCGAAGCCCCTTCACATATCGCAAACCTACCCGAACGGCCCAGCCTTCGCCGCTGCCGGTGCACGATTCCAAAGTGCAGTCCCACGCACTATGCTGCACGTCCACCGGCGCGATGACGACGCCATGCCGCTTGCCATCTTCCACCAGTGTTGAGGCACTATAAAAACCCATCGGCTGGGCATTGAGCAGGGCGCACAGAAATGCGGCGGGGTAATGGCACTTGAGGTATGCTGTGGCGTAGGCGATAAGGGCAAAGCTGGCCGCATGGCTTTCCGGAAAACCGTATTCACCGAAGCCGCGTATCTGCTCAAACACGCGCGCCGCAAATTCCTTTTCGATGCCCTTGCGCAACATGCGGGAAACCAGCCGTTCGCGGTGTCTCTCAATGCGCCCCGATTTCCGCCATGCTGCCATGTCGCGCCGCAACTGGTCTGCTTCGCCGGGGGTGTAATCCGCAGCGACCATTGCAAGCTTGATGACCTGTTCCTGAAAGAGCGGAATGCCCAGCGTCTTTTTCAGGATGGGTTCCAAGCAAGCATGGGGATAGGTGATGGGTTCCAGTCCTTGCCGCCGCCGGAGGTAGGGATGCACCATGCCGCCGGTGATGGGGCCAGGGCGCACGATGCTTACCTGTACCACCAAGTCATAGTAATTTTGGGGAAGCAGGCGCGGCAGCATGGACATTTGCGCACGGCTTTCAATCTGGAATACCCCGATGGTGTCCGCTCGCTGAATCATGGCGAATGTCTTCGCATCCCGTGGCGGAATGGTGGCCAGCGTAAGCACCCTGCCGCAATGCTGTTCAATCAGGTCGAATGAACGATGCACCACGTTAAGCGATCCAAGGCCAAGCAAGTCCACCTTGAACAGCCCCAAATCCTCCACATCATCTTTATCCCATTGAATCACAGTGCGCTCTGGCATGGTGGCATTTTCGATGGGGCACAGGTCATGCACCGGCTCATGCCCCAACAGAAAACCGCCCGGATGAATCGACAGGTGCCGTGGAAAGTCCTCAATTTCCTTGACCAGCCGGAATAGGTGTTCGCTTGCCGGGCTGGATGGATTGAAGCCCGCCTGCACGCCATGCTGCATGGTGGGAAACTCATGGTGCGTTATGATGCCCGCCAGCCGTTCCAGTCCGGTTTCTGGAATGCCCAACACTTTACCGATATCGCGTACAGCGGACCGGCCACGGTAGCGAATGAAGTTGGCCACCATCGCGGCGTGCGTGCGCCCATGCTTGGCATACATATGCTGGATAACTTCCTCGCGGCGGCTGTGTTCGATATCCAAATCAATGTCGGGCGGTTCGGGGCGTTCGCGGGAAAGGAACCGCTCAAACAACAACCCCATGCGGATGGGATCCACCGCAGTGATGCCAAGGCAATAGCAGACCACCGAATTGGCAGCAGATCCCCTCCCTTGGCAGAGGATGCCCTTGTGCTGACAGAACTGGACGATTTCCCGCATGGTCAGGAAATAGCCCTCAAACTCCAGCTCGTGAATAAGGGCAAGTTCTTTTTCAATCTGTGCGTGGGCATCAGGAGGTAATGTTGCACTCCATCGCCACTCCGCGCCGTCCAGCACCAGTTGCCGTAGCCACTCACGTGGGCTGTTCCCATTGGGCAACCTTTCCAGCGGGTAGCGATAACGGATTTCGCGCAGAGAGAAACGGCAACGTGCGGCCACTTCCACGGTACGGCGGATGGCCTCTGCATCGTCGGGGTAGAGCTGGTCGAAACCGCGGGGTGCACGGAGCGCAAATTCCGAATTGGGCCGGATGCGGCGGCCTGCGGTTGCCAGCGTTACACCGTGGCGAATGCAGGTAAGCACATCCTGCAAGGGCCGCCGGGCGCGGGTATGGTAAAGAACCTCCATGCCTGCCACGAGGGGCAGTCCCCAGCGGGCTGCACGTTCGCGCAAACGATGTTCACGCCGTTCCTCACCTTCTTCATGGTGCCGCGTAAGCAGAGCATATAGCCGGTCGCCGTAGGCATCGCGAAACTGCCGGGCCATGAACGCCGGTTCGAGTTCCTGCACCAACGCCGAACGTGGGCCGCCCCAAAGCGCAATAAGGCCGGAAGCATGTTCACAGACTTCTGCGACGCTTACATGACTGCTTCCCTTCGGGGAACGCAGCCGACCCTTCGTGAGCAGTCGGCAGAGGTTGGCGTAGCCTTCCCGGCTGGCGCTCAGCAGTACGATATGGGAATCGTCATGCAGGGTAACTTCTGCACCCACGATAAGCTGCACGCCCAATTCCTCTGCTTTCACCAGTGCGCGTACCATGCCGTAGACGCCATCACGGTCTGTCAGTGCGAGCGATTGCAGGCCTAGCCGGTGCGCCTCTTCTATCAGCTCATCCGGGTGGCTTGCCCCCTCAAGAAAGGAATAGTTGCTCTTGCAACACAAGGGCACATAAGGCGCATCGAGCGACCACGCGGTCATTGCACTTCGCCATGCAGGAACCAGCGGCGGCGCATGTGGTCATGGTATATCCATAACCACAAGCCGCTACGGGTGCGCACAAAGTAATAAGAGCGCGTTACCTCCCGCACCCACCATCCGCCGTTGATATAATGCGGGCCGATAACTTCTTCGACCGGCCCGGCGGCCAAGCCTGCCACCAGCCAGCCGTCTGGTTCCCGGTGTTCGCGGGGAGGCAACGCGATGGCCGGTGTATAAATTCGCCGCACCAACGCGGGCACCAGCGGCGCAGTAGGTTTGGATGGCGAAAGCCGTGTCAACGGCTCCCAACTGTAGCGCGCCTCTGGCATGTATCCTTCGTGCACCTGGGCGCAAACCACGGCATCGTTTCCGTATTGCGCGCGTATCTTGGCAAGCGCTCCTTCCGCGGCTTTAATAGTTCTGGCCGATGCTTCAGGGAAAAGCGTTTCCTGCCACTCCCTCATGCCAGCCCCAAGGGCGACCGCATGTATCTCCACCACGCCGGAATCCAGCACCAGCGTTTCCAGCCGCAAGCGGCAAAGTGTGAGTATTTGAGCCGCATCCAGTGTTGGGGCGGCGGTAGAAATGGCCTCGCCATGTTCCCCCCCGTTATCCAGCATCAAGCGGAATTGCAGCGTTACCAGTTCCTCATGGTGTCGGGCGAGTTCTCGCAGAAGCGATTGCAGTAGCACGGCCAATACAGCCAGAAGTCGCGCAGTATCGTTTTCGGGATAGTCGAGGCCCATGCTCGCTTCGACAGGTTCACGTAAATCGGCAGGGGAAAGCGCATCCCATCCATCGCCGCGTGCTAAGTTATGCAACGCTGCGGCCTCCGCGCCAAAGCGCCGCATGATGCCAGCCGGGGGCAAATCGAGGAAGCCGCCTACCGTCTCGATGCCCAGCTTGAGCAGCGTGTCCAATAGCGCGGGATTCATCTCTAACCTCGCAAGGGATATGCGGCGCACTTGAGCGCGTTCCTCTGCGGCAGTCTCGAAAAGGATGTTCTTACGATTCGCCCGCGCGGCGGCATAACTGCCGAACCGCGAGAACCCAACGGCCACCACCGCGGCAAACTGCGCCTCCCGTAAATCATCGCGGATACTTGCCGCCCATGCTTCAAGGGAAGGAAAGAGAAATCGCAGCCCGGAAGCGTCCAACCAGAACACGCCTGTTTCGCGAGCGGCAGGTTCTATACGCGGGCTGAAAGACCACAGGCGTTGCGTGATTTGCTCCATGGCCGCCGTGACTTCCGCCTCTGCTACAACTCCACCGCACAAATCACGGGAAAGTGATAAGCCTGCCGCGTAACGTAGCCCCGGCAAAATGCGGCACGCGCGCGCATGGCGATTCGCCCACAGGATAATTCCCTGTGGCTTGTCGCGATCCACCACCACTACAGGGCACGGAGCCCATTCCGGGTGTGCACGCAAGAGCAATTGAAGCGGCAGTGCGCGTATGTCAACACAAGCCGTCTGAACCACGAAATAATTCCTTGTAGGCCCAGCCTGGCACGCGCCGCTTATCCTTGGTAACCCGTACTTCACAGGCAAAGCATTCATGGCCTGTGCGGCGCTTTTCGGTTTCGGCACGAAGGGAGACCAGGGAACCGCGGGGATAATCCGCTCGTGCCACTTTCGTGAGGACCACAAGCGCCGCATGATGATGTTGCGCGAGCGCAGACAGGCGTGTTTGTTCTGAAAGGGATAGCCTGATATCGCCTTGGATATCTGCCACCAGCAGGGTAAAGCCTCCCGAGCGCAACAGGGTATCGCAAGCCCCCCATACTTGCCGTGAACCCTCCACGCGCACCACAGCCAAGGAGGGTAGGTACACACCATTGGCCGCCAAATCAGGTGGAAAGAACCCGGCTTTGCTGTCCCCTACCCAAACTGCTATTCCTCCGGTCTGCTGCGCCTCCCTAACCAATCGGGCGCATACGCTCAGCGAAGCGGTGGCTGGGCCACCGCTGATTTCAATAAAGCGCCCGGCCAAGCCTTTCAACCCCCATTCCTGTGCTGGAATCTCTATGCATTCAATGAATGAGTTGCCGCCCACGGGGGGCAACTCTGCAGACAAAACGGCGGGGACTCCAACAGACATCACGCATCCTTTATGGCCTATCTTTTGAGACTACGCCTTACAGAATACTGAAAATCTAATCAGTTTTAAAGAACGGCATCAAACGAAGGGGAAACCGTGAAATCGGAAGGATGTTTGGGTGGTGCCGCCATAAGTGGACGGAGGCATCGCAGCAAAACGGTGTTTGCCATCTGAAGTTTTGGGAGGGGTTACTTCGTTCGCCGTTTGGCTGACTTGGGAGCAAATAGATCGGGGATATCGCATTTTAGCCGGGCACAGAGTGTATCCAGCGTTTCAAGCGTAACGTTCTGCTCGCCAAGCTCCATGCGATGCAGCGAAGAATGCGAGAGCCCCAGCTTTTTGGAGTATTGAAGTTGGAAACATCGCCGCGCAATTCGCGCAAGCGAACTGCCAATCTGAGTGAAAGCCTGTCCATTTGCGACATGGAGGATAGGTGGATACCTTCTCACATGTGGGCAATTTCTCACATACGGTCAACCCCCAAATTGGAAAGGGAACGCTACAATGGAACTGCTTATTGGCACCCTTCTCACCTCCTTCCTCAGCCTGCTGCTGTACGGTGCAAACTCGATTGTCACCTTGGGCACCCTTCTTAGCGGTCTGTTCTTCGCGGCATTTTCATTGCAACGGTGCGCCGCAAAGGGCTAATGCGTGGTTGCGGAAACGGGATTCGCCGGAATTCTGACGAGAGAAACTGGAATGAGCGACAAGGCAGAATCAAAAACAGCGTTGGCGAATACGCCGGGGTGCATCTTCTACTTCACTGCATATCGCTTGCGCCAACCCTACGAGTGGTTTTGCCGCGCCACAACAGAGCAGAGAATGAGCGGGAGTTGGGTTGCTACCGCGCAGATCGCTTTGCCTTGGGCTTGGCACCTTTCGACAAGCCAAACTTCTCGGTAATCTCATCAATGGTTGTTTGGATCTCTCGCTTCGTGGATTCGTGCTTGTCCAGTTTCAGCGCCTTCTTCAGGGCAACCAAGGCCTCTTCGGCATTGTCAGAATTAACCACGGCATCCATCGTTACTGCGACGAAATGACGGAAGGGTTCATCTTCAAGGCCTGATAAAAAGACCTCCCAATACTTCTCCAACCCAAGGTTGGTGAGCGCATGGGCTATGTAATAGCGCTCATAGTTTGTCTTGCTAATGCGGCGTATGCGCTTTTCCAGCAAGGGAATCGAGTCTTCGCAGTTCAGCCTGCCCAATGTCATCGCTGCTGTAATTCGGACAAGGGGGTCTTTGTCGTTTTTGAACAGGGCCATTGCAGCCTGTTCAGTTTCTTCCACGCCAATGTCCGTTACGCCAATCTCGCAAAGAGCTTCTATCGCCGAGGTGCGCACAAGAAAATCGACATCATCAGTTGCTTCCCGCAGTGCGGGAACAACGCACTCATCAACAAGGCTCATCAACCGCCCGATTGCATCTGCCGCATCGGATCGCGTCAGGTTTTCCGTTGCCTCTGTGCAGGCAAATGATAGAACTTTGAGCGCCTGCGTAACCTGCTCTTCAAGCTCCGCTATGCAGAGTTTCGTAACAATCGTGTCACTTGAACCGACTATGATTTCGCGCAGGCGATCGGTATCCATTTAATCCCATCCTTCTGGTCATGGCGTTGGTTTCACCACCACCCCAAGGTGGTTGCCGTTGTAGCGTTCGTTGGGCTGGGCGAGGAGCTTCTCCAGGCTGGGGTCGCGTTTGAGCCAGTCCACGCCATCACCCACGGGAACGTTGAGCACCTCGGTTTTATCGGGGCCTTCGAGGGCGGGGTTCCATCGGACCATGGTGGTGGAGCCGCCGCCGTC
>JBIKMR010000170.1:0-9224 GCA_044359155.1 Candidatus Hydrogenedentales bacterium | reverse complement strand
GCTCGCCCGCGTCGAGGGCGTTGGCCAGGCGGCGCAGGGTGTCCATGCGCTCAGCCACGATGTCGTCCGACGGGTTCATGGTGTCCGAGGGCAGCACTTCCCACGCGGGGAACAGCGCCACGCGCTCTTCGCCCGCGAACGTGGCCAGGTCGTCGTACACCGCTTCCGCCTCGATGCGGCCCGCGCATAGGAACAGCAGGGGGCGGTCCAGCGCGGCAGCAGCCTGCGCCGCCACCACGGACTTGGCCGAGCCCCACGGCCCTACCACGTCCACCCGGTACGGCTTCTTCGCCAGCGCCTTGGTGATGGCGTCTATCGCGCTGAGTTGTGTTAGTTGTACTGCCATTGCTACTCCGCTTTACGACGGAAACGCCAAGCAGCCCGGCCTTATTCAAGGCCGGGCGCAATCAAGGGTTGGAGGGAATAGTATGGACTAAAGGCCCACGCGAACAAGCCGCGCAAGGTGGGCCGCAGATTTCTGTTTGGCGCTAGTCCGCCTGGGGCACGGAATCAAAGAGGGCCTGCAGTTTGTCTTGCAGGTCCACGCGCAGGCTGGCCAGCTTGATGTCGTTCATGCTGAGGTAGCGGGCGGAGTTGTTGGTGCTGAGGTATTTGTCTTCCACCTCGTAGAGTCCATAGCCCTCGACCGTGGCGATGAGCGACGCGAGCGACACGATGTGGACGATGGACAGCCAGTCCTCGCGCGGGCAATCGCCGGGGTGGGTTTGGAAGTAGGTGGCCGCCACAAACTCGGGCGGCATGTTCCATTGCTGCACCACGTGCATTCCCAGCAGCGCCTGGAAATTCTCGATGACTTCCTTGAGCACCTCGGGGGTTACGCGCAGCTTGCCTATGGCGCCGGAGTATTGCCCGGTGATAATGTCGAGCAGCACCACCTTGCCCACGTTCTGAACCAGCCCCGCTAGGAACAGCATCTCCGAGCGCGGCTCGGCAATGAGGATGGCGATCTCGCTGGCGCAATGCGCCGTGGCCACGGAATGCCGCCACAGCTTGCGCATGAAGTTTTTGAGGCGCGCATCGCCGGTCACGTACAGGTTGTTGTTCGCCACCATCTGCACGGTGTTGGCAATGTTGCGCATTCCCAGCCGGGCGCACGCAGTGTTCAGTTCCTTGATCTCGTCCAGCCCGCCATACACCGCGCTGTTCGCCAGCTTCATGATCGACATGGCAATCGTCTGGTCGTCGCGTATCACCCCGGCCAGGTCGGCCATGGCCACGTCGGGGTCGCTCACCATCTTCAACACGCGCTGCGAAACTTCCGGCAGCACGGGCAAATGCTCAATGGCCTTGGGCAGCACCTCGAGCACCGCCGCGCCAATCGATCCCTCGGGCGCGGTGAGGCGCACGTCGGCGGTTTTCTCCAGCGGCTTCGCCACGGGTGCCGCGCCCTGCCATGAAACTTCGACGGGGTTGTAGCATTTTTTGCAACCGCACACCTGCAGCCCGGCGGTGGGCTTAAGTTTCACGCCAAGCGTTTCCCCGCAAAAGGGACATGCGATAACCATGGGAAATCTTCCTGTCTTGGTGGGCCGGGTCTATTGGCAGAGGGTAAGAATTTGTCTGAGCGGGCGAATCGAGAAGGTGCGCGGGGTATGCGACAACACCTCGTCGAATGTGGTGATGCCACGAACCACCTTGGATATGGCGTCCTCGCGCATACTCACCAGCCCCGTGGTTTCCATGCTGATGGCGCGAATCTCGTGCGCCGTTTTCTTCACCATGATCGCCTCCTTCACCAGCTCGTTCAGCACCAGCAGTTCATACACGGCAATGCGGCCCCGGTAGCCGGTATACGTGCAATGGTTGCAACCGCGCCCCTTCTGGTATTCATACTCGCGGGCCTCGGCCATCTTCAGCCCCACCTGCTCCACCTCTTTCGAGTTCGGCACGTAGGGCGCGGTGCAGTGCTTGCAGATGCGGCGCAGCAAACGCTGCGCCACCACGCTGATCACCGTGCTCGATATCAGGAAGGTCTCAATGTCCATGTCGATCAGGCGCAGCAGGCCGCCAATCGTGTCTTCCGTGTGGAAGGTCGAGTACACCTTGTGGCCCGTCAGCGCCGCCTGAATCGCCACGTCTGCCGTGATCTTGTCGCGTATCTCGCCCAGCACGATGATGTCCGGGTCTTGCCGCACAATCTCGCGCAGCGTCATTTCAAAGGTGCGCCCAATCTTGTCGTAGATTGAGCACTGCACGATGCCCTCGATCGTGAACTCCGCAGGGTCTTCCGCCGTGATGATCTTCGTGGTCACGTCGTTGCAATAATCAATCGCGCTGTACAGCGTCGTCGTCTTGCCCGAACCCGTGGGGCCGGTGATAAGCACCACGCCGGTGGGCAAGTCGAGCACGTCCACGCGGAAGCGTTCGAGCATGGTGGGCGTCATGCCCAACTCGTCCAGGCTCACCAGCGCCATGTCCTTGTTCAGCACGCGCAGCACCGCCGATTCCCCGTGGATGCTCACGTACATGGAAAGGCGCATGTCGATGGACTTGTCGTTGTGCTTGAACCCGATGCGCCCACCTTGGTGGCGCTGGTGCTCGGCAATGTTGCAGTCCGCCATGATCTTCAGGCGGCTGTTCACCTTCGACAGCATGTCCAGCGGCAGGTCGGTCTTGTAGACCAGCACGCCGTCGATGCGGTAGCGCACGCGCACCACGGTGGTCATCGGTTCAATGTGGATATCGCTCGCGCCTTCTTCCACTGCCTGCCCCAGGATGTGGTTTACCAGCTGCACCGCCGCGTCCACGGGCGGGCCTTCGGCCAGGTCCTTCTTGTCCTGCGTGCGGTAGCGGCGGAAGTCATCGATGGTCGCCTTGATCGAATCTTCCGGCCCAAGCGCAAAGGTCACGCTGCCCTGATAAAGTTCAGAGACCGCGTGCTTGGTCTGCTCGTCGTGAATGTCGCGCACCACAGCCGTGATAATGCCGTCGTCGCTTTTCGAAAAGGGCACGAACACATGCTTCGTCAGGTAGTCTGGCGACACGCCCTTCAGCACCGCCGCGTCGATCATCGTGAAGCTGGGTTCAATGTAGGGCGAGCGCGCTTGGTGGGCAATGTTGCGCAGCAGCGTGCGCTCGTTGATTGCGCCAATCGCTATCAGCGCCTCGCCCAAGCGCATCTTGCGCTCTTCCTGCGTGGCCAGCGCCAGGTCCAGCGTCTCGTTGGTGATGATGCCCTGCTCAACCAGCATCTCGCCCAAACGCATCGACGATCCATGCTTGGCAATGGCATCCGTTATCTGTGTGCGCTTGGCGTAGCCCAGCTCCATCAGCACATCGACGAGCTGCTTCGGCTCCTCAAGCATACTCTGCACGCGCAGCGCGCGGTCGAGCTGCTTCTGGTCAATCACGCCTTCCTTGAGCAAGGCTTGCGCTATGGCAGATTGCCGCTTCGGTGCCGTGGTTGCCGCCATACTTGTACGTCTCCTCCGTTACCGGCCCCTTGTTGCAGTCGTTTACTTGCTAGTCGAAGAGCGCCGCCACGAAGGCTTCCGCGTCAAACGGCTGCAAGTCGTCGATGCCTTCACCGACGCCAATGTATTTTATAGAAATTCCCAGTTGTCGTTGTATCGCGATAGCCATCCCGCCCTTGGCGGTGCCATCCAGCTTGGTCAACACAATCCCGGTAACCGTCAGCGCCTCCGTAAACAGGCGCGCTTGTTGCAGCCCGTTTTGCCCGGTGGTGGCATCCAGCACCAGCAGCACCTCGTGGGGCGCGCCGGGCAGGCGCTTGCTCACCACGCGCTGTACCTTCTTCAATTCTTCCATCAGGTTGACTTTGGTATGTAGTCGCCCCGCCGTATCAATAATAACATTATCAGCACTGCGAGCGACAGCCTTGTCCACAGTGTCGTAAGCCACTGATGCCGGGTCGGCACCCTCGACGCTTTTCACAATCTCAGCCCCGCTGCGTTCGCTCCAGATAGTGAGCTGTTCCGCCGCTGCCGCGCGGAAAGTATCCGCCGCCCCCATCACCACGCTGCGCCCCTGCGCCCGTAGTTTCGCGGCCAGCTTGCCGGTAGTCGTGGTCTTGCCCGAGCCGTTCACCCCCGCCACCAGCGTCACGTGCGGGCCATCGGCCTGGCTCCAATGTACGGTGTGATCGGTAATCGCCGGGTTGGTGGCGGGCTGGTGCGCTGTGCCGCCGGATTGCAGCAGCCGAGCCAACTCTTGCCGCAGCGCGGCGTAGAGTTCCTCGCCCGTGGACAGCCCCTCCTCGCGGGCGCGGGCCTTCATCTCGGTGATCAGCTGGGTAGTGGTTTCCACGCCCACATCCGCCTGAATCAACACGGCCTCAAGTTCCTCATAGACCGAGTCGTCAATGCGGCCACGCCCGAGAAACACGCCGCGCAAACCGTCTGCCAAACGCGAGCGGGTCTTGCCCATGCTCTCGCGCAATTTGCCGAAAAAAGAGCCTTCTGCCATGGTACTGTCCGATGAGGTAGTTCAGGGCCTGCGGGCCCTTGATGCGTGCATGAAGGAAAGAAGGGGAGGATACCGCCTAGGGCAGGCGGAAGGCCACCACGTCGTAGCTGGCCTCGTCGAAACTTTGGCCAAAGCATTCCACGCTGCCATCTTGCTGGGTGACGGCAACGCCCGACACGGCATAGATTTGTCCGGTGGAATCCTGGGCTGCTGCCTCGTTCCAGGGGCTGCCGAAGGCATTCAAGCCCTGCCGGGTGGCATAGCCCCGCGCGTGGCCTGCGTTTCCAAACGAGGCCACATAGCGAATGCGGCCTGCCGGGTCCGTCTGCACCACGCCCACCCCCACCACGGTGAAACTGCCGTAACCATCGCCCATGGCCAACGCATAGCGGCCATCGGGCGTATCTGCCACCAGCGGGGCCGCGCGAAGTGCATCCACCTGTTCAAAGGTGGGGGCCAAGGCGGCGGCTTCGTCAAGCATTAACTGGAAGGTGGCGTTCTCGGGTGATTCAAAAAGCGCCACAATGGGATCGTCAGGAGCGCCTGCATTGATGACGGCATCGGCGATGCGGTTGACGTTGACGGCAACCCACGCCACCACCAGCAGGCCCAACAGAGCCAATCCGCCCTTGACAAACTGGGAGCCGCCAACCCGCTCTGGCTCAAGCAGTTGCACGTCCGCCGCCATGCGCTTGGATTTCTGGTCGCGCAGATTGTTCCCGCAAGTGCGACAGATGAGCGTGCCTTCGGGATTTACCGTCCCGCAGACTTCGCAAACGGCGTCGGCATCAATAACCGCCGCGCCGGACTGATGGGTGGAAAACCCGCCGCTCATGGACTCGACCCTTAGCTCCCCAAAAATTTTCGCATATTACGCTCGGCGTGTCCAGTTTTTTCTTTTTGCTCACCCCTAAGCTCAATCCGCAGGGGGGGTAAACTGCACGCCGGAGGACTCGAAACTCTTGACCAGGCCATCTTTATCGACCGCCTTGTAGTAGGCCTCCATCGGTTCGATGACGTCATCTTTCACGAATCGCGCCAATTCCTCATTGAGCAGGGTCATGCCTTCCTTCTTGGCGGTCTGCATGATGCTCATGATTTGGGAGGTCTTGGCATCGCGGATGAGCGCGGCCACGGCGGCGTTGCACACCAGCACCTCGAGCGCGGCCACGCGGCCCCCGCCTTTTTTCTTGAGCAGGTTCTGCGCCACCACGCCCTTGAGCGCGGAAGCCAGCATGGTACGAATCTGCTGCTGTTGGTTCGCGGGGAACTGGTCAATCAGTCGGTCTACTGTGGAAATGGCGGTGGTGGTGTGGAGGGTGCCGAATACCAAGTGGCCGGTTTCCGCCGTCTCGATGGCGATATGGGTAGTTTCGAGGTCGCGCATTTCGCCCACCAGCACAATGTCCGGGTCTTCGCGCAGCGCCGCGCGAAGCGCCTGTTTGAAGCCCAAGGTGTGCTGGTGCACTTCGCGCTGGTTGATCAGGCAGCGCTGGTTCTGGTGGACGAACTCGATCGGGTCCTCGATGGTGATGATGTGGTCGGTGCGGTTCTTGTTGATGTAGTCAATCATGGCCGCCAGGGTGGTGGACTTGCCGCTGCCGGTGGGACCGGTAACCAACACCAGGCCCTTGGGCAACTGGCAGAACTTCTTGACCGAGGGCGGCAGCTTGAGGTCTTCAAAGCTGAGAATCTTCGACGGAATCAGGCGGAACACGCCACCCACACCGCGCTGGTCGCGGAAGATATTGGCGCGATAGCGACCATACCCCTCGAGCGAATAGGCAAAGTCGGTGTCGTTGGTAGTCTTGAATTCTTCCAGGTTACGCGGCGGGGTGATCTCGAAGAGCATCTGCTCCACCTTCTCCGCCGGCAGCTCATCCTCGCTCTTCAGAGCGACGATGGAACCGTCTTTTCGGAACATGGGTTTGCAGCCTGTGCAAAGGTGCAAGTCCGAAGTGCCGTGCTCAACCATCAACCTGAAATACTTGTCCATCTCGGCCATGGTGCAATCCTCCGCATCCCTAGAATCGAGAGGTTAGCACGAGGTCGGCAGTGAAGCAAAGAGCCGTGGGTTCAGGCTCGACCATACCCCGGTTTCGAGTAACGAGAGAATCGTCTTTAAACTCCGGCAGATACGGTGGTCAAAGCCATGCAGAAACAACCGCGCTTCGGTGCTGGCAAAGCAACCAGTTGCCGGGCGACAATAGGGAGTCCGAGCGGTGGGGCCGCAGGACCGCCGGGCTGGATGGTAGCAATCCCTGGAGACCGTTTGATGCGTAACGCAATGGCGCTGCTTATGGCGCTTTGTTTATCGGTTGCCGCGACAGGGTGGGCCGCGCCCCCCGGTAAGGCTGGCAAACCCAAGGCGAAGTCGGCCAACAAGGCGCCGGTGGAAACCCCGGCACCGGCGGAGCCCGAAGCGCCCGCCGAACCCAAAACTCATTTCGATGATCTGCTGGGCGAAGATTGGTATGGCATTTACCTGAACGGGCAGAAGGCCGGGTATGCCCGCAACGGGATGACCAAAACCCCGACCGGCGGCTACGAGATATCCGAGGACGCGCGCTTCATGGTGAACATGGCAGGTGTGCGGCAGGACATGCACATCACTACCAACCGATCCTATGCGGGGGACGGTGCGCTGTTGAGCCTGAAGTCGCAGATTGAATCCTTTGGCGACACGACCCTATTCGAGGGGACGGTGCAGGGGGAGAGCCTACTGCTACGCAGCGTGGTGGGTGGGGCCACGAAGAACGAGACGCTGCCGCGCCCGAAGGAAACGCTGGGAGACGCAGTGAAGTACAGCGCGTGGATATTGAACGATCCCGCGCTGGGCGACAGCCTGGACTTCAGCATCTTCGAGCCGATGTATGGAAAAGAGATTTCGGCGATGAGCTACCTGACCGAGGTGGGGAGCCGGGTGCTGAATGGCGTGGCCACGCCGGTGTACAAGATAGAAACGACGATGGAGCTGGTGGGGCTGAAGACGACCAGCTACGTGACCGACGACGGCACGGTGCTGGAGGACGTTATTGCGGGCAACATGACCATGCGCCTCGAGCCCGAGGAAGTGGCGAAGAACGTGGATTACAGCAACGACGTGATCGTGTCGAACGCGGCGATGCTGGACGCGGCGATTGACAAGCCGCGCACGCGCGACAAGTTGCGCCTGAAGATCGCCGGGCCACTGGACGGCGACCACTTGGTGAATGAGGACCGGCAGAAATTCACGCCGCAGGAAGGCTTTTTCCTGTTCGAGAGCCAGCGGGTGAACGTGAACAACCGGCTGCACCCGGCCTTGCCGATTGCGGAGGAAACCGTGAAGGAGTGGCTGCTGCCCACCACCTATGTGCAGAGCGACAACGCTGCCGTGGTGGCGAAGGCCAAGGAAATCGTGGGGGCGGAAACGGACAGTTGGCTGGCCGCCCAAAGAATACTGACTTGGGTGGATGAGAACATGCGCTCGAAGTATTCGGCGCGCTTGACCAATACGCTTGAAGTGCTGCAATCGCTCGAGGGCGACTGCACGGAACACAGCATCCTATTCGTGGGGCTGGCGCGCGCGGCGGGCATTCCCGCGCGCGAAGTGGCGGGGCTGGTGTATGTGCAGGAAGGCGGGCAGCCGGGCTTCTACTTCCACCAGTGGGCCAAGGTCTGGGTGGGTGAGTGGGTAGACATGGACCCCGCCTTTGGGCAGACGCAGGTGGACGTGACGCACATCAAGCTGGGCGAGGGCGACCTGATTGAGCAGGCGCGGCTGCTACCCGTGATTGGCCAGTTGAAGATTGAGGTGCTGCCGGACAACGTTGCCCCGGCGGCCCCTGCCAAACCGTGAAGCGCTGGCTCGATAAGCGACCCCGCCTGCGCCTTTGGCTTGGGCGCACATTCAAGGCCATGCTTGTGCTCGCCATCGTTGGCGCACCGGTGTGGTATCACGAAGAGATTATCGAGCGCTTTGTAAGCTCGTCCTCAATGGAAGTCACCCTGTCGGGCATACGCTTGGGCAACCCGATTCGCGTGGATTACATTGGCCTGCGTGACCGTGACGATCCCCGCGCGCCGGTGTTCTTTGTGGGGGTTGGCGCATCCATCGAACTGGCCAGCCTGGTGGGCGAACGCCGGGTGTCGAAGCTGATCTTCGACTCGGTCACCATCAACGCCACGGACGCGCCCGCGCGTAACTTCGATTTTTTGGTGGAGATGCTGACGGCGGAATCGAGCGACACTTCGCTGACCAACATTCCCGAGCAGATCGCGTTTCCGAATATATCGGTAACCTACGAATCGCCCACGGGCGGGCTGCGGCTGGATGGCCTTGCGTTGGATGGAAAGATTGAAGCGCTGGACGGTATGCAGTTCTCGCTTTCGGGTGAGACGGTGAGCGGGGCGTTCCGCGACGACACCCGTGGCGGGGCGAAGCAGGACATTGCGGGCAGCCTGGAATCCGGGATTACCATTAGCAAGGGCGAGGTGGCTGCTTCCTTCAATGCGGCCCTGCCGGGACTGGCGGAGCTGGCGCTATCGTCGACCGTAAAGACATCACCCGCGCTCGATGCCACGGTGACGCTTGAACCTGCGACCTTGTCGAGCGGGATATGGGCGGAACTGTTGTCTGCGCAGGCGGGGTATCCCATCCGCTTTGACGCCGCAAAGATTTCCGGCGGCAGCGTTCATGTTCCCTCGGGCGATGCAGGCATAGTGGCCAATGCCTTCTCGATAGAAGCATCCGCCGATCCGGTCAGCCTTGGGCCCGTGGATGCGCCACAGTTCACCGG
>JBIKMR010000169.1:0-9252 GCA_044359155.1 Candidatus Hydrogenedentales bacterium | reverse complement strand
CGCGCACAATCGTCTGGTACCGGCTCGCGTCTTTGCGCAAGGGGTCTGGGTGAAACAAGGTCATCATGCCCACCGCCAGCAATTGTTCTAACCGCCTTGGGTCGCGCTCGATAGTCGCCATGCTCTTCGTCCCCCCTCAAAAAAACGCACTCTACCCGCTACAAATGTACTCGTTACCACGGTGTTTGTCCAGAAGCCAATTGTGTCGGCGTTGTGCTATCTTGATTGCACACGGGGACTTGTTCATGGGCTACGACAAATACTTCACCGAAACCCACGCCGCCGTGCGGGGCAGCTTTAGAATGCCCTCTCACTGTACAAAGCGGTAGCCGATCCCTGTCTCAGTGAGTAAGTGTTGGGGCTGGGTGGGGTCAGCTTCCAGTTTGTGGCGCAGGTTGCCCATGTAGATACGCAGGTAGTGGCTGTGCTCGGTGTTGCCGGGGCCCCAGACTTCGCGGAGCAGGTGACGGTGGGTGAGCACCTTGCCGGGGTGCGCGATCAATGCGGTGAGTAGACGGTACTCGATTGGCGTTAGGTGTACTTCCTGCCCAACGCGCTTGACGTTGCGCTTGGTGAGGTCCACTTCAACTGCCCCAAAAGCGACCACAGTATCGCCGTCTCCGTCGGGGCGGATGCGGCGCAGCGATGCGCGCACGCGCGCGACCAACTCGGCAGTGCCGAAGGGCTTGGACACGTAGTCGTCTGCACCCGCGTCCAGCGCACGCACTTTGTCGGTTTCTTCCACGCGCGCAGACAGCACGATGATGGGAATTCCGCTCCAAGCGCGCACCTCGCGGATGAAATCCACGCCGTCGCCGTCGGTGATTCGTAGAAAAACTAACTCGACACAGTTTGGGCCCTGAAAACGGGGTGGAAGCGCCCAAAGAGTCCGACGATTCGGCAAGAAACAGAACGGCGATGCGCGGGCGGAGTCGGGGGCTTCGCGGGGCGAAGCGCCGTGGAGCCAGACCCGGCGCGTACTCCTAGCCGTCGGCCCGTGGTCACAGAGCGATAGGCACTCCGGCACGTCGAAGGCCGCGCCCCACCTCAACAGAGACGAGCACGGCGGACCGGAGCGGGACCGGAGACCCTCGTTGGGATGATGTCGGGGATGCTGTGGGCCTGTCGGAGCCGACGCGATACCTGAAGCGACAGGGAAGCGCCAATCCAGGGTGTGTAAAAATGTAAGCGTGCCCTGTAAATAAATGGCGCAAGGCCACTTGCAGAACGAAGCCTACACCAAAGGGATCCCCGTGGACAACCTCCTTTTTGCCTTAGTGTTGCTGGCCATGCGCTGGCTAGAGCCTCGGCACAACGCCCAACTGCAGTTCCCGCGGAGCAAATACGGATTCTCCGCGCCCGGGTGGACGCGGAGCGCATCGTGCCCACTCCGGCGGAACGTGCGGAACTGTTAAGAATAGGAGCCCTGCTCGAGCACGAGGTGACAGACTTGGTGCACGTTGTCAGACCAGCGACCTACCACCGCTGGCGGCGGGAGCAGCGGCGCGGGCACGTGCCGAAGAAGTCGGGGCGACCGCCGACCACCCGGGCGATACGCGATCTGGTGGAGCGCATGGCGCGGGAGAACCTGCGCTGGGGTTAAGGGAAGCGCTGGGCGAGTGTCCGGCACTGGACCGCCGCTCCCCGTCGTGGATTCTCTCGCCGTTTCTCCCGCTTTTCATCAGTTCTTCGATGCTGCGCTCCCAATCCTGCGGCTTGAATCTCACCAACCACATCGGGCTACATGAGCAAGACTCACCTTCAAGAATGTACTCACCGAACAGTGCCTATGTTTTCTGAACGGGTCAGGTGTTCGCTCACGGCTTGGCGTCGTTCCAAGCTGGCCCTACGGCGACTAGTGAGCCAAGCGATTGCCTCGTAGAAATCGATTAGACTTTGGTGAAGTTCGTAGCGGCACGCCGTGCAAGGAGAAGTAAAAGTGATCAGCTGTCAGGAATACCGCAGGACGCCGGTTGGACGCCTGCCCAGGCAAGTAGTGCGCAGCGGTTTGTACGCATGTGCGTTCTTCGCGGCATGTATTGCTCAGGCGGCTGATGTAGCAGCGAACACTATTTCTGCCGACGTTGTGGAATCTGCCGGAAATGTACTTCAGCTTGTGGGAGTTCATGTGGTCCCTCATGTGCAGTCTACCGAAATGAAGTACAGGCAGGAGGCTGACTTCAGCCTGGGAGCACGGGTGGAAGTTTTCCTGAAGAACGCCTCGGCCACGGAGGTCTCTATTCCTGCTGACACGGACATCCGGTTACGTGGACAAAGTCCCGAGGATTTGCTAAAGACCGAAGCCTGGGCTTGGCATGACTTGCCCTCGGCCTGGGGGGGAGAGCCGCTTCGCCTGCCGCCTGGGGCGATGACGGTCTGGAGTTGGAACGGCGCGCGAGCGCAGTGGGGTGTCGGCACACAGGCTGAGCTGACAGTTACACTCCCGGAGACCGGGAGACCGGCTTCCCTTGCCGTACCGATCGATGCACCCTCGGCGTGGCTATCGTCCGTGACATACTTGGGGCAGGGAGAAAGGGTCCAACCGGATTCCCTCGTCTTTCATGTTGCGAATGATACACAGGGCCCACTGCGCATCGAGGCGTGTCGGCTGTGGCTTCCGGAGAGCAACGCCACCTGGCGCGTACTCGTGCCACAGGTGTGGAACGATAGCGCCCTTGAGTGTTTCCCTGCCGATGGGCTGATTCCAGCCAAGGATCGTGGCGGCGCACGTGTGTCGCTTGGCCAGTTGCCTCTCACCTATGCAGCCGTTGAGGTGCGCTTGCGGGATGCTCAAGGCAATCCGGTGACCCTGTGGTCCCACCAGCGCATCAAGCGCGAGGTCTTCGACATTAGCGGGGGATGGGTACACGACACCTCGGGAGGTGGCCACAAGCCGCTTGAGTCTGAGACCTTTCACAAGCTGCTGCGCCGGCTCTATGTGAATACCGCGCACATCGAGGATATGCCCGGCTACACGGATCAAACCGGACCCGACGGTCTCTACACGCGCTATCCACTCAAGTATTTCGGCGGGCTAAGGCAGACGGAACACTATGATTCGGACGCCTTATTGCCACGGATTCACGCCGTGGAAGTCCTTGGCGAGCCCCAGTATGGCGGTGGCCGACCCGTGCCTCCACAGGAGTGCTGGAAGACGCTTTCGGCATACGCCCCAACCCGCCTGCCGACATCGGTCACCCATAGTGAAGAGCGTATATGGAGATTCTACGCGGGAATTTCCGATTACCCGCACTATGACGCCTACCGGGTCACAGCACCTTCGCCGGATGCCTGGTCGAAGTACGAACGCTGGGGGGGAAAGAAAGTCTTTTGGGGGGCTCCGCTGGAAACCATCGGCGAAATGTCTCGGTCACTGCGCGAGCTGAATCGTCCGCGGCCAACGGCATACTGGTCGCAGGGACCGCACGACAACTGGAACGGGCATGGCCGCAGGCGCGGTTCTCCTACCCCCGACGAACTCCGCCTTCAGGCCTATCATGCACTAGCCAGTCGCATCACTTCGCTTTACTGGTTCAACCTGAGCGTGAGTGCGCTGGCGAAGTTTCCGGACCTGATAGACCCCATGACGCGGATCGGCCGGGAGATTCGCATGCTGGAGGAGTATTATCTTGAAGGAGACGCAATCAGCCACCAGCGTGTATTGCGCGACGGCCTGCCCGACTGGGACTTGGATGTCGTTGCCAGTTCGCGTGGCGCGTTATTGTTCGCACTCGACCTTGCGTATCAGCCACATCCGGAGCGCCGGATTTTCGAGTTCGGTCCACCGCGTGCGGTCCAGTTCAGCTTTCCATTGCCCGCCTACACGCGAGCGCCCGTGGAGGTTTTCCGTGTGGATGCGGATAGTGTCAGGAAAGTGGAACACACCTTGCTGGATGGACGTGTCGAGGTTCGAGATAGTGCAAGTCGTGTTGCCATCTATGTAGCTGCCACCTCATCCGGTGAAATGGACAGGATAGAAGCGCGCCGCATGGCGCTGGTTGCCGGTGAAGAAAGCATCAACTTCAACCCGGCCGCCAGCCAGGATGACCTGGCCGTGTTGAGGGAATTGGCAAAGAAGCAACAACCCTAGTCGTGGAATTAGAACAGATAGGGAGAGCAAGGATTCCTATGCTTTTGAGAGGCATTGCATGGCTGAGCGCCAGTAGCATCGGGGGCTTTTCGCTTGCAGTCTACCGACCCCCATCCCTCTCCGCCTATGGCCTCGGTGTCGCGGATGAGATGCTCCCTTGGATAGTGGTTGCGGTAACCGGTATCGCCGTCGTCGTCGCACGGCTTCTGGTGTTGCTTGGTCGCCCACCTGCACCTGCCGCTGGATGCGGTATTGATCCCGGATGGAAGCATCAACGAAACAGCGAATACTATTGAGCTCAGGGAAGCGATGCTTTCCTTCGACAGGGCTCATCCTCTGCCAGAGCACGCCCTGAAGGGCTGGGACGCCGTGACTCTGGCGTTATTCGGGAAGACTTCATGAGGACTCGTTGATGCCAAGAATATTGCCGACAGCTCTTTTGGCCTTGTTTTTGGCCCTTGATGCGCAGGGGGAGGGCGCTGACGGCGTGCTTCAGAAAATCTCGGCGCAGGAAGCACGGCTGCCCACGGTTGAGATACTAATCTCGGATGCCCGGGAGTCTGGCCTGGCAGTCGACTATCCTGCAGCTGATTTCCTCATCGCGAAACGATTTTGCGCGTACGCAAGAGAAGATGTGGCGAATGACCGACTTCCGCGCGCGCAGGAAGTGGTCGAGGAATTGACAGGATTACTCGACCGCGCGGAGCGGGAAGCACGAGCGGGTGTGGTGGTACCTCGCCTGCTTCCTGGCACCATGCGCATTGAAGACGGCGCATTTTGGGCAAGCTGCCGCATTGGCGAGAAGGAGGAGTACCGTCCGGTGTTCTTGACTGGGTATGGTCACGGCGACCCTGCTATCGAGGATATACCTCTATTCGATAAAATAGGGATCAATGTGATCCAGATCGAGCAGGGTCCCGAAGGCGTGGTCAACGCAGATGGTACCGTCAGCACCGCTCTCATTACCGACCGCCTCATCCCTGCCCTCGACCGGGCCCGAGACCATGGCGTCATGCTGAATCTCTTGATTAGTCCGCACTATTTCCCCGCCTGGGCCTATGAGAAAAGGCCTGCGCTCAAGGTGGAACCCGGCGCACCCGGCACACAGCCATTCCTCAAGAACTCGATTGAAGCGGCCGAGGCGCGAGAGATTTATGAGCGCTATCTGCGGACACTCATCCCGCTCGTCAAGGATCACCCTGCGCTGCACTCGATATGCTTGAGCAATGAGCCCGTTTACGACAAACATCAGTCCGACTCCGCACGCGTGCCCCTGTGGCATCAGTACATCGCGGCCACTCACGGGGAAATCGACAGACTAAATGAGCTTTATGGCACACGCCATGAATCCTTCAATCAGGTGCCAGAGCCGCCACTCAGTTTTAGAGAGATTCCTGCGGCGCTCTACGATGTCGTCCGCTTCAATCAAACCCGGTTCGCAGGCTGGCACCGTTGGATGGTCGATATCATCCACGAGATGGCCCCAAATCTGGAATGCCACGCCAAGATGATGCCGCTCGTATGGGACCGAGATTCCGTACTGTGGGGCACTGACCCTCTGGAGTTCGCCCAGTTGGGTCGAATCAACGGCAACGATTGCTACTTTGTACCCAACGGGGACGCTTCGCCGTGGGCGAGCGACTGGCTGGTTCAGGGCATGTTCTACGACCTACAGCGTTCCATGGCGCACACACCCATTTTCAACTCAGAAAACCACGTGATCCTTGATCGCACCGACTTCTTTGTAGATGCCAGCCACATCTACACTGCCATCTGGCAGGGAGCAATCCACGGCCAAGGGGCAAGCACGACCTGGATTTGGGGGCGCACGTACGACAAGAAGAGCGACCTGGAAGGCCTCACCCTTCACCGTGCGGCATGCACTGCCGCCATGAGCCGCAGCGCGCTCGACCTGATGCGCCTGTCGCGGGAGGTGTTCACGTTGCAGAACCAAGAGCCCGAGGTCGCCATCCTTTGGTCCAATGCTGCACAGGTTCACGATTCGCGCGTTGCTAGCAGCCGTAAGAATGTCTATGAGGCACTCAATTTCCTTGGCATCCCTATCGGCTTCGTCCACGAGAAACAACTTGCCGACCATGCAGTGATCGGCCTTAAGTGCCTGATCGTGGCCGGGGCCGCGGCCATCACCGCCGAGGGACTCCAAGGCATTCGCGACTTCATTCAGCGCGGCGGAGTCGTCTTGGCCTATGGCGATGACAACCTGCACAAGGACGAGTATGGCCGGAACGTTGAGCCACCGGCATTTGCCCGCGAGATCTCGCGCTCCGAGCGTGGCAAAGATCTGTCCCAGATATTCAAGACCGAGATACAGCGTGCTGGGGTCAAGCCGGGCATCGACCTCGTGGACAAAGACGGAAAGTTGCCCTACGGTGTTGAGTGGCGCTCCGCCGTGCTGGATGGCCACACCCTAATCAATCTCGTCAACTTTTCACGCAAACCCATCAGCGTCAAACTACCGGACTGCGCATGGCAAGACCTCATCACCTTGCAACCTCTCCCCACCGAGATAACGCTTCAAACAAACACGCCCGTCCTCGCAAAGGGCTTGCCCGACTAGGAGCTAGGGAAGCTCCGACTCTTTCATTGAATGTTTTTCTGCGCTGGTCTTACCATTTTATCCGGTATGAAAAGAATACGGGACACGAGTTGGACGTAAGGAAAGAGTTGAACCGGACGGGGACCGGAAGTCCCCTTCGGCATGGCCCCGCGCAAACGGGAAAACGCCGTGAGCGCGCAGAGCGTTCACGGCGTTTGTACGGAATAAATGGCGCACCTGTAGGGATTCGAACCCCAAACCTTCTGATCCGTAGTCAGATGCTCTATCCAATTGAGCTACAGGTGCGTATGGGACAAGGGCGAAATCATAGCAAATGATGGCGGGGTCGTGCAAGTTTGCGAATCGCGCATCTTAGGATCTTATCGGGCTTCCGCCAGGCAAGAAGCTTCTGGATGAGTTCGGTGACATGGCGGGGCTATCACCGCATGTACGCGATAGCACTGCTCAATGCGCCTGACAGGGAGGCCAAGTGCGGCGGCGATGTGCTATCTTGTTCGCACACGGGGACTTGTTCATGGGCTACGACCGATACTTCTCAGAAACCCACGCGGCCATGCGCGAATCCGCACGCCGCTTTGTGGCGCAGGAAATCGCGCCGCATATCAACGCATGGGAAGACGCCGAGGAATTCCCGCGCGATCTATATGGCAAGGCGGCGGACGCGGGCTTCATGGGTCTGGGCTATCCGGAGGAATACGGCGGCCTGTCCTGCGACATCTTTCACCGCATCGCCACCACCGAAGAGTTCATCCGCTCGGGAAGTCTGGGGCTGTGCGCCGGTCTGTTCAGCCACAACATCGCCATTCCCCCCATCCTCGCGCTGGGCAGCGAAGAGCAGAAGCAGCGCTTCGTTGCGCCCGTGCTGGCGGGCGAGAAGATTGCCGCGCTGGGCATCACCGAACCCAACGCAGGGTCCGACGTGGCCAACCTTCAAACACGTGCCCGGCGCGATGGCGATTGCTACGTGGTCAACGGCGCGAAGACTTTTATCACCTCGGGGTGCCGTGCGGATTTTGTCACCACCGCCGTACGCACGGGCGGCGAGGGGCATGGCGGCGTGAGCCTGCTGGTGGTCGAGCGCGGCACCCCCGGCTTTAGCGTGTCGAACAAGATTCGCAAGATGGGCTGGAACGCGTCGGACACGGCGGAGTTGGTATTCGAGAACTGCCGCGTGCCGGTCGAGAACCTCATCGGCGACGAGAACAACGGCTTCGCCGGAATCATGGTGAATTTTCAGGAAGAGCGCTTGAGCCTCGCGGTGATGGCGCACGCCTCTGCCGAGTACGCCTATGAGCTGGCGCGCGACTACGCCAAGCAACGCGAGGCGTTCAAGCGACCGCTGACCGGGTTTCAGGTCACGCGGCACAAGCTGGTAGAAATGGCCTCAATGGTGACGATTGCGAAGGAATTCAACTACCGCGTGGCTGCAAAGATTCAGGCGCAGGAATACCCGGTCACCGAGGTGAGCATGGCCAAGAACTTTGCTTGCGACGTGGCGGACAAGGTCTGCTACGATGCCGTGCAATTGCACGGTGGTTACGGCTACGCGCGGGAGTATGTGGTCGAGCGGCTGTATCGAGACACGCGCCTGCTTCCCATCGGCGGGGGTACGCGTGAGATAATGAACGAAATTATCTCGAAACAGTTGGGGCTTTAGTTTGTAGGGTACCCGGTGAGGATTGTGCTGACGCCCGCTCGGGGCATGAGGAGAGTCGAGTTGAGCCGTGCAGTATATCGCCCAAGCAGTTTGCTCGCGGGCCTGATGGTAGCCCTATTTGCCTCTACTTCCCATGCCGCCGTCTGGCGCGTGGTCTACGATCTCGAAGGGGTGCTGCTCGACATTCGCAACACTCCCCTTGGGCTGGGCAATGGCAGCTATGTGATCGGCCCCGGATATATTGTGATCGATTACCCGGCCTCCGGCGGTGCCTTGGTAGACGGCGCAGTGCAGATGCGCCGCTTCAGCCTGGTGCAAGATTTCACCACCGCCACCAGCAGCGCCCGGGTGGATGCCAACCTCTTCTCCGAATCCAACTTTAGCGGCGTGCAGACACTGGCCACCGGCACCCTTGCTGCGGGCGTGATTACCTGGACGCAGAGTTTCCCCTACAAGCTGACCGGCACCAACACCTGCACGGGCAATTTCTGCGGATTGGCTGGGTTTGAAGAGGGCGTGCCCACCGATGAGGCCCGCGAAGACCCAGTCACCTTTGCCCCCTTCACCTTTGGTTCCGGCGGCCCGCAGGCAGGCGCAGGCTTTGATGGCGACGAAGTGCTGCTGCCCGGCAATTCTGCGGCTGATACGTTTCTCTTGTTGCAGGGCAGCGAGATTCGCCGAACCCTGCTCGAACCCGCTGCGCCCGATGCCTGCCTGATCTTCCCCAGCTATGGCGCGCATACCGCAGACCGCGATTGCGATGGCTCCTTCCGCCTCTCCGAGTTGTTGCGTGTAGTGCAATTGTTCAACGCCCTGCAATACCACTGCGAATTAGGTACCGAAGACAGCTACGAAGTGGGCCCCGGAAACACGGGTGCCTGCGTTAGGCACGCCGCTGATTTCGACGAAACCCCCTTCCGCCTCAGC
>JBIKMR010000012.1:0-29923 GCA_044359155.1 Candidatus Hydrogenedentales bacterium | reverse complement strand
CCATGAGCACCCCGCTTTTCGACGTGCCCGTTCGCTTGGTTCGCCATCTTGACCTGGACCTCACGTTCGCCGACATCAAGAAGGAGGACGAGCACAAGCGGATAGTGGATATTCACTCGTTCCGCTACACCTTTGCTACACACCTTTGCAAAGCGGGGGTACCGTTGCGGACTGCCCAGGCAGCCATGCGCCACAGTGACCCCAAGCTGACCGCCAACGTGTACACCGATCCTGCCCTGCTGGATGTAGCAGGCGCCATCGAGTCGCTGCCGGTCTGGTCGCTGAACACATCTGCCCAGAAAGACTCGAACATGGCAGAATTCGGGGATGGTGGCGTAACCCAGCATGTACCAGAACATGTACTCGCCGAGGGCAATCGTGGGCAAAATTCTGCAACGATTTGCAATTCAGAGACGCAAAACGAGCACAGCGATAAGCAAGAAGGGAATGCAGAAAACCCCAGTATTTGTTGGGATTTTCAACGTGCGTCACTGGCTGACGCCATTCAAAAAGAATGGCATCCCCAAGGGGATTCGAACCCCTGTCGCCGCCGTGAAAGGGCGGTGTCCTAGGCCGACTAGACGATGGGGACGCAGATGCGGGCTTGCGCCTGCGAAGAGTGAAAAGTATAGCGTTCAAGCGGGGGGAGTTCAAGTTTACTGTTGGCGGGATTTTTCCTCTGTGCTTGCCTTCGCATTCTTTGGCACGGCGTGCTATCCTCCCGGCCCATGGAAACTCCCCCGCCAGACAATGTTTTGATCCGCGTGCAAGACTTGCGGAAGGTCTACCGCATGGGCGATTCGGAAGTGCGCGCTCTGGATGGGGTGAACCTGGATATCGAGCGCGGTTCCTACGTCGCCATCATGGGGCCATCTGGCTCGGGCAAGACGACCTTCCTCGATATCCTCGGCTGCCTTTCGCGCCCCACCACGGGCAACTATTGGCTGAAGGGCCAACTGGTCAGCACGTATACAGAGAACCAGTTGGCGCGCCTGCGCAACCATGAGATTGGCTTCGTGTTTCAGAACTTCAATTTGCTGGCGCGCTCTACCGCGCTGCTGAACGTGGAGCTGCCGCTGCTGTATGACGGCGTGCCGCGCAAGGAGCGCCTGCGCCGCGCGGCGGAGGCGTTGACGGACGTGGGACTGGGCGAGCGCCAGCACCATCGCCCGAATGAATTGTCGGGCGGGCAACGGCAGCGTGTAGCGATTGCGCGGGCCTTGGTAAACAAACCCTCGATTCTTTTTGCGGACGAGCCCACGGGCAACCTGGACAGCCGCAGCGGCGAGAGCATTATGGAACTGTTCGAGCACCTGAAGGAACAGGGCAACACGATTGTGATGGTGACGCACGAGCGGGAAGTGGCGGAACACGCGGAGCGCATTGTCACGTTCCGCGATGGGCTGGTGCTGTCCGACGAGCGCCTGCGGTCCAAAGAAAAGGTTACGGCATGAGACTGATCATTGTCCTGCTTCTGGTGTGCGGCGCGGCGGGCGCGGGCGTGTGGTATACGATGCGCGAAATCCCCATTCAGGTTACGGCGTGGGTTGTGGAGACGGGTCCCGTCGAGGAGACGGTCGCTTCCATTTCCTCCGGCGCGGTGATTCCCGAACACCGGGCGATGCTGGCCGTGGGCACCATTGGCGTGGTGGCAGAGATTCACGTGAAGGAGGGCGACGTGGTGCAGGAGGGGCAGGTGCTGGTGGAACTGGAACACGCGGAGCTGGACGCGCAAGTGACCCTTGCCGAGGCCAACCTGCGGGCGGGCGGCTCGCGCCGCGACCAGGCCCAGATGGTCAAGACCATGTCGGAAGACGTCACCGGCATCCAAGTGCGGCAGGCGCAGGCGCAGCTCAACGCGGCACAGGCGGAATACAACCGCGTGCTTCCCTTGAGTGAGCGGCAGGCGATATCGAAGAGCGATTTTGAAAAGGCGGCGCTGGCGCTGAAGGTGGCGCAGGAAGCCGTGGCCGGGGCCGTGGCGGCGCAGGGCGAAACCGGCGTGCGCAATGAGGACATCACTTCGGCAGACGCGATGCTCGAACAGTTGCAAGCGGCGGTGGAAGGGGCCAAGGCCATGCGCGAGAAGGCGCTGCTCAAGGCGCCGTTCAGTGGGGTGGTGGCGAAGGTGATGCTGCAACGTGGCGAGGCCGTGGCCATGGGGCTGCCGGTGCTCAGCCTGGTAAGCAAAGACGAAGTTTACATCGAGGCTCCCTTCGACGAGTCCAACGCGGGCGAGTTGAGCGTGGGGCTGCCGGTGCGTATCGAGATTGACGCCTACCCCGAAGAAATCTTCGACGGCACGGTTCGCTTCATCTCCCCCGTGGTGCATCCGAACTCGGACCTTGCGCGTACGCTAAACCTGAAGATCGACATTACCGGCGACAAGACCAAGTTCCTGCCGGGCATGTCGGCCAGCGTTACCGTGCTGGTAGAAAAGCGCGACGCCGTGGTGCATGTGCCTAGCGAGGCGCTGGTGCGCGATGAATACGCCTACGTGATCGAGAACAACCGCGTGCGCCGCCGCGCCGTGACCCTCGGCATTGGCAACTGGGAATTCCAGGAAGTGTTGTCGGGCCTTTCGGCGGGCGAGAAGATCATCACCTCGGTGGGCATCAAGGGACTGGAAGATGGGGTGCTGGTGGAAGAGGTGGCGGAGTTGAGCGGTTCATGAGCCCGCTTGAGCATCTGCTTACCGCGCTGCGCAGCATTGCGCAGAACAAGGTTCGCGCCTTCCTCACCACGCTGGGCGTCATCATCGGCGTGATGTCGGTGATCATGCTGGTGGCGTTTGGAGAATCGGCCCAGGCCTACGTCTCGCGCGAGTTCGCCATCATGGGCAGCAACGTGCTTATCGTTACGCCGGGCAGGCAAGAGACCACCGGCCTCATTCCCATCACCGCAGGCAGCCACCGCAAGCTGACGTATGAAACAGCCAAGGCCATCAAGCGCAAGGCCAGTGGCATCACCGGCGTGTGTGGTAACTCCGTGGGCCTGGCCGGGGTGAAGTTCCACAACCGGCAGCGCCATGTCATGTGCATTGGCACCACGCCCGACTTCGACAACATCCGCGAGTTGTATACCCAGATTGGCCGCTTCCTCACCGAGGAAGACATTGCCAACAACAAGAAGGTGTGCATCATTGGCACCACGCTGAAGAAGGAACTCTTCGGCAACGACCGTGCACTGAATGAGACCGTCACCGTGAACGGCACCAAGCACATGATCGTGGGCATTCTCGAAGAACGCGGCATGGCGCTGGGCATCGACCTCGGCGACCTTATCATCATCCCCCTGCCCAGCGCGCAGCAGATGTTTAAGAACGGCGAAGACGAGCTCTGGGAAATCCTCGTGGGTGTGCGCAGCAAGGAAGACCTGCCCCGCGCCAAGGAATCCGTGAGCAAGATTGTAAGCGCCGCGCACGACAACAACGACGACTTCACCGTGACCGACCAGGATGGAATGCTGCAAACCTTCGACCGCATCTTCGGCATGTTGCGGATCATGCTGGTTGGCATCGCTTCCATCTCGCTGCTTGTAGGCGGCATCGGCATCATGAACATCATGCTCGTGTCTGTGCGCGAACGCACCCGCGAGGTGGGTATACGCAAGGCCATCGGCGCGCGCCGGGCAGACATCGCCCTCCAGTTCCTCATCGAGTCCGTCACCCTCAGCCTGCTCGGCGGCGTCATCGGCATCAGCCTAGGCGCGGCAGGCACCTTTGCCATACGCGTGGCCTACCCCACCCTGCCCATCGGCATCTCCCTCTGGTCCACCGCGCTTGCCTTCCTCTTCAGCATGACCGTCGGCGTATTCTTCGGAGTCTACCCCGCCTATAAGGCCGCCAGTGTGGACCCCGTCGAGGCCCTGCGCTACGAGTAGGCGCTATCGTTCGGCTCTTTGCATGAAATCGTATTCTTCAAGCGCCCCGATATCGGCGTTTAATTGCGTCGTTTCCCGTTGACATCACCGTCCGCATCCCGCCAAACTACCAGCCAACCGAAGAGGGGAGGCCAACATGAAGCATTGCCGCACAATCAGCGTGGCGCGCGCTGAGGTGGACCCCGAGGATCAAGCCAACATGGACTTCCTCAACCTCACCATATTCCGAATACTGATCGCCGCAGTCGCTGCGGCCAAGGCCCTCATATAAACCGTTTACCGCTGACGCATTGGGAGCGCAACGCATGAAGCATATCCAAAACATTTCCGTGGCCAAGGCATCCACCAACGATGGCGGCCTCGGTAACCTTGGACTCGTCTCCTACGTGGCAGGCGTCGTGTTCTTCCTCAAGCAATGGTTTTAGGTCGCCCAGCCTCATCGAAGTGGCTGGCTGCCTCCGCCGGGCTAACCGTGCTGGCAGTAGTGTTGCTGCTGTTGAGCCGCCCCTTGGGCATTCCCGGCGTCGTGCCCAAGATGACGGCCTCGACCGGCTTCCTGCTGATGGCATGGGCGGCAGGCGCGTTCAACAGCCGATATGGCATCGCCGTGTTCATCGGCCTCTTCTTCTCCTGGTGGGGAGACCTCTTCCTCGCCCTGCCCGGCACCTTCCTCTTCGGCCTCGTCGCCTTCCTCATAGGGCACATTGCCTATAGCGTGGCCTTCCTGCTGTGGGGCGTGCGCTGGTCCGGCGTGGGCGCAGGCTTCGCCGTGCTCGCGCTGCCCGCCGTGGGCCTCTTCTTCTGGCTCAACCCCCACTTGAGCGACGACATGCGCGGCCCGGTGTATGCCTACATGGTCGTCATCACCTCGATGGTCGCGCTGTCCGTGGGCGCATGGCGCAACGGCGGCACCCCCATCATGGTCGTCGCAGCTCTCATGTTCTGGCTCTCCGACATCTGCGTGGCCCGCCAGCAGTTCGTCGAAGATAGCATGTGGAACCCCGCCCTCGGCCTACCGCTCTACTTCGGCGGCCAGATGGTCTTCGCCTACTCCATCAAAATCGCCAACCGAATCCGCGCTAACGCCTAGCCCGAAGCGACTTACCTGCTACCAACATCCCCGTGTTAAATCAAAAATAATATTGACATGTCGTTACATTGCGATGTATAATTCTTTCATGAAGACACATGCCCAGCTTATATCTCTGGAAGCCTTGGACGAGGCGGCGCACTGTCTGCGGACGATCGCGCATCCGCATCGGCTGCGTATGCTGGAGATGCTACTGGACGGCGAGTACACCGTCGGTGAACTCGCCGATGCCTGTGGCATTAAAAGCCACATGGCGTCGGAGCACTTGGGCAAGATGCGCGACCGTGGCCTGCTGAACTTTGAACGTCGCGGCCAATGCATCTTCTACCGCGCTGCAGACCCCGGGTTGGGCAGCATTCTTAGTTGCGTAAGGAAACGCTTTGCGTGAATGGAATTTAAGGCACCTAAAATATGTTTCCAAAGTATCAACAAATTGCGATATATCCAGATAAGGAAACCTAGGAATGGGCGCCATAGAAAGCATTGGGGTAAAGGAACTGGCAACACGGCTGAAGTCTGGAGGGGCGTCGGCGTTCTTCGATGTTCGCTCCCCGGCAGAGCACCGCAGTTGCCACGCGGTTGGCACACGGAACCTGCCGCTGGACAAGCTCGGGCAGAAGCAATGTCAAGACCTCTGCGCCGAAGCCAAGGGTGGTCCGGTATACCTCATCTGCAAGAGCGGTCAACGGGCCAAGGCGGCAGCAGAGAAAATCGCTGCCCGCGGTGACGTACCCATTTACCTCGTGGAAGGTGGAACCGACGCCTGGGTAGCTGCAGGCCTTCCCGTGGTGGAGGGGAAGGGAAGCATCAGCATCGAGCGACAGGTGCGAATTGCAGCGGGGTCGCTGGTCGTCTTGGGCATCGTCTTGTCACTGCTGGCACACCCACTGTTCATCGGCCTCTCCGCCTTTGTGGGTTGCGGGCTGGTGTTTGCCGGGATCACCGATACCTGCATGATGGGCATGATGCTCGCCAAAATGCCTTGGAACCGATAAGCAAATGCAATAGGGAGCCGTGCCATGTCAGCACCGGATGACAGAGTCATTGTAATTGTTGGCGGCGTTGCCGGTGGAGCCACAGCCGCCACGCGCGCACGGCGCTGCAACGAAAACGCGCGCATCATCATCTACGAAAAAGACGGCTATGCCTCCTTCGCAAACTGCGGGCTGCCCTATTATCTAGGCGGTGAAATCGCCGACCGCGAAAAGCTGCTGGTCGCAAAGCCCGAGACTTTCCGGGACCGCTACAACATCGAGCTCAACACCAGCCACGAGGTGAGACGCGTGGACCCAGACGCGCACGAGGTGCATGTGCGCGACCGGAACAGCGGGCGCGAATTCACCCAGCACTTTGACCGCCTCATACTCGCTCCCGGTGCTGCGCCTATCGTGCCGCCCATCGAGGGCGCCACCGCGCCCAACGTCTTCACGCTTCGCAACATGGAGGACACCGACCGCATCGCGACGCATCTCGATAAACACGCGCCCAAGCGGGTGGCCGTCATCGGGGCAGGCTTCATCGGCCTTGAGATGGCCGAGCAAATGCACCACCGTGGCATATCCGTTACGGTCGTCGAACTGGCAGATCAAGTGTTACCCCCCCTCGATCCGGAAATCGCAGCCTTTGTTCAGGAAGAACTCACAAGCCAGGGCGTAGAAGTGAAGCTGGCAGATGGCATCGCATCCATGCAGCTGAGTGATGGCCAGGTGAGCGGCGTAGTGCTAAACAGCGGCACCGAGATTCCCTGCGATACCGTCATCATGAGTATCGGCGTGCGGCCACTCGTCAAGCTGGCACAAGACGCCGGTATCGAAATCGACGCGAGCGGCGGCATCCGGGTAAACGAATACATGCAAACCAGCCGCCCAGAGATCTACGCCGTCGGCGATGCCGTGGCCTACCAGCACGGCGTCACCTCCTCTGCCATGCGTGTGCCCCTCGCCGGCCCCGCCAACCGCGCTGGGCGCATCGCCGGCGAACATGCCGCGCACGACCGCTCCGAGCCCATGGCCCCCGTCCTCGGCACCGCCATCATCCGCGTGTTTGGAAAGACCGCAGCGCTGACCGGCCTTACCATGAAGGCCGCACAACGCGCCAGCATTCCCGCAAAAGAAGCGCTCATCACCGCAAACCACCACGCGGGCTACTATCCCGGTGCGCAATCAATGACCCTGAAACTGGTCTATTGCCCCAAAACCGGGCGCGTGCTCGGCGCGCAGGCTGTCGGCGGAGACGGGGTGGACAAGCGCATCGACGTGATAGCAACCGCCATTGGCATGCGGGGCACCGTGCGCCAACTCGCCGGGCTCGACCTCTGCTACGCGCCGCCCTTCGGCAGCGCGCGCGACCCCGTGCACATCGTGGCCTTCGTCGCCATCAACGACCTCGATGGCCTCAGCCCAACCACCAACGCCCGCACCACGCTCGAGGGAAAACAACTCGTCGACGTGCGCACCACCGCCGAAGTCGCGCAGTGTTGTCACGCGTCGGCGGTAAAGATTCCCCTGGACGAACTGCGCACCCGCATCGACGAACTGGACCCCAGCCGAGAAACCATCGTCACCTGCCAGTCCGGCCTACGCGCCCACATTGCCACGTGTATTCTCAAGCAGCACGGCTTCGAGAACATTCGCAATCTGACCGGCGGCATGAACATTCAGCAGCGAGTATGTCCAGAGCTGTTGACAAGAGAGAACTGAACTCAAGTCCAAACAGGAAACACCCTTCCCCCTGAGGGCTCCTAAAAGCTCCCCTCAATTACACAGACTTCACTTTCGACTCTGATCCCCCAAGGCACGCAGGGCAATGGGGGGCGCAATGACCGCTGCCAGTACCCCTGCGGCTATCGCCTTGATGACGCAGTAGGTAGTCACGTCTACTTCTGTAAATCCCACCAGCAGAAGCGGACCGATAATTGTGGGTACCAGCACCAAGATTCCCAATGCCCCCACTTTAAGCGAGCGGGGCAGTGCAATTCGGAATGATCTTCCCATCGTAATCTTCGATTCTTCTAACGGCTCATGGCCCCGTTGCAGGCCGTGCTTCATCCTACGGTGAGTTTCCAGCGTCAACGTTAGGCAAATGAGCAGCGGCAGAACGAACGACGTGCCAATGACCTCGCCCACTATGCTGGCGGGGCCGTGCATGGGAATGCTGGTCATCTTGAGATAGCCGAAGAAGAGCCACGGACCGAGGGCATTGAGGAAGGCATTCACCACGAAAGCCAGGAAAACCTGCTCAACGAGGTAACGTCGGCACGAGGGGTTCATGTTCTTCCTTAACTCTGGAATCGCCGCGTTGCGGATATCATCGTCCATACTGCTGGATGGTACGCCCTGCACCGCCAAAAGCGAAACGCCCCGCCGGATTCTCATCCAGCGGGGCGAGGGTGACTTGCTTGATATCTACTGCTGCGGAATCGCGGTGACCAGTTCGGTTCCCTCGAAGGGCAGGTCCTGGGCGCGGTAAACCACCTTGCCCTTGATCTGCTGCTCGCCTGCGGAATCCGCCGACGGTTTCACCGTGTAGGTGAAGGTAGCGGGGAAGGTGGGCACATCGATGAAGATGAAGCTCACGTTGCCCTGCGCGCCCTGCGCTGGCTTGATGGGGGGTACGTTGGCACCGGCCACGCCCTCGAAGGTCCAGCCGGGGGGCAGCTTATCTACCACGGCCACGGCACCCAGCTTGGCAGTGCCTTCGTATTCCAGCACCACGTCCACTTCCACCGGGGTTCCTGGCGTATAGGTCGGGGACTTGGCGGCGCGAACCAACATCACGTTGGCATCCACCGCAACGGGAATGGATTGGGGTTCCGGCATCGGGGCGGCGGCTTCGGCGGCTGATGCTGCGGGGGCCTCTGCCGGTGTTGCGGCAGGCGCGGCGGCGGGGTCTGCCGGTGCGGGTGCGACAGGCTCGCCCGCGCCGGTGCCCAGCAAGGTCTTCACCAGGCCGGTGCGCAGCTCTTCACCGCTGGTGCGGTAGAGGGCCTGCCCGCTGAACTGGGGCGTGGCGCCGGGGTCGCCCACCTTCTTGATGCGGTAGGTGAAGTCCGCCGGGAAGAAGCCCTCGGGGAACTGGAACCATGCGAACTCAAGGGTGCCACGCGTACCGGCGGGCGGCTTCACGTCGGGCTGGCGGGGGCCGTCGAACGAATCAAGCGCATAGCCAGCGGGTATCTCTTCCTGCATACCCATGGCGCGCACCGGGTCGTTGCCCTCGCGCTGCTCAATCCTCACCATCACCTCCAGCACTTCCTTGTCCGCATAGGCCACGGCATCGGGCACGGTGCGCAACAGGGTAAGTTTGGTTGGCTTCACGTTACTGGGCTGCGGAATCTTCGGCGGCTCGGGCATGGCTGCGGCTGCGGCCTTCGCATCTTCCACGGGCTTTGGCGCAGCGGGTGCTGCCTCGGGTGTGGGCTTCTCGGCGACTGCTTTCGTGTCGGGCGCAGCCGTGGGTGCAGGGGCTTCGCCCCCCACGATGGCCAAATAGGCCACGGCGGCCCCGGCGAGAAGCACCAATCCAATACCAAATCCAAGTGCGGTCTTGTTCATGCGGAATCCCTTTGTCGCTTCACCCCTGCCCGCGCCATGGCGCAAGCATCAAATCCTACCATGAACCGTAGCGGTCTTCCCATTCCGGATTCAGGCGCGCCTGCACCTCCCAGGCGTCGAAAATAACGAAAGCCGCCATGTTCTCGATGACGGGCACCGCGCGCGGCACGATGCAGGGGTCGTGCCGACCCAGCACCTCGATGTCGCGCTCGTTGCCTGCCTCGTCGTTTGTGTGCTGTGTCTTGGCTATCGAAGCGGTGGGCTTCACCGCTATCCGCATGATGACCGGCGCGCCGGTGGTGATGCCACCAAGGATGCCGCCCGCGTGGTTGCTGAGGAATTCTCCGCCGCGCATCGCATCGTTGGCCTGGCTGCCGCGCAGCTTGGATAGCGCGAATCCGCCCCCCACCTCTATACCCTTGAAAGCACCTACCGTCAGTATCGCGCTGCAAATGCGGGCGTCCAGCTTGCCGAAAATCGGGTCACCCAGGCCGGGGGGCAGGCCGTGTACTTCCAGCTGGATGATGCCGCCCACCGAGTCTCGGTCGCTGCGGGCATCGAGAATCGCCTGCTCCATCAGCTTGGCCGCCTCGGGGTCGGCACAGCGCACCACATTGTTCTCGATGGTGTCGAGGTCGATGTGCTGCGCGGTGATGCCCGCCACCTCGAGCGCGTGGGCCACCACGCGCACGCCCTTCTGGTTCAGCAAGTGCATGGGCACCGCGCCCGCCGCCACGCGGCCTGCGGTTTCGCGCGCGGATTGCCGCCCGCCGCCACGGTAATCGCGGTGGCCGTACTTGGTGTAGAAGGTAAAGTCGCCGTGGCCGGGGCGAAACACGTCCTTGATGTCGTCGTAATTCTTCGAGCGCTGGTCCTGGTTGTAGATGACCATGGCTATCGGCGCGCCCGTGGTCTTGCCTTCGAACACACCCGAAAGTATGTGAACCTCGTCGGGTTCCTTGCGCTGGGTGACCACCTTGCTCTGGCCCGGCTTGCGCCGGTCCATCTGCTCGCGAATGACTTCTTCCGAGTATTCAATGCCGGGGCGCATGCCATCCACCACAATGCCCAGCGCCTTGCCGTGGCTCTCGCCAAAGCTGGTCATGCGAATCACGTCGCCATACGAATTGGCCGCCGTCATGCGAACGGAAAGTTCCTGAGCGACAAGTTCTGCCAATTGTTCCGCCACTTCCTCGGGCCTGCCCGCGCTGTTGTCCAGCACCACGTCCGCGAAGGGCCGCAGCACTTCCTCGCGATGCGCGCAGGTGGCCTCATACTTGGCGCGACCCTCGTCGCCCGCATACATGGGCGGCACGCCGTTGGCCGTGGCGCGCTGCCACAGGGTATCGGCAGGGGCCGAGCACCACACCAATATCGAACCTGCCCGCAGGGCGCGACGCGAATCGGGGTCCATCATCAGCCCCGCGCCAGTGACCACCACGCAGTAATTCCGCTCCGCTGCCTGTGTGGCGGCGGCGCGCTCGGCTGCGCGAAAGGCCTCCGCGCCGTCCTGCGTGTGAATCTCGCGGCAGGTGCGCCCCTTGGCGTCCGCCGCCTCGATCAGCGCGTCGGTATCCACACACGGAATCCCGGCGCGCGCCGCAAAAGCCTGGCCCACCGTGGACTTGCCCGCCCCCTTCGGCCCCATCAAGACGATATTCATGCAACCCGATCCTCTCGGCCTTGGTCTCTATCACGCCGCCCAACGGCGAAGGATACACCCATGGAAAAACTGAAACCCTGGTTCCTCGCGGTGGACATTGGGTTCATTGCGTACTGGCTGATCACCCTGCTCCACCTGATTCCGGGGGAGTACCTCTTCCAAGACTACAACAACCCGATACTCGTGGCATGGAACTGGTCGTTCCTGCCCCTCGATCTTTTCATATCGGCCACGGGTTTATCCAGTCTGTATCTCTGGCGCAAACAAAACCCCGCCTGGGCGCCCCTTGCCCTCATCAGCCTGGTGCTCACATCCTGCAGCGGCCTGCAAGCCATCGCCTTCTGGATCATCCGCCGCGACTTCGACCCCCTATGGTGGGGGCCCAACCTGATCCTGCTGGTGTACCCGTTGTTCTTCATACCGGGGATTGCCAGGCGCTTGAAGCTGGTATAGGAGCTATTCGACGTATAAGAACTTCTAACAAAACCCGAGGCGGACAATGTAGCTTCGGCATCCTGCCGAAGATTCCCGCCACCACCGCCTATCTCCGGCAGGATGCCGGAGCTACGTGGCAGGCTCGTGTTAGATGCTCTATGCCCTATTGATTCAAAATCCGCTCGGCCAGTTCGCGGAAGGCGCCTTCGCCGCCCTTGGCTCGGAGCACAAGGTGTGCGGCGGCGCGGGCTTCGCTGATGGCGTCGTTCGGGCAGGCGGCGAGGCCGACTTTGTGGAGGACGCCAAGGTCGCCCCGGTCGTCGCCGAGGTAGGCGGCCTGTTCCCATTCGAGGCCCAGCCGTTCGAGGATGCTCGCCATCACGGGGACCTTGTCCATCACGTCCTGGTGTACGTTGTCCACGCCCATCTTTGCTGCGCGGCGTTTCATCAGCGCGGTGTTTTCCTGCGTGATGATGCCAATGTGGTACCCCGCCTGCTTGAGCAGTCGAAAGCCCAGTCCGTCGCGCGTGTTAAACTTCTTAATCTCGTCGCCGGTCTCGGTGTAGTACATGCCGGAATCGGTGAGGCAGCCGTCCACGTCGGAGACCACCAGCTTCACCCGGGCGATGCGCTCGGCCAGGCTGACGGCCTCGCCGCGTTGGCGCGCGGCCAGCAGGCCCTCGGCGATGATCCAGTCGCTGGGTTCGTCGATCTCGAAGTAGGATTCTTCGGCCATCTCGACCGGCTCGATGCGCCCGCTGACGCGGCAGCCCGAAGACAGCAGGCGCTCGCGCGAGGTGATGTAGAACGCGCCGTTCTCGACCAGGAAACCTTGGTGGTCCTGCCTGCGGGGACGCTTGAGGGGGTCATAATTTTCGGGTGTAATCGCACCGTCTGCGCCTGCCGCCCAGCGGAAACGCTTCTGCCGGACCACGGAGACTACGCTGTCGCAATCACCACCCAGCACCTTGGCGCAACCCCGCTTCAGGTCGTCGGAAGACAGCAACGGCGAGGTGGCCTGCAAGAGCGCCACGTGGGTAAAGTCTGCACGGCCCGCAAAGTCCATCATCACCGACTCGGTGCTTGCGCTATCGGTGGCGGTTTCGGGGGCGCGGGCGATTACCTGCACCTTGGCCAGCCCGAGCGCGCGCGCGGTGGCAGCTATCTCGTCGCTGTCGGTGGAGATATACACCGTGTCGATGGCGGCGCAATCCTGCGCGGCGCGGCAGACCCAATAGAGCAGCGGCTTGCCGCAAAGCAGCTTGATGTTTTTCCGAGGTATGCCCTTGCTGCCGCCACGCACGGGTATCAGGGCCACACACTTCATGCGTTGCGGTTCCATTTCAGTTTCCGGCGCTGCGGTTCTTCGACGGGCAGAATGTCTGCCGCCTTCTCCGTCAACGCGGCATGGGCCGCCAGCAGGTCGCGCTGCAAACGGCGCAGCCCGTCAGGCTCGAGCGAGGCCGCATGGTCCGTGCCCTTCTGGGTGCGGTCCAGCGTGAAGTGCCGCTCGATGTAGGTGGCCCCCAAGGCATAGGCCGCCACATCCACCGCTATCCCGAGGTGGTGCCCTGAGAACCCAATGCCCTTCACGCGCCCGCCATACTGCGTACACAGCCGGGGGATTTCGAGGAGGTTAGTTTCTTCAAACTTGACGGGGTAGCCCGAGGTGCAGTGGTAGAGCACCAGATCCTGCGCCCGTCCCTTGCCCTCGTAAAAGGCCACAATCTCGTCCATCTCCGCCGACGTCGTCATGCCGAGCGACACATGAATCTCGCCACCGAATTCGCCGCACAGCACCTCGGCCAGTTCATACCAAGTGTTGCAAGCGGAGGGTATCTTGATAAGCGGCGGGGCCAGCGCGGCGATATCCCGCGCGGAGGTAAGGTCCCACACCGAGGCGCTATACGCCACGCCCAGCGAATCGCTCAGGGCCTTCAGTTCCCGGTGCTGCTCCACGGTAAACTCTAGGGCTTCGCGGTGAGCGCCGTAGGTTTCGCCATAGGAATTGCGCGGTTCCGGGTGGGGGGCGTCGAATTCGGTGGGGCTCAACACTTCGCGGGGGCTGCGTTTTTGCAGCTTCACGCAGGGAACCCGGCCAAATTCCGCCGCCGTGCGCACCAGCTCGACCGCGTGCGAAAAGTCCCCGCAGTGGTTGCAGCCAATTTCAGCAATCAGGAATGGTGCCTTCATGCCGCTAAGTTACCCCGCGCCCCCCTCGCGGTACAAGTCTGAACACCCCGATCCCATGTCATCAATTATTGACATAAACCATATGTTGTGTTACGGTTACGCGCGTTGCGGGGTATATTGTGCCTAAGCTCGGCAGAGTTTGCCGGGCGGGGAGGACTGGGGTGGACATTGACCGCCTGATAGCGCTCGGTCAGGATGCCGTGCTGATCACGCTTTTGGCCTCTGCCCCCATGCTTTTGGCGGGCTTGGTGGTGGGGCTGCTGATCAGCATTATCCAGTCCGTCACGCAGATACAGGAAATCACCCTCAGCTTTGTACCCAAGATTGTGGTGGTGCTGGCGGTTTTTGTTCTTGCTCTCCCGTGGATGTCGGACCTGCTGATTGACTACATGCAGGAACTGCTCAACGGAATTCCCGACCTGGTGCGCCCGGTGTAAGCCATGATTGCAGAAGCAGAAATCTTCAAGCTGTTCCTGATCGTGTTCGCACGATTCGGCGGCCTCATGGTTTCCGCGCCCATCATCGGCTCCGCCAACTTTCCCAACACGGCGAAGATTGGCCTCTCGGGCCTCGCCGCAATTCTGATTACCCCCACCCTGCCCGAGTTGGCCACGCCCTTGCCGCAAGCGGCCGTGCCCTTTGCCATGCTAGCGGCGGGAGATTTCCTCGTCGGCATTTTGATTGGCTTTGCCCTCACGCTGGTCTTTGCCGCCATACAAATCGGTGGCCAGATTATGGACATGCAGACGGGCTTCGGCATGATGAACGTGTTCAACCCCGCGCTGGAAACCCAGTTCCCCATCTTCGGTTTCTTCCTGTTCATCCTTTCGGTCATGTACATGCTGATTACCGGCGGCCACCGCCTGATGATTCGCGCGCTTGCCTCCACCTATGAGCATGTGCCGCCGGGCGGGCTGACCGCCAACGCCGACTTGTTCTGGCAGATCGCCATGCTGGGCCGGGTGATGTTCATCGAGGGCCTGATGATCGCCATGCCCGTGGCCGTGGCGCTGATGCTGGCCTATCTCACCATGGGCCTGCTGGGCCGGGTGGTGCCGCAGATACAGTTGTTCGTGGTGGGCTTTCCCATCACCATCGCCACGGGACTATTCATCCTGGCTTTCAGCATCGGCGTATATATCGATCTGGTCGATGGCATGTTTTTCCGCGCCTTCGACAACGTCGACAAAATCATCCGGGCCATGGGGTAAGCGACCATGTCACAGGATGTAGGTGGAGATAAGACACTCCCCGCGAGCCCGCAAAAGAAACAGCGCGCTCGCGAAGATGGCAATGTGGTCCGCAGCCAGGACCTGAGCAGCGCGCTCGCACTCTTTGCCGCGCTGCTGGGGCTTGTGGTCTTCGGGCGGTACATGTTCATTCAGATACTGCAATCGGGCGAATTCTTCCTCGGCGAAGCGGCCACGCTCACGGTAGACTTTGAAACCGTGCAGCAGCTTGCCGTGCGCGGATTGTACTTCACCGCGCTCGCCACCGCGCCTATATTGCTGGTGATGGTGCTGGCCGGGGCTGGCGTCACCGTGGGGCAGATTGGCTTCCTCTTCACCACTAAGCCGCTCACCCCTAAGTTCGACCGCATCAACCCCATCTCGGGCTTTGGCCGCATCTTCTCGCTGCGCTCGCTGGTCGAGCTCTTCAAGTCGCTGGCAAAGCTGACCTTCATCACCTACGTGGTGTTGGCGTACCTGCGCAACGAAGTCGATACCATGATCTTGCTGATGCACCAAGATCCGCTCGACGCGCTCGGCCCGATCTGCACGCTCGTCATCGGCGTGTGGTGGCGCATAGCCTTGGTAATGCTGGTGCTGGGCATGATCGACTATGGCTACCAGTGGTGGCAGCACGAGCAGGACCTGCGCATGACCACGCAGGAAGCGCGACAGGAAGCGAAGGAACTCGAGGGCGACCCGCACATCAAGCGGCGCGTGCGCCAGTTGCAGCGGCAGATAGCCTCGCAGCGAATGATGGCGGCGGTGCCCGAGGCCGACGTGGTCATCACCAACCCCACGCACTACGCCGTGGCCCTGCGCTATGACGCGGAGAACATGAACGCACCCATCGTGGTGGCCAAGGGGATGCGGCTGGTGGCCCAGCGTATCCGCGAGATTGCGGTCGAGAACCGCGTTCCTATTGTGCAGAAGCCGCCGCTGGCGCGCGAGCTGCACCGCTTGGTCGAAGTGAACAACCCCGTGCCCGAGGGACTCTTCGTGGCCGTGGCCGAGGTGTTGTCCTTCGTGTACCGCATTGACCAGCGCGCGGCCAAGCGCCGCGAACGCGAGCGCCTGATGCCTCGCCCAGCCGCACGGGCGGCTGGATGATGGGGGCATAACGCATGGCCACCAACGTGCAAGAACTCAACGGTAGGCGCGCCTTCGGGCTGGGCGCCAACCAGGATATCTTCCTCGCCGTGGGCGTGCTGGGCATCCTGCTGGTGTTGCTCATTCCGCTACCCACTTTCCTGCTCGATTTGCTGCTCACCCTCAATATTTCGATCTCGGTGGTCATGCTGCTGGGAACGCTCTACCTGCAAAAGCCGGTCGAGTTCGCCGTGTTCCCCTCATTGCTGCTCATACTCACGCTCTTCCGCCTAAGCCTCAACGTCGCATCCACGCGCCTTATACTTTCGCAGGCAGACGCGGGCCACGTCATCGACGCCTTCGGCAACTTCGTTACTTCGGGCAGCCTCTTCGTGGGCATTGTGATCTTCATCATCCTGGTGGTGATCCAGTTCGTGGTGATCACCAAGGGCGCCACGCGTATCTCTGAAGTGGCGGCGCGCTTTACGCTGGACGCCATGCCCGGAAAGCAGATGGGCGTGGACTCGGACCTGAACGCGGGCATCATTACCGAGAAGGAAGCGCGCGAGCGCCGCAAGATGATCGAGCGCGAGGCGGACTTCTATGGTGCGATGGACGGCGCGACCAAGTTCGTGCGCGGCGACGCCGTGGCCGGCATCATCATCACCATCGTCAACATTGTGTTCGGGTTGATCATCGGCGTGGTCAACCTGCAAATGCCGATACTGGAGGCTGCGGAACTCTACACCCGCCTGACCATTGGCGACGGGCTGGTCTCCCAGATTCCCAGCCTTATCGTGTCGGTAGCTGCAGGCCTGGTGGTCACGCGCACCACGTCGGACGAGAACCTGGGCAAAGACTTGAGCACGCAGTTCACGCGCTACCCCCGCGCGCTGGGCGTGTCCGCCGTGATGCTCGCGCTGTTTGGCCTAGCCCCCGGAATGCCCACGGTTCCCTTCTTCATCATAGCGCTGGTGCTGGGCTTCTTGGCCTACCAGTCCGTGACGCGGGCGCAGCAATCCGTGGTCGATGCAGAGGAAGCTGCCTTTGCCGAGGCCGAGCGCGAGGCGCGCGACCAGCCTGCGCCGCGCACGGAAGACCTCCTCACTGTGGACCCGCTGAAGATTGAGCTGGGCTACGGGCTGATCACGCTGGCGGACCCAAAGCAGGGTGGCGACCTGCTCAGTCGCATCCAGGTGATTCGCCAGCAGACCGCCTCTAAGATGGGCTTTATCGTCCCGGTGATTCGCATTGTGGACAACATGCGCCTGCGCCCGAACGAGTACCGCGTGAAGCTGCGCGAGTCCGTCATTGCATCTTACGAACTGATGCCGGACCATTTCCTCGCCATGAACCCCGGCTTGGCCGAGGAGGAGATCGAGGGCTATCCCACGGAAGAACCCGCCTTCGGGTTGCAGGCCGTGTGGGTGGGGCGCGACAAGCGCGACCGGGCCGAGCGGCTGGGCTATACCATTGTCGAGCCGACGGCGGTGTTGTCCACCCACCTGACCGAACTGATCATGGCGCACGCCGATGAGTTGGTCACCCGCGAAGACGTGCAGGTGCTCATCAACCACGCCAAGGAAACTTCTCCCGCCGTGGTGGATGAACTGCTGCCGAGCCAGCTTACCTATGGCGAGTTGCAGAAGATTCTGCACGCGCTGCTGCGCGAGCGCGTGTCCATTCGCAACATGGAAACCGTGCTCGAAGTGTTGAGCGACTACGCCCCCCGCACCAAGGATATCGAGGTGCTGACGGAGTATGTGCGCCATGCGCTGAACCGCGAGATTTGCGCGGGCTATGTGGACGAAGAAAACACGCTCCGTGTGGTGACGCTGTCGCCACAGTTGGAAGAGGAAATCCTCAAGGCGGTGAACGCGGGCGAGGCGGCCAACTATGTGCCCGTGCCCCCGGCGCGCGCCGATGCCATCAGCGAGGCCACCGCCAAGGCGGTGCAGTCCTTGGTGCTGATGGGGCAAGACCCGGTCGTCCTCACCAGCGCGCCCGTGCGGCGCTTCTTCCGGCGCATCGTGGAGCGCCGCATACCCAAGGTTGTCGTGCTGTCGTACAGCGAGATCGATCCCGCCGTCCGCCTCGAAAGCAACGGAGTGGTGCAAGCATGAGTAAACGACATCCCCATCCAGTCATGGAGGAATGTACCCCATGAAGCAAAGACTGTTCCGTGTTACCGGCAGAACCCTGGACGAAGCCCACGAGGCCATGCGCGCGCGCTTTGGCGAAGGCGCCCTCGTGCTCAGTTCGCGCCAATCGAGCGAGGGTGGCCTCTTTGGGTTTTTCGCCAAGAGCCAGGTCGAACTTACGGTGTCCGTTTCCGACCGAGCACCCGATGCCGGGCCGCGCGTGACCAGCGCTATCGAGCGCAAGTACCAAGCAACCGCGCCCCGCGCCTCGGTGGCTACGCCCGATTCGCGCAAAGATCTGGAAGAATTGCTCCGCACCGCGCAACACCGCATGAATGCGCAGCCCGTGCCCCCGGCACCCGGCGATGGCGGCGGCGTCACCCCGATGCGCGCGCGCGCCGAGTCCAGCGCCGCAGCCAGCGCCCCCGCAGCCAGCGCCCCCGCCGGAAACATGGTGCAGTTTCCCCAGCCCAAGCACGCCGAGGCAGACAGCATCGACGCACTGAAGGGGGAGCTGCGCGAGATACGCGAGATGATGCAGGTGCTCTATGCAGAAAACCCCGGCGCGGGACTGCCTGCGGAATTCGCCCCGCATTATCGCGACCTGCTCGCCAAGGGCGTGGCCCGCAAAACGGCAGCCGCGCTGATTGGCGCGGTGGTGCGCGACTGCGAACCCGCCGTGTTGCGCGACGAGCGCGTTTTCCGCGAGCGCCTCGCCTTTGAGATTCGCCGCAGCGTGAAGGTCACTGGCGGCATTGGGCTGCTGGGTGGGTCGTGCCGTCGCGTGGCGGTATGCGGTGCCACCGGCGTGGGTAAGACCACGAACATCGCCAAGCTGGCGGGGCAGTTCAGCGGCATACGCGAACGCGCCCGCGTGGCGCTCATCACCAGCGACACCTACCGCATCGCCGCCACCGAGCAACTGCGCGTGTACGCCAACATCATGGGCATACCGCTGACCGTGGCGGACGACCCCGCCGCGATGCGCAAGGCCATCCATGATTTCCGCGAACACGACCTGGTGCTCATCGACACCGCTGGTGGCAGCCAGTTCAACCTTGAACAGATCAACGAGCTGAAGCTGTTGTTGCAGGCGGCGCAACCGCACGAGACCACGCTCACCGTGAGCGCAGGCACGCCGCTTGAGGACATGCGCAACATCCTGCGCAACTTCCATTGCCTTGGCCCCACGTCGTTGATGTTCACCAAGGTGGACGAGACCCGCCAATACGGTTCAATGCTCAGCCTACTGTCCGAATCGGGCCTGCCCTTGGGCTACATCAGCGTGGGGCAGAACGTGCCCGACGACATCACAGTGGCGACCGGCGGCAAGCTGGCGCAACTGGTCACGGCGGGAGGCGCAGCCCAATGATGGACCAGGCACAGCGCCTCCGCGAGATGACCCGCGCCAACCGCCAGCGCGCCCGTGTGCTTGCCGTCACCAGTGGTAAGGGCGGCGTGGGAAAAACCAGCACCAGCATCAACCTGGGCATTGCCCTCGCTGCGCGCGGTTGCCGCGTGGTGGTGCTCGACGCCGACCTCGGCACGGCCAACGTGGAAGTGCTGCTCGGACTGAGTTCCTTCTACAACCTCGAGCACGTGATACGTGGCGAGAAGGAGCTACGCGAGATCATCGTGCGCGGGCCGGGTGGCATCGAGTTGATACCCGGTTCGTCCGGCTTGGCGCAGGTGGCCGACATGAGCCAGGCCCAACGGCAGCGCCTCATCACCGGGTTGCAGGAACTGCAAACCGGCGCGGACTACATCATCATTGACACCATGGCGGGCATCGGCAGAAACGCCGTGTCGTTTGCCGCCGCTGCGGACGAGGTGCTGCTCATCTCCACCCCCGAACCCACCAGCATCGTGGACGCCTACGCCATGCTCAAGACCCTGCACCAAACGCGGGAAGACATGGCGCTCCGCCTGATCGTCAACATGGCGATGAACGATGCCCAGGTGCGCGCGGTGACTATGAAGCTGGCCAACGTGGCGCGGCAATACCTTGGGCGCAACCTGTCCCTGCTGGGCTACATCCCGCGCGATCCCCATGTGCCGCAGTCCGTCATGCAGAGCACCCCCTTCGTGCTGCAATATCCCCAATCCGCCGCCGCCCGCTGCATGGTGCAAATAGCCGACCGCCTCCACGCCCAACCCCTCGCTCCCCCCAAGCAAGACCCAGGATTCCTCCGCCGCTTCGCGCAGTCGTTTGGGCTGGCTGGATAGCGGGTAGGCCCCGACCCTTTATTCGCATGGGACGGATGTGTCGGATAGGACCCATGCGATAAATACAAACCCTCGCGTTGCCCGGTGCGAACATGACAGAATTCTCTCCCATGCTTTCATCTCTCGATAATTCCAAGGCCGCCCTGATGTCGTCCCTGCTGGCGCATCCATTTGCCGGGCCCGAATGGCTGCGCAGCAAGCACCGGCAATCTTCCTACTCCTCGATCTACCGGGCGCTGCCCGCGCCTGCCTTGCGGCATGAACGCTGGGCCACGCCGGACCACGATTTCCTGGACCTCTACTTCCACGAGCCTGCCCCTGGCGGGGACTGGGTGCTGTTGCTGCATGGGCTGGAGGACAACATCAACACGCCCTACATTCGCGGCTTCATCCAAGCGTTGGGCAAGGCGGGCTGGAACGTGGCGCTGATGGAATTTCGCTCGTGCAGCCAGGAACTGAACCGCGCGCCGCGCCTGTACCACATGGGCGAAACCAGCGACCTCGATTTCGTTATGCGCTGGCTGGCGCCCCGTGTTGCGCCTGCGCGGCTGCATCTGCTCGGCTGCTCGCTGGGGGCGAACGTGACGATCAAATGGCTTGGGGAACAGGGTGCGGCTCTACCCGCCAACCTCGCTTCCGCAGCCGCGCTCTCCGCCCCCTTCGACCCCACCATCGGTGCGGCCAACATCCACCGACAGTTGGGTGGGCTGTACATGAAGGCCTTTCTCAACGCGCTTTTGCCCAAGGCCCTTGCCAAGGAAAGCCAATATCCCGGCGTGCTCGACGTGGAAGCGGTAAAGAGCTGCAAGCACTTCTGGGATTTCGACACCCACGTCACCGCGCGCCTGCATGGCTTTGAGGACGCGGACGACTACTGGACCAAGGTGGGGGGACATCAGTTTCTGGAACATATCCGCCTGCCCACACTACTGCTCAGTGCGGCGGACGATCCCTTCAACCCTGCCGAGACCTTGCCTATTGACACGGCCAACGCATCCCCCTGGCTGTATCCCCTCTTCCCGCAGGAAGGCGGTCACTTGGGCTTCGTATACGGAGAACAGGACAACCCGAAATTCTGGGCGGAGGAACAGGTCATCCGGTTCTACAACGCAGTCGGATCGAGCAGCAAATAATTACCCAGCCGTCACCGGGCAGTAGCCATCTTCCGATCCCGAATCGGGGCACCACGCCATGCCGCCCGTGTTGTAAAATTGGATGACGCGCAGTATTTCGCTGAGGCTCAGCGAGCCTTGCGGCAACTGGTAGTCCGCCGAGTGGCGGGTGCAAGTCAGGTCGCCGGGGCCCACCTGAAAGCCGTCTTCCGTTTCGCTTGAGGAACAGGAATAACGGGATGCGTTATAAAGCTGAATCATGCGCAGCAGCTCGTTCAGGTTGATGGCCCCGTCGAGGTTGGCGTCGCCATGGTGAATCTCGCCCACGCCAGTGGCGTTCAGCAGTTCACTCAGGGAAACCGCGTCGTCTCCATTCTTGTCCAGCAAATCAAAGGTCTCCGGGGTGATAGTCACCCCCGCGCCCTGCAACTCGGCCAGCGTGGCCTTGTTGTCCACGCCTGCCGCCGTTCGGAAATCAGGCACCACTTCCGTGCGCAGTTCTTCCGCCGCCGGGTCCACTATGCGGAACAGTTCGCCAAAGGTCACGATATACAGTTCGCCCTGCTCGTCTTCGCCGAAGGAAGGTATCGACGCGCCGGTGTTCAGCTCGCTGGTGCGCTCGGCAAACTGCGCCACGCCCGTGCCATTTAGGTTCCGAAATGAATACACCTGACGGCCGCAATAGTCTGCAAAGAAATAGGTGCCGCGCGAACCGGGCATCTTGTCGCCCCGATAGACATAGCCGCCAGTGATCGAACACCTGCCGCTGCCGTGGTCGTAGGTATGTATCGGGTCGGTGAAGCTGGGGTCGTTGCAGGGCGGGTTCCCGCCTTGCGGTGTCTCGTCGAAACAAAGGTTTCCCTCCATCGCGCGCCACCCAAAGTTCTGGCCGCCCGCGCTGCCTGCCACAAGGAAGCTGACTTCCTCCGCGTCGCCCTGCCCCACATCGCCGATGTATAAGTCACCGGTTACCCGGTCAAAGCTATTGCGCCAGGGATTGCGCAGGCCGTAGGCCCAGATTTCTGAGCGGGTGTTGGCAACTCTCACGAACGGATTGGTGGTGGGGATGGTGTAGACGTCGCCGGAAACGTCAATGCGCAGTATTTTTCCCAGCAGGGTGTTGCGGTCTTGCGCGTTGCCCGAAGCGCTCCACGTATCGCCACCGCCACCACCATCGCCCGATGCGATATAGAGGTAGCCATCGGGCCCAAAGCCAATCCAGCCGCCATTGTGATTATTGGCAGGCTGGTTGTAGGTCAATAGAATCTCTTCGGTGCCGGAGTTCGCGCTGTCGGCATTCACCGGGCTGGTCGTAAATCGGGAGATTCGCGTCTGGAGTGGACCGAGTGCCGTGGTCGTATAGTTCACGTAGAACTCGCCGCTGGTCTCATAGTCTGGTGCAAAGGCCAGCCCAAGCAAGCCGCGTTCGCTACAGCAGATGACCGGGTCGGTGATATCCAAGAAGGGCGTGGGCAACAGGACCCCATCCTTGCTGACGCGGATGAGGCCTTCCTGCTCGACGATGAAGAGCCGGTTCGAGCCGTCGCCTGCATGGGTAACGAATATCGCCCCGTCGAGGTTGTCGTGTACGGATTCCAAGTCAAGCGGCTGCGCGCCAGCCAACCCCGTAAACATGGCCAAAGCCATCGCAATCCATCGAATTGTGCTGCACATGGTGCCCGCTCCCTTGGGTGATCTACCTCAACAAAGCATACCACAGGCCAACGGGATCAGGGCCGAGAATCACAGCATAATGCTGTTCAATAGCTGCACCATCCCCACGACCAACAACGTGCTTGCACCAAGGCTAACACCGGTACACGCAAGAAAAGTCCCGACTGCCGCAGCCAACTTGGGCAGCGGGGGCTGATACCTCCGGTACACCAGCACCAGCACCCCGACCCAGCCCACCACTGGAATCAGCAGCCAGGGGATAAGGAAAGCGGTGGCGGTCAACACCCCCGGCGCAGCGCTCGACAGGTCCGTGCCCGGCACGTCGTCCATGATGTAAAGAGCAAAGAACACCCCCACCGCTGCGGATAGGAAGCTGAGGCTGATCCACTGCGCAGCGATTATCGCCAGAGAACCCAAAGGCGGGGGCGGCAACTCCGTTGCCTCGAGCCGTATTGCCTCCAACTGCTGATACTCATTGCTCACATTCTGGTTCAGCGCAAACCCCACGCACGCCACCAGCAACAGGGCCGCGCCAATCACCATTTGTCGTGGCTCCGGCGCATAAGCCGACAAGCCACGCTTGACATGTTCGGGGGGCTTCGGCGCGCTTGGCCCGAGCAGGTCGTCCAGCATTCCCATCCCGGCCGTGTCCAGCCGCTGGCGCAGTTCAATCACCTTCGGGTTCGGCCCTGCCTCAAGCAGTGCATCGCACAGCGCCCGCGCTTCATGTATCTGGCCTAAGTGCTCATGGCACAGCGCTATCGAGTACGCCACCCGCGTGTCTTGCGGCAACGCAGACTGCAATCGACGCAGCAAGGCTAGCGACCGTTCCGCGTCACCCGCCCCAAAGAGTCGCCCTGCCTCGTCCAGCGCAGCCTGTTGTTCTGGTGTGTACATCCTGCCCAATCCTCCCCATTACTCACCAGATTAGGGACCACGAATCCTGCAAGCAAGTGATATTTTCGTTAGGATAGTTCTCTTTAAATAAGAATAATGAAAACGTCTATTGTGTTTTGTGTCAATTCCTGTGCTTCCGGCTTGGCAACCCTCCCTTCATTCGGCATACTGGTGGGCGACCTGAGGGCCGGGTCATCGAAGGGAACCAGTCATGAAACACGTATTGATGCTTCTTACCGTCGCGCTGTGCGCAGCCACACCACTCTGGGCCGAAGCCATTGCCATTGGCAGCACAATTGAAGGCCTCACCTTCAAGGACATTCGTTACCTGCCCCGCACCCTCGACGACCTCGCTAAAGACAAGCCCAGCCTGCTGGTGTTCCACACCCTCGATGACGACGCCACCCTCAAGGCGCTGGACGCGATTGCCGAGTCCACCCCCGCAGCCGCCGTGGCTGGGCTCGACGTCTCCACCGACGCGGTCATCACTGAAGTGGCGGGCAAGGCCATAGCGCTCGATGGCGACTACGTTGCACTGAAAGATTTCGATGGCGCAGCCGCCACCCTGCTGGGCGTTACCCACACGCCCGCCGCCATCGTGCTGGATGCCACTCATGCCCTGCGATATCGCGGGCCGGTGGATGGCGCGAAGGCAGCGCTCGATGCCGTGCTCGCCGGAACCGAAGTGCCCGCGCCCGACCAGCCCCTTGCGGGCGCACCCATCACCAAGGCCCAGCTTACTGTCACCGGCCCGGTGACCTTCGCCAAGGATGTGGCACCCATCGTTGCCAAGCATTGCGGCGGCTGCCACCAGCCCGGCGAAGCCGCCCCCTTCTCGCTCAAGACCTTCAAGCAGGTCTCCTCGCGCGGCGACATGATTGCCGAGGTGGTGCGCGAAGAGCGTATGCCCCCGTGGTTCGCCGACCCCAGCCACGGCACGTTCATGAACGACCGCCGCCTGACCCGCACGGAGAAGGACACCATCCTCGCGTGGGTGAAGGGCGGCATGGACGAGGGCGATGGTGCAGCTAAGGAGGAGGTAGAAACCAAGGTGGCGAAGGCCGGGCCGTGGGCCATAGGCGAGCCGGACCTTGTCCTCACCGCCGACGAGGAAGACGCCATTCCCGCCACCGGTTATGTGGACTACAAGTACACCCAGCTTCCCTATGTCTTCAAGGAAGACACGTGGGTGCAGGGCATCGAGATACTGCCCAGCAACCTAAGCGTGGTCCACCACGTGAACCTCGCCTACAACATCCCCGGCAGCGAGTACCAGGAGCAGAGCAACTTCCTTACGGGTCGCGTGCCCGGCAACCCACCGGTGGACATCCCCGGCCCCGTCGCCATGCTCATCCCCAAGAACAGCGTGCTCTTCCTCCAGATTCACTACGTGACCAACGGCAAGGAACAGACCAACCGGATGCAGGTGGGCATCCGCTATGCCGAGGGCAACATCCTCAAGCGGGTCTACTATCGCCGCCTGCGCCCGGACACCATCAACATCCCCCCCAACACCGCGCGCCATCCCATGCAGGCAGCATGGACTTTCGACCGCAACGCAATTGCCATTGCGCTCTTTAGCCACATGCACGTGCGCGGGCGTGACATGGGCTTTTTTGCCAAGTATCCCGACGGCAAGCAAGAGACACTGCTGGTTATCCCCAACTACAACTTCGACTGGCAGTTGGCCTACCAGTATGTTCCCGGCACCAAGATGCTGCCCAAGGGCACCGAGTTGAGCACGGTCTCGCACTACGACAATTCCGCCTTCAACCCTTATAACCCCGACCCCAACCAGACCGTGCCCTACGGCGACCAGACCATCCACGAGATGAACGACGCCTACATCTTCTTCATCGATGCGGACGAGTTTCTCAACGTCACCGTGGACGGCGCAACCGGCCTTGAGGTGCCCAAGGCATCGCTGGCAAAGGCGGAGTAACCCATTCCATGCCCCGTCCCCCTGTGCTCCCCGCGCTTGATTGGCGCGCCATCTTTGATAGCGGTATCGAGTTCGACGCTTGGCTCGCCACGGCGGACCACCCCCACCTGCGCGACGCCATGGCGGAATCCGCCAACCAGTTGACCCTTGCCCCCCAAGTGGAAGCTGCGCTCGCCGCGTTGCCCGCAGACGTGCACATAGTCGCCATAGCCGAAGATTGGTGCGGCGACGTGTGCCGCCATGTGCCCGCGCTCGAACGCATCAACCGCGCCGCGCCCCGACTCCATGTGCGCTACATCACCCGCGAGCAGCGCCCCGATGTCTTTGTCCGCTACCTCACCAACGGCGGCGAAGCCATACCCAAGTTCATCTTCCTCAATGCCACCTTCACCGAATGCGGCAACTGGGGCCCCATGCCCGAGGCCTGCAAGGAACTCATCGCGCGCGGCAAGGCCGCCGGAAACGTGGGCCCCGCCCGCGCTCAGGTAAGCCAGCTCTACCAAGCCGACCCCAGCTTACGGCACGTATTCAAGGAACTCCTCACCCACATCGACATCGCCACCGGGGCCTGATGCAACCCCAGCCGCCCCGGCGGGATTAACGCCCAAACACGCACCGCGTGGGGCGTTTGGGCTACACTTACCGCATGTCCACAGACAAAAACCTATATCCAAACAAGGGAGCCATACCCGCCTCGCGCGCTGCGCGGGGCTGCGGGTGGGTTTTCTTTTTGGGAATGCTCGTGGTCGGCTCCCTATGGGGTGCCGCGCTGGGCGCCTTCGTCGGCATTCTCGACGACGCCGAGTCCACCATCGAGGCGCTCGAAGACTTCCGCCCCAAGATTGGCAGCAAGATCTATTCTTCCGATGGCGAGATACTCGGCGAATTCACCATCGAGCAGCGCCAGCTGATCCGCCTGAGCGAAATTCCCCTGAGCTTGCAGAAGGCCGTGGTCGCCGCTGAGGACGCCCTCTTTTACAGCCATAAGGGCGTGCGCCCTGACGCAATCCTCAGCGCCGTGCTGCTCAAGGTGCAGACCGGTATCACGCGCGGCGGCAGCACAATTACCCAGCAAGTGGTGCGCAACGTGGACACGCTCAACGTGGGCCTCGATGTGACCATCGCGCGCAAGATTCGCGAGGCCATCGCCGCTCTTCAGGTCGAGCGTCGCTTCACCAAGGATGAAATCCTTGAGCTCTACCTCAACCAGATTTTCCTGGGCATCAGCGCCAACGGCGTCGAGGCGGCCTCGCAGCAATACTTCGCCAAGAACTGCAGAGACCTCACCCTGAGCGAGGCCGCCACACTGGCCGGGCTGATTCGCAGCCCCAACAACCGTAATCCCATTTACAATTTCGATGGTGCCAAAGCCACGCGCGATTCCGTTCTGGACCAGATGGTCGAGCACCGCTTCATCACCGTGCAGGAAGCCGACCGCGCCAAGGCGGAAGACCTGGCCGCTTCCGTTATCACGCGCGAGGAGCGCGAGGCGATGAAGCAGAACAACCCGGAAATCTATTCGCCCAACCAGTTCAACGCGCCGTACTTTGTGGAAGAAGTGCGACAGATGATCCTGCGGCAATATGGCAAGGAAAAGGTTTTCGAGGACGGCCTCGAAATCTACACCACCGTGGACATGCGCCTGCAACGCGCGGCGGAACGCGTGCTGTTCAAGGCGCTGGACGAGTTCGACACGGAGCAACTGGCCAAGCTGGAGAAGCGCGGCAAGGCCGACGAGTTCGTACCGGTTACCGGTGCGATTGTCTGCCTCGACAACCGCCCCCCCTACCAAGGATTCGTGCGCGCGCTGGTGGGTGGACGCGACTTCAACACCAAGAAATTCAACAACGCCACGCAGGCGCTGCGCCAGCCCGGCTCAAGCGTGAAACCCTTCGTATGGGCGGCAGCAATCGACAACGGCATGACCCCCTCGAGCATCGTGGTGGACGAACCCTACTCCCGCGTGGGCGGCAACGGCCAGGCATGGAACCCGCAAAACTTTGACGGCAAATACAGTGGCCCCATGTCGCTGCGGCACGCGCTCGAGAAGTCCGTGAACGTGGTGGCGGTGAAGCTGGTCGAGCAACTGGGTATGCCCGTGGTGCGCTCTTACATCCAGCGAGCGGGCATCACCACCCCCATCAACAACGAGGTTGGCCTCACCCTAGCCCTCGGCACGCCCGATGTCTACGTGATGGACATGGCTGTGGCCTATTCCATTTTCCCCAACGGCGGCGTGCGCTATGACCCCGTCTACATTACCGACATTTTCAACCGAGATGGACTGCGCCGATACAGCAGTGTGGACTATGCCACACGCGAAGAAAACGCGCTCGACCCGCGCGTGGCCTATGTGGTCACCCACATGCTGCAAGGCGTGTGCGAGCCCGACGCAAAGCTGGGCCTCTATCCCACCGGCCACCGCACCTCGGCCCTTGCGCGTCCGCGCGGCGGAAAGACCGGCACCACCAACGGCAACCGCAACGTGTGGTTCTGCGGATTCACCCCGGACTACACCACCATCGTCTGGCTCGGGTATTCCGACAACCGCTCGCTCGGTGAAGGGCGCGACTACACGGGTGGTCGCTTGGCCTGCCCCGTGTGGACGGACTTCATGATTGCCGCCGAGGAAGGCCTGCCCATCCGCGACTTCACCATGCCCGACGGCGTGAAGATGTATGACATCGACCGCATTCGCGGCACGCGCGGCGGAAGCTACCAGGAAGCCTATGTGGCCGGCACCGCGCCGCCCGAGGCCTGGACCGCCCCCGCAGCCACAGAGGGCGAAATAACCGACCCTGCGGCCCCGGCTGTGCCCGCCGCGCCCGGCGATACGGACGGCGACCTGCTCGAACCCTTCGCCATGCTGGCCGAATAAGCGGCGGCGCAGGTTCGTGGACTGGAACTTCCTGCTGCTGCAACTGCTCGTTGGCTTGGGCGCGGGCCTCATCAGCGGAGCGCTTGGCCTCGGCGGCGGCATACTCATGGTGCCCGCCTTCCTCACCTTCGTGCCCCAAATGGAAACCCACACCGCCAAGGGCACCAGCCTCTTCCTAATCATCTTTATTTCCGCCATCAATGCATGGCGACAGAACCGCAGTCTCGACCGCATCCCATGGGGACTCGCCGCATGGCTGGCCACCGGCTCGATTGTCGGCGGCTACCTCAGCGCATGGCTCACCGCCATGCTCCCCGAAAACGTCACCCTCATCCTCTTTCTTTTCTTGTTGGTGCTCATGGCCTGGCGCACCTTCCTGATAAAGCCTCGCCCGGTGGACCCAAATGCCGTATCACTAAACCGCCCCATCGCCATCGGCATCGGCCTCGCAGCAGGAATCTTCGGCGGCGCCACTGGCACCGGCGGCGGCTCCGTGCTCATCCCCCTTGCGCTCATGGCGGGCCTTGTGGTTAACGAGCGCGCCGTCGGACTCAGCAACCTGGTCATGGTCGCCACCGCCATCGCGGGCACCATCGCCCACCTCATGGCCACCCCCATCTACCCAAGCGACTGGACCGTGGGCCACGTCTACTTCGGCATCATTCCCCTCGTCTTCCTCGGCGCGCAGATCAGTTCACCGCTTGGGGAACGACTCAACCACCTGCTCACGCTCCCCCGCCGAAAAGCGCTCATGGGCGTCATGCTGCTGCTTATCGCCCTCCGCCTGGGCTATCGGCTCTACACAATTACCCCGCCATAAGCCACGAATCCGGGTTGGTTCGCGCCGTTCACATTTGCTACAATCCACGTCCTCCTGCGGAGAGGTGTCCGAGTGGTTGAAGGAGGCGGTCTCGAAAGC
>JBIKMR010000168.1:0-9264 GCA_044359155.1 Candidatus Hydrogenedentales bacterium | reverse complement strand
GAAGCCATTCGGAGAGCGCTCACCAAGCTCGACAAGCAGGTCATTGAAACCCGTTGGTCCGACGCGATGGGCTCTAGCAAGGTAGTAGAACTCGTTGATCAGGAAGGGCTCATCCGAGAGGTTAGGCATGTGGAAGCACCCTTGTCCCAGGAAAGCCTCTTCCTCTCCTTCACAAGCATTGGCGGAGACAAGGGGTGGCTTGCATGGAACGGGCTCTGGACCATTCGCGGCCTTGTCGACAAATTGGTCGGCGGCCCAGGTCTGCGGCGTGGACGCCGGGATCCATTGAACCTCGTGGAAGGCGAAGCGCTCGATTTCTGGCGCGTCGAGCGGGTTGAGAAACCCACCTTGTTGCGGCTTCGCGCCGAGATGCGACTCCCCGGTCGCGCGTGGCTACAGTGGGAGACTGCGCCCGGCAAGAGCCCCGGTACCAGTGTCCTGACGCAGACCGCTTTGTTTGAGCCCAAAGGTGTTTGGGGACCGCTTTATTGGTACTTGCTCTACCCCGTTCATCTTTTCATTTTCAGTGATCTCGCCAACGGCGTCATAAAGGAAGCCATACGGATGCAGGCGAGCGTAAAACCGCAAAACTAGAAAAAGCACGATCTTCGCTCCAGTTAAATCGAAGAAGGAATTACTCTAATGGCAGGAAGTACGGCTCCCCTTCTCGCCACGGAAACCCTCCACTGTCCTGCTGGAATGGGCACCGTATACTCGATACCATGACGCACGACGTACGACTAACGCCACCACACTAGGTCAGATAGCCGTTCGGAGTCAACGGGAAATGAAACGGCCCCTGCTGAAGGCTTCCGAAGCCCCGCGTCCGCGCGGGGTGCTTTTCCCCACTCCCCAATGTCCACTGTCCACTGTCCATCCCCTTCCCCAGTTCATAATTCATAATTCCCCTTCCCCTCCCGAAACCTGCTATACTCACGCTACGCGTCACCCATTCTCCACGCGACGCCCCCTTTCTCCACGCAGTACATTTTTGGAATCCCCCATGTCTGACAATATCGACGAGACCCCCGGCTTCAACAGCTTTGGCCTGAGCAAGCACATCCTCAAGGTGCTTGACGAAATCGGCTACGAGACCCCCTCCCCCATCCAGGCGGCGGCCATTCCCCACATCCTTGCGGGGCGCGACGTGCTGGGCCAGGCGCAGACGGGCACCGGTAAGACGGCGGCTTTCGCGCTGCCCATCCTCTCGAACATCGACCTGAAGCAGGAAGACCCGCAGGTGCTGGTGCTCACCCCCACGCGCGAGCTTGCGCTCCAGGTGGCAGAGGCTTTCCAGCGCTATGCGTCGCACCTGAAGGAATTGCACGTGCTGCCCATCTACGGCGGCGGCGACTACGGCGCTCAATTCCGCGCGCTTAAGCGCGGCGTACACGTGGTGGTGGGAACACCGGGCCGCGTGATGGACCACATGCGCCGCGAATCCCTCAACCTCAATTCGCTCAAGGTGCTGGTGCTGGACGAGGCCGACGAGATGCTCCGCATGGGCTTCATCGACGACGTGAAGTGGGTGCTCGAGCAGACCCCACCCGAGCGGCAAGTCGCCCTGTTCTCCGCCACCATGCCCGCCCCCGTCCGCAAGATTGCCCAGCAGCACCTGCGCAACCCGGAAGAAATCACCATCAAGGTGAAGACCACCACGGCGGAGACCATCCACCAGCGCTATTGGACCGTGGGCCACGCCCACAAGCTGGACGCGCTCACCCGCATACTCGAATTTGAACCCTTCGACGGAATGCTCGTCTTCGTGAAAACCAAGGTGGCCACCATGGAGCTGGCCGAAAAGCTTGAAGCACGCGGCCATGCCTGCGCCGCCCTCAATGGAGACGTGCCCCAGACCCAGCGCGAGCGCACGGTCGAGAATTTCAAAAAGGGCAAGATAGACATCCTTATCGCCACCGACGTGGCTGCGCGCGGACTCGACGTGGAACGCATCAGCCACGTCATCAATTACGACATTCCTTACGACACGGAATCCTACGTCCACCGCGTGGGCCGCACGGGCCGCGCAGGCCGCAGCGGCGAGGCCATCCTCTTCGTGTCGCCCCGAGAAAAGGGACTGCTCACCGCTATCGAGCAGGCCACCCGCCAAAAGATTGAGCTGCTCAAGATGCCGTCTACTGACGACATCAACGACCGCCGCGTTGCCCAGTTCAAGGAGAAGATTACCCTGACCCTCGCCAACGAGGACCTGGGCATCTTCCCGCAGATCGTCGAGCAATACATGCAAGAGCACGACTGCTCCCCCGTCGAGGTGGCCGCGGCCTTGGCGCGCATGGCCCAGGGCGAAGAACCCTTCCTGCTGCCCCCGCCCCCGCACAAGCGTGCGGACTTTGGCGCAGCCCCACAGGGAGACCGTGGGGATCGCCCAGATCGTGGCGACCGGGGTGCAGACTCCGGCAGGTCCACGCGCAATACGCCCTTTGGCGCGTTCGAGCATTTCCGCATCGAGGTGGGTTCCGTCCACGGCGTATCGCCCGGCAGCATCGTCGGCGCAATCGCCAACGAGAGCGGGCTCGAGGGACGTTACATCGGGCAGATAGACATCCACGAAGACTTCACTATCGTGGACCTTCCCCCCATGCCCGAAAATATTTTCCGCCTGCTGCAGAAAGTGCGCGTGGCCGGGCAAAAGCTGATGATTACCCGCATCTCCCCCGACGAACGCCCCCCCGCATCCAGCAAGCCGCCCCGCGCCCCGCGCCCCGGCTTCACTCCCGGCAACCGCCCCTCGGGTGGCCCCGCCGGAAAACGCCCCATCGGCCCCCGCAAAGGAACCGACAAGCCCCGCAAGCCAAAGGGATAGGCGCTACACTTAGCGAGGCGGAGAGTACCCCGGATTCGGAAAGTCGAAGCAACTCGTCACATGCTTCGCAAACCGAAACTGGAAGGGGTGCGCTTCAAGCTGCAATTGCTGCAACACCTTTCCCGATGGCGTGTCGCCCAAGGTAAGGTAGGGCTTGGCGGGCGCAGCCCCTGCCTTGAACAACTGGCCGTTGAACTTCGTCACGTTGAACTGTGCCTTGAAGTTGGTCTCGCTCTGCTTCAACTCCCCATCCAGCACGCTGTACAGGTTCGACTTCACGTCGAACTCCGCAGGCGTGCCGCCCATGGGAACGCGCAAGGTGAAGTAAGGTTCTCCCGTGTGCTCCTCGTGCGCCGTGGTGATGCACTCGCCCCCCTCCTCGCGCACGTCGATTTCCTCCACCACCTTCGGCAGCCCCCAAATCTTCCGCCCACGTATCTGGTTCTCCAACGAAGTCACCGGCATGGAGAACACGTAATAGCCGAAGTTCTTGAACCACGGTGTAACCAGCGGCAGCACCGGAATATTGATCGAGGGATTGATGAGCACCGGGATTGTAATGGCAATCTCGTTATATGGCGCCACCCCCAGCACCTGCTTGTACTCATAGCAAGAGAACGCCACTGCAGCCCGCCCCCCCGGCATACGCACCGGCTGCATCTTCGGGTGCGGCATCATCGCCAGCGCCCGGTCATACGGGCACAGGAAGATCGCCAGCGCACAGGTCACGTCTCCGTAGAACGTGGGGAACTGGTAGTCCTTCGCCACTTGCTCGTTCAACTGCAAAGGCTTCGCCATGGGCCGCAGCTGAAAGCGCTTGTAGAACGGATCGCTAAACAGTCCCGCGTTGTCCAGCAATTCCGGGCCAATGTCGTAGGTGGGTTTCATGCGGCAATTCCAATCGCTGACCAAGGCTGCGTTAAATGGTGGATTCAAGCTACTCTATACCACAGAACGTCAGGCTCTCCAGACCAATGAATCGAGCTGCCCATGCCACAGGTCTCCCGAATAGAAACCTACGAAATCCCCCGCGACGCGCTCTACGCCGTCATAGCCGATTTCGAATCCTACCCACAGTTTGTTGAGCACATGGTCTCCGCCAAGGTGCTGAAGGTGGAAGGCAACCGCAGCCGGGTCGCTTTCAAGGTACACCTCATCCGAGACCTGCCCTACACCCTCGACATCTACCACGATTCTCCCAAGCGCATCTGGTGGGAACTGGTAGAGAGCCCCATCTTCAAAGTCTCCACCGGCTCGTGGGATCTGAAGTACAAATCCAAGAACCGAACCGAGGTGCACTACACCGTCGAGGTCGCCCCGCGCTTGCCGGTACCCTCGTCCATCATCAAGACCCTCACCGAAAGCAGCCTGCCCCGCATGATGCAAGCCTTCGTGGACCGGGCAGCGCAAGACTGAAGGAGCATCAACACCATGAGCAAATACCGCAATGCCCTGCCCCAGTTGAACGGCAGCCTCTTCCTCACCGATGGTGGACTGGAAACCACCCTAGTTTTCCACCACGGGTTGGACCTGCCGCACTTTGCCTCGTTTCCCTTGATGGAAGAGGCTGAAGGACTATCGCGCCTGCGTACCTACTACGAAGAATACATCGCCATCGCCAAGGCCGCAGGCGCGGGCTTCATTCTGGAAAGCGTCAGTTGGCGGGCCAACCTCGATTGGGGACAGAAGCTGGGCTACAAACCTGCCACCCTTGCCGAGGCCAACCGCCAGTCCATCGCCATGATGGAAGCCCTGCGCGACGAGCACGAAACCGAGACCAGCCGCATGGTCATCAGCGGAAATATCGGGCCGCGCGGTGATGGCTACGTCGTGGGCAAAAGCATGAGCGCGAATGAATCAGCGGATTACCACGGCTTCCAGGTGGACGTGTTCGCAGCCACGGCGGCAGACATGGTCTCCGCCTTCACCATGAACTACGCCGACGAGGCAACCGGCGTGGTGCTTGCCGCAAAGCGCGCGGCCATCCCTGTGGTCATTTCCTTCACCGTCGAAACCGACGGCCACCTGCCCTCGGGACAGCCCCTGCCAGAGGCCATCGCCCAAGTGGATGCAGCATCCGACGGCTACGCCGCCTACTTCATGATCAACTGCGCGCATCCCACCCACTTCGAAGACAGCCTGCCCGGTGATGCCGAGTGGGCCCAGCGCCTGCGTGGCCTGCGCGCCAACTCCTCTTGCAAGAGCCACGCCGAACTCGACGAATCCAACGAACTCGACGAGGGAAACCCCAGCGAGCTCGGCCAGCAATACGCCGCCCTGCTCAAGCGACACCCCCACATCAACATCCTAGGCGGCTGCTGCGGCACCGACCACCGCCACATCGCCGCCATCGCCCAGGCGTGCAGGAGAACTTAAGCAAGCATTTCGTTAGGCACTGCGATGATGTAAAATACTCACGCACCCACGAGAAGAGGTTTTATCGAAATGACGCTACGCGAGCAAGTACACCACTCCATTGATGCGCTGGACAACCAAGCGCTTGTGCTCGTCTATGAGCAACTAAAGCTTCTCAATCCGCCATCGCCAACCGTGGAAAAATCTTCCAGCAACGTGCCAACCCTAGAGGAAGTGCTGGCGCTCACGGCATCGGACAAAGGGGACTGGGCTTCTGACATTATTGCCGCACGCGAAGATCGCGTGTGATGTACTATATTGATACTTCCGCCTTTACCAAGATATACCATGCAGAAGAAGGCTCAGAAGCCTTGCACCAACTGTATGCCGGAAACAAGACGCTCCAGATTTCTGAACTTACCCGGCTAGAGTTCTTGTCTGCCGCAACGCGCAAGCGGCGTGAAGAGCTCATTTCTCAGCAAACCCATGAAAAATTGCTGACGCGCTTTGAAGAGGATATACGTTCGAGGTATGAACTCTTGCGTTTCACTTCTGCCGTAGTCGAAGAAGCCGCGCACTCTCTTGCTCTGCTACCGGAAACGAAACCATTGCGAACCTTGGACGCACTTCAGCTTGCCTTCTACAAGCAGTATTGCCAGCCCAACACCATATTTGTTTGTGCTGACGTGAGATTGTTAGATGTTGTAAGTTCCCTTGGTCGTTCCGTCCTGAACCTCGCGGCAATCTAATCCCCTTTCCCATTGGAAATAAATTTAGCCCCCGCGCGCTGAGTGTGGGGAAGGGGAGGGAGGGCGCGCGCGGGGGCGAGGGAGGGGTTGGGGTCTGTGTCAGCGGGCTTGGGGGAACCCGCTGTATTTGGGGCTAATTCACTTTCACCTCAATCTGTCGGGGCTTCGACGTTTCCGGCTTGGGCAGGCTTACCTTCAGCACGCCGGCTTCATAGCTTGCCTCGACCTTGTTCGAGTCCACGCCGCCGGGGATTCGGAAGCTGCGCTGATAGGCACCGTAACTGCGCTCGATGCTGCGGTATCCTTCGCCTTGCTTCACCGCCTCGCCGTTGCGTTGTCCCTTGATGGTCAGCACATCGCCGACAATCGAGATGTCGATATCTTCACGCTTCAGGCCGGGCAGGTCCGCCTCGACCAGATAGTGATCCTGCTCTTCGCGCAGGTCCACCGCCGGTCGCCACGTTCCCGCTGGCGTTTCCGCCACCCCGTTGAAGATGCTATTGAGGCGTTCCTCAAGTTCCCGGAACCCGGCGTAGGGGCTGGCGTTACCACGCGTCCTGCAAACCATAGCTGACATTGCTCGTTCTCCTTCTTTGTCGCCCGCTTCTTGTCGTCGGGCGGTTGCGTTCAAGTGCCATACCTTTGGCAAGCCCTGTGCCAAGCTGCGCCAAAATCCATAACATATTTCTGTCAAATGACTTACGCTTCTCCTTGCGGCAAGCCATGCTGCTCTCTCCTGTTCTGGATTGAAACAGTGCGCCGCAATTCGCAACGCATTTTTCTTTCATCAGGGGGTATTCCAAAGACCTGAAATAAGGTATACTTTCCTTCGAGCATTAGGGGTGCTTGGACTTAGGGTTTACGTTCAGGGAGTATTTACTGTGATCCGACGTATCGCTTTATTGTTGCTGGCACTTGCCGTGCCCGGCCTTGCCTTGGCGCAAAGCCAGCCACTGGGTTTCTCTGGAGACTTTCAAGCCGTAGACTTGGGCTTCAATTCCAAGTGGTGGCCGGGCAGCACCGATACCCCCGACAGCAGCAACCCCATTCAGGTGCTCGTGCAGGCCACAGCCGTGGCCAGTGCGGATGCTGATCTTGACGGCACGGTGGCACTTGAGGGCGACACGCTGACGCTGGGCAGTGGCGCTGGAGAATGGGGCTACGATTTCGGCGCTGCCATCACCATGCAGGTGGCCATCAACCTTTCTTTCGAACTCAACAACCCTCTCCCCTTTGGTGACGACATCAACATCGGTCCGTGGGTGCTGGACATTCCTTACGCGCCCGACTTCGACCTGGTCACCAGCCAGCGCGCCATAGTGAATTCCTTCCTGCTCGATGCAGGCTCCAACCTTGCCGACACCACCGAGCCAGTCTCGGTGTACGACCTCAGCTTGGTGGACTTGCTCATTGGCGACATCGACCTGCCGGACTGGGCGCTCGACATTCTCGGCATTGACGCCGGTGCCACGCTGAACGTGTCCTTCACCACGGACGCCACCCTGAGCGGCGAGCAGATTCCGCTGGGCGATGGCAATGCCTTCACCAGCGAGGGCCAGGCCTTGGCGGTTAACGCCAACGCACCCGCCTACGAAACCGCCGCCAACTACCAGGAGAACCTCGACTGGGACCTGACGTTGAACTTTGCCCCGGCGGTGTTCATCGACATTCTGGGCCAGCGCTTCGAGCTTCCTATCATCACCATTCCGTGGAAGGTGCTCGAAGACCGCCGTAACATGGACTTCACCGAGGCAGGTATCGACCTGCCCGTTGCCCCGGACCCCGAGGGCGAACTTGAGGGTGAAGGCGAGGGGGTGCTGGAAGGCGAAGAAGAGCCGATTGAATTCTTCACCGGTTGCCCCGCCCCGTGCGACGTGACCTTCTGTGTAAGCCCCGGCGCGAACGTGGCGGTTACTGCTGCGGTGGACCGGGCCTATGCCGCACAGCCGATAGCAGTGGTGGTAGCGCAGGCCGATCTGGACGGCAATGGCATCACCGATCGCGCCCACGCAAGCCTGCTCGACAGCATCCTCGCATCGCCGGAAGCCGCCAACCATTGCTGCATCTTGGCGGCGTGGGAAACGAACTATCTTGCGGTCGAAAGCATGGCGGGCTTCGGTGGCGATCGTGCCATTACCGATTTGCAGGCTGCGCAGTTGAAGGTGCTGGCGGCCTTCGCCACATACGGCGAACCGCAGGGTTACGCCTACATCGAAACGCTGGCCGATCTGCTGGGCTGGGAGATTGACCTGCACCAGCTTGACCCGTCCGCAGGCGCCTACTTGGCCGCACAGGGCGACGCCGACGGCGACCTGTCCTGCAACCTCGGCGAATACGACGCGGTGGGCGGAGACCTGGTCTCCTTCGTGATATCCGCCACTACGGCAGACATCACCCTGCCGAATGTGTCCTGTGATTTGGATTGCGGCGCAGTAGGTGATGGCGAAGGTGGCGAGGAAGAGGGCGAAGCGCCAATTACGTGGACCTTGAACATCGTCGAAGAAGGCACCGGCACGGGCGACATTGTGGTGTCTCCCGAATTGGAAGCTTACGCCGACGGGCAGGTAGTTACACTTACCATGTTTACCGGCACGAATACCGTGTTCTTCGGATGGAACGGCGTGCTGGGAATACAGGTGCCCGGCGAGAACGGTAACGAAGTCACCCCGGTTGTCGGCACGAACAAATACACCATTGTGATGAACGGCAACAAGACTGTACGCCCGCACTTCTACCTCTATGCCCCGATAGAAGGGGAAGACGAGGGCGAGACTGTCGAGGGCGAAGGCGAGCCGACGGAAGGTGAAGTGAACCACGGTAGCTCTGCCGACTTGGATGGCGATGGCCTGATTGACCTGAACGAATTGCTGCGTCTGATTCAGCTGTACAACGCGGGCGCGTATTACTGCGACGAGAACGAAGCCGATGGCGTGACCCTGGAACCCGGCGACCGCACCTGCACCTTCCACACCAGCGATTACAGCCCGGCAGACTGGAGCGTCCAGTTGTCCGAGTTGCTGCGCCTGGTGCAGTTCTACAACCTGGGCGGTTACGTGAACTGCGTGAACGGCGAAGACGGCTTCTGCGTGGCAGTGCGCTAACCCAACGACGATAGCTTCACAAAAGCGCCGGGCACATGCCCGGCGCTTTTTTTGTGGATAGGACACACTGGGGGCGCAGGCGCTGCGCTCCCGTTTATGGGTAGGGGTCGTCGTTGGTGAAGTAGGACTTTCTTGGCTTGGGTGGCCTGTCGGGTGGGGTGGTGTAGATGACGGTGCATCCGCCGGGCTTGGGGCGGTCGCAGAGGAATTGGAAGGGCGGGATGTTGTAAGGGTT
>JBIKMR010000167.1:0-9295 GCA_044359155.1 Candidatus Hydrogenedentales bacterium | reverse complement strand
CAGCGTCAGCATCGTTTTCAAAAGCCCCGGCCTGGGTTCAGGCCGGGGCTTTTTGTTTGTTGCGGAGTAGTCACGGCGTGTCGCAGGATGTGGTGACTTGCGGGGAATTGAAGAGGAGAACCCACAATGATGAAGTACGTTCTTGCTATCGCCCTTACGCTCGCCGCCTTTGGCGCGGCTGCCGGGCCGGTGGGGTATCCGCGCGCGATGCAGGGGCCGATGGTGGGGGCGGTGACGCCTACGGAAATTCCGGTGTGGATCCGGGCGAGCGGTCCTTTTGAATGTTGGCTGGAGTATGGCGAAGACCCAACGCTGGCGGAGCCGCTGCGCACTGAGCGGGTCACCGCGAGCAAGGACAACGATTACTGCGTGGTGTTGCGGATGTCGGGGCTGAAGCCTGCCACGCGCTACCACTACCGCGTTTATGTGCACGAGGGCATTGCGGATGGCTTCGGCAACTTTCCTCCCTTCAGCGCGCAGACTGCGCCGGAGGAAAGGTTTTCGGGGCGGGTGCGGGTGTCGTTTGGCAGTTGCTCGCGCTGGCGCGAGGACCCGGTGCAGCCGATCTGGCAGGCGGTGGAAGACTTGGAGCCGGACCTGTTTTTCTGGATAGGCGACAACATCTACGGCGACGCCTTGGACCCGGACATCCTTGCGGAGGAATATCGGCGGCAGCGCGAGGTGGTGGGGTTGCAGCCTTTGTTGCGCACGGTGCCGCACCTTGCGACGTGGGACGACCATGACTTCGGGATCAACAACAGCGATCGCACGAGCCCGGTGAAGGAGGGCGCGCTGAAGGTGTTCAAGCAGTATTGGGCGAACCCGGCCTTTGGCCTGCCGGACACGCCGGGCGTGTTCTGCAAGTACAGCTATGGCCCGGTGGACTTCTTCTTTCTGGACGGGCGCTATTACCGCGACCCGAACGAAGCGCCGGATATACCCGGCAAGACGCACCTGGGCGCGGCGCAGTTGGCGTGGTTAAAGCAGGGGCTGAAGGAATCGGGCGCGGTGTTCAAAGTGCTGATATCGGGCAGCGGATTCAATGGCGGCAAGGGGCCGGGCGCGGATTCGTGGGAGTCGTACTTGCACGAGCGCACGGAGCTGCTCAATTACATCCGCGACGAGGAGGTGGGCGGGGTGCTGTTGATGTCGGGTGATACGCACGTGGGTGAGCTGAACGCGATCCCGTGGTCGGACGAGGGCGGGTATGACTTTTACGAACTGGTGAGCTCGCCGCTGGCACAGGCGCCCGCATCGGGGAACCTGACGCGCGGCCCCATGATGCGACTGCGCCCGGCGTATTGCGAGGCGGGCAACGCGGGCCTGATGGATTTCGACTTCAGCGGTGAGGTGCCGACGGTGACCATGAACGTGATGACACAGTATGGCTTCTTTGCATGGGAGCCGTTGACGATCCGCGCGGATGAACTGGTGAATGGCAAGGCGACGGCGAAGAAGAAGCAGAGCAAAGAAGCGCGCGACATGGAACGCTTTTCGGCGGGGGGCCGGTCGGCGCTGAAGGCGGGCGAGTGACGCGCCATGTGTGACACGATAGTCCATGTGCTGCCCGGCAAGGTGCTGTTCGCCAAGAATTCCGACCGCGACCCGAACGAGGCGCAGGTGCTGGACTGGCAGCCGCGCCGCGTATGGTCGCAGGGCGCGGAGCTGGACTGCACGTGGATTCGTATACCGCAGGCGCGCGAGTCGCACGCGGTGTTGTTGAGCCGCCCCTATTGGATGTGGGGCGCGGAGATGGGGGCGAACGAGCATGGCGTGGTGATTGGCAACGAGGCGGTGTTCACCAACCAGCCCTATGCCAAGACCGGCCTCACCGGCATGGACATGCTGCGACTGGCGCTTGAGCGCGCGGCCACGGCGCAGGCGGCGTGCGAGGTGATTACCGGGCTGCTGGAAACGCACGGCCAGGGGGGCGGCTGCGGGCATGAACATCGCGGCTTCACCTATCACAACACTTTTCTGGTGGCGGACCCGCGTGGCGCGTATGTGCTCGAAACGGCGGGTAAGCACTGGGCCATCGAGCCGGTGCAGGGCGCGCGTTCGATATCGAACGGGTTGAGTATTCCCGATTTTCGGGAACGCTACGCAAGCAAGCTGCACGAGCGGGTGTCGGCTTGCCTCGTGCGGCGCGCGCGTACCGAATCGCTGGCGCAGTGCGCGCGGGGCGCGGCAGACATGATGGCGCTTTTGCGCGATTACGGCGCAGGGCGCGATGCGCCTGCGTACTCAATCATCAACGGCGGCATGGGTGCGGCATGTATGCACGCGGGCGGGCTGCTGGCCTCGGCGCAGACCACGGGGTCGTGGGTGGCCGAGCTGTCCGCAGACGGCGTGCAACATTGGGCGACTGGAACGGCGATACCCAGTCTGAGCCTGTTCAAACCCGTGCAGGTGGATGTGTCCGTTGATCTGGGAACGCCACCTACCGACCACGCTGATAGGCATTCATTGTGGTGGAAGCACGAGCGCCTCTGCCGCAAGGTGTTGCGTCAGCCACAGACTGCGATGGGGAAGATACGCGTCCAGTGCGAGGCTATCGAGAAAGAATGGCTGGCAACCCCACCGCAATCGGCAGAAGCCTTTGCGCGACATGACGCGTTGCTGGAGGCCTGGCTGGCGGAGGTACCTACTGCGAGAAGCGATGAGCGCCCGTGGTATGTGCAGCGGTATTGGCGCAAGCGGGATTCGATGGCGCACCTGCCTCGTTAAACGGCTCTGTCCCGCGTCTGCGCGGGATAACGCATCTCCCGCCGCTCCTGCGGCGAGAGTCGTTGTGTAAATGTGATTACGCAGCACGCCGCTGTGGCGGGGGTCCGACAGCAAGATCTTCTCTTCCTCAATGCTCCCAACGAAGAGATGTACTTCTGGTTCCCTCTCCACCTGGAAGGGGGAGAGGGTTAGGGTGAGGGGGTGCCCCGAGGTCGTCGGGCCGATCATTAGCTATTCCTTCACCACCACCGGGTACAGCTTAATCTTCTCGTTCAACACCGGCAGCGTGGGGGACTGTGCCTTGCCCAGCGCAGGCGGTTTTTCCATGGATGCGCGGGTGGCTTCGGTGATGGCGACGCCGTCGGGGAGGTTGGCGCTTACCCAGCCCATGGTGAAGAAGGCCCGGTTGACGGTGTCGCCGATGATGTCGAGGCGGGCGTATTCTTTGTGGCCAATGTGACCGAGGTAGACGTTGCCGGTGTGCAGGACGATGATGAGGTCCTTGGTTTCGATGAGGCGCTTGGCGTCGCGGGCCGCCTCAAAGGCGCGCTCGGCGTGACGGGGGCCGGAGAAGAACCCGAGGAAGCCGTCGCCCACATATTTCACGGGCACGCCGTCGTGCTTGAGCACGGCCTCGGTGACGGTGAAGAAGATGCCGTTTGCCCAGAGGGCGACATCTCGCGGGGCCTTGCGCTTGCAGCGTTCGGCAAAGCGGTTGAGGCTGGTGCAGAAGATGGTGGCCTCGAAGGTGTCCGCCGCCTCGACGCGCCCGAGGAGGGTGTCGCAGCTCACGCCGAGGAGTTGCGAGAGGTTGAGCCAGACGGAGATGTCCGGCGCGTTTTCGCCTCGCTCCCATTTCGACACGGCCTGCGGGCTGACCTGCAAGGCGTTGGCGATGTCGGTCTGCTTGAGGCCGCGCTGCTCGCGCAGGGCGCGTATGCGTTTTCCGAGTATGGCCAGGTTCATGCGTTCTTCCCCGCGCGCCTTCAGGTGGAGGAAAGCGCCGCGCCCTCCTCGTCGTCTGGTTCCTCGCCGAATTCTTCCGCATATCGGTTGCGCTCGGCGCCGGGTTCTACCTGCTCAGGCGTAGGCCAAATCCCGTGGCGCAAATAGTACACCACGCGGCGGCAGTCGTTCAGTATGGCGAGGAAGGCGGGCTGGATCAGCAGCGTGACCGTGGTGGCAAACACCACGCCGAAGGCCACCGATACGCACATGGGAATGACCATCTGCGCCTCGAGGTCTTTCTCCAATATGATCGGCGTGAGCCCTGCAAAGGTGGTCACGGTGGTCAGCAGGATGGGGCGGAATCGGCGTGCGCCGGCTTGCTCAAGGGAGTAGTAGAATTTCTCGCCGCGCGCAATGCCCCAGTTCACGCACTCGACGAACACGATGGCATCGTTGACGACGACGCCTGCCAGGGCCACGAGGCCGAAGAGGCTGAGCATGGTGATAGGAATGCCAATGATGAAATGCCCGATGACCGCACCCACGAGCCCGAAGGGCACCACCAGCAAGATGATGAACGGCTGCGCGTAGGACCGAAAGATGATGGCCATGACGACATAGATGGCAAAGATGCCGATGAAGAATCCCTTCTGAATGCCGCCCAGTGTTTGCGCCTGCTCTTCCACCTCGCCGCGAATTCGCCAGTTCATGCTGGGGTAAGCGCTCACCAATCCATCCAGAAAGCCGGATGACTTGAGCTCGCCCACCACGGCTTCCGGCGCGAGTATCTCGGTGTCTGCACGTGCGAAGACTGCTATGCGCCGTTGCCCGTTTGAACCGCGAATGTCTGCATAGCCTTGTGCCAGCGTGAAATCCGCCACCGCGCTCAACGGTATCTCGTTGCCTGCGGGGGTGCGAATGCGAGAGCGCTCAAGGTCGGCCAAGGTCCTGCGTTCATCGAGCGGATAACGCACCATCACGCGAACCTCATCGCGCCCACGCTGAAGGCGCTGCGCCTCCGCGCCGTAGTATCCCGCGTTCAGGTGCGCCGCGAGCGCGGCCATGGTAATTCCAACTGATGCGGCCTCGGGCTTTAGCGCCACCTGTACCTCGGTGCGCCCGGGGCGGAAGTCGTCTTCCACCTGTGATACGCCGGGTATCGTGCGCAGCTTGTCTTGCAATTTCTTCGAGGCGTCGAGGAGGTCGTCCATGTCGGGCGCAGAAAGCCATACGGAAATCTGGGGGCCGCCGCCGCCGATGGCGGAGCGGTAATACTGCTGCGACACCGCGCCGGGAATGTCTCCCACCGCTTTTTCCCAATCCGTGGACAACTGCTCTAGCGGCACGCCGCGCCGCGATGGCGGAATGAAATCCACAAACACGCGCCCGAGGTTGGGAGCCCCTTGGAAGATGCGCTCGTGTACGTTCTCAATGATCGATTCGCCCGAGAGGGTCTCTGTCTCGGCAGCCACTCTCTCCAGCCCGAGGCGCGTCTGGTCCAAGGCATCTCGCACGGTTTCGTAAGGGGTGCCGGGTGGGAACTCGACCACCGCCGCCATGATGTCCCCGTCCACAGGGGGCCAGAACACGATCCGCACAAAGCCACCGGTGATAAGCCCCGAGGTTGCCAGCAAGATTGCCAAGCCTATCGATGCGGACACGTAGCGGTGGCGCAATACACGCGGCATTATTGGGCGGTAGTAGCGGTCCACGAAGCGATCCAGCCAGTCGCTCACGTCGTAGTGGGGGTCCAGCCAGCGTCGCCAGCCCTTGGGGCGCTTCTCGCGGTTGATGTCGGGCAAGTTGTTGAGGTGCGCGGGCAGCAGGAACAGGGCCTCGACCAGCGACACCAGCAGGCAGGAGATGACGACCACGGGCACAATCGCCATCATCTGCCCGAGGAAGCCGGGTATCCAGCGCCCCGGCACGAAGGCGACCACGGTTGTCATGACTGCTGCCACCACGGGCCAGCCTACTTCTCCGACGCCGTCTGCCGCCGCACGCAGGGAAGACTTGCCCATCGAGCGGTGGTGGTAGACGGATTCGCCCACGACAATGGCATCGTCCACCAGAATGCCGAGTACGAGAATGAAGGACATCAGCGTGATTTGGTTGATGGTTGCCCCGGTGGCCCAGAGCAGAATCAAGGAGCCACAGACCGACACGGGCACGCCGAGCGAGACCCAGAAGGCGAGACGCCAGCCGAGGAAAAGCCACAGCGTAAAGACCACCAGCGCCAGCCCAGAGACGGCGTTGGCAAGCAGCAGGCTGATCTGATTGCGCACGAATTCGGACTCGTCAAAGCACGGTGTAATGTTCAGGCCCGGCGGCAGCGTGGCCTGTTTCTTCTCTGCATAGGCCCGCACCGCGTCGCTAATCGAAAGGCTGTCCTCGCCCTCGGCTTTGTACATCTCGACCATCACTGCGGGCTTGCCGTTGAACGAGCCAAAGGCGGCCTGCTCGCCGAACGCGTCGCGCACCTCAGCCACTTGCCCGAGGGTGGTTATGCTGCCGTCGGGGGCGGCCCGCACGACTACCTTCTCCAGCTCCTCCCCCTCGTAGCGGCGGCCCACGGCGCGGATGCTTATCTCTTCGCCCTCTGCCCGGAGCACGCCGGTGGATGCGTCGAGGCTGGAGCCCTGTATGGCCTGGCTTACTTCGGCCAAGGATATGCCGAGCTCGAGCAGCTTGCTGCGCGACACGTCAATGTTTATTTCGTAAGTGCGGGTGTCGAGCACTTGCGCCAGCGACACTTCGGGCAGGGCCACCAGCTCGGCGCGCACTTGCTCTGCCCATGCCTTCATTTGGCGCTCGGGCACTTCGCCCCAGAGCGCCACATTGATGACCTCTTCTTCGCGCTTCACAATGGTCACGCGCGGTTCGAGTGCCTCTTCCGGGAAATTTGTGATTCCGTCGATCGCTTCGACTACCCGCTCCTTGAGCTCCTGCGGATCCTGGCCATAGGCAATCTCGACGGTGGCAAAGCCCCCGCCATCACCGGAGAATGTGCTGTAACTTTTTACGCCCTCGAGCCCATCAAGGCGGGGCTCGATGAGGCGCGATATGCCCTCTTCGACTTCTTTTGGATTCGCGCCGGGGTATGCGACCGAGACCTGGATGATTCCCTCTTCGATGGCGGGCAGGCTTTCGCGCCGCATGGAGGTACCTGCAATCAAGCCGCAGACCAGCAGCATCAGGGATACTACGCTGGCCAGCACATGGTTGCTGATGAAACTGCGGAGAATGCTCATGGGGGCGGGGCTTTCAGGAAGCCGGGGCCGCGCCGGGCGCGGACGCCTCGGCAAGGTCCACTTCGAGCAGCGTGTTGTCGAGCGCGTCCAGCAGGCGCGTGGTCACTACTACGTCTCCCGGGGACAGGCCGGCGCTCACGTAGGTAAAGGCTTTCTCCTCGCGCAACACGTCCACCTGGATCATCTTGAGGCGGTTATCGACTACCTTGTATGCGCTGTTGTCGAAGCCCACGGATTCCGATGGCAGTTGGTATACCCCGTTCATCGGCTTGCCGGGAATCTCGACGCGGCAGAACATGCCTGCCAGCAGGGGGAAGGGACCGGTGTGTTCGGCGGGTTTATGGGTGACCACTACCTGCACCATGCGGATGGCCTCGTCGTAACCTACGACGCGGTCTAGCCGCCCTGCCCAGGACACGCCGTTGTCTTCTTCTGCCCAGCGTATAAGGCAATCGACCTGCTCGAGCTGCGAGTAGCGCGATGCATCGTCCACACTGCCATCTCCGCCCGTGAAGCGCATCCAGTCGCGTACTTCGCGACTGTCGATTGGGGCGGTGATTTCGAGAGTTGAGTCGTCGGTCAACAGGGCGATTGCCGTGCCTACCGCAACCACCTGGCCCAGGTCCACCATTTTGGTTTTGATGCTGCCGGAGAAGGGCGCTCGGACGTGGGTGCGTTCCAGCGCTTGGCGGGCGGAGTCTGCCCCCGCTCGCACGCTGTCCATCATGGCTTCCGCCTCGCGCAGTCGCATGGGGAAAACTTCGAGGTCACGGGCGTGTAGGTCTCGCTGGCTGGCGGCCTCCACCTGGCCGCGCTCGGCGCGGTCCACTTCCACCTTGCTGCCCACGCCCTTGCGTTCGAGTTCCTGGGCGCGTGCGAAGTCGCGCTCGGCCAGGGCTGCGGTTTGTTCGAGCGCGCCATGGCGCACCTTCTCGTTTTCCCATTCCTTGCGCAGCCGTTCGACCATTGCCTCTTGCTGCCGCAGTGCGGCTTCGGCCTCGTTGAGGGCGGATTGGTAGAGGCTCGGGTCGATGCGGATGATCACGTCGCCTTCATTTACGGAGCCGCCGGACTTGAACTCGGGGTGCGCCTCGACGATACGGCCCGCCACTTCGGGGGCCACAGAGACTTCGCGCAGCGCGGCCACGGTGCCGAAGCCCTGGAGGGTTACGGGGTAATCGCCCGGCTGGGCGGTCATGGCACGCACGTGGAGGGAGTCTTCTGCGGGGGGCGGAACCTCGACATGCCGGGATTGGCCGTAGAGGGTCATGCCTGCCAATACGCCGCCGCCTGCGGCCAACACCGCCAAGCCAGCCAATACAGATCGCCACTTCTTCACGATACCGCTCTCCTCGCGCACAAAACCCAGCCGCCACGGTGCGCACCCAGTTGCCCTGATCCATGCGCATTGATGGCGGAGTTTAGTCTTTCGGGACAGACCAGTCCACCCGCTCCGCAAAAAGTTGGACGCATGGGCTGCGCGGATCGTTTGACTCGGTTCACGGGCGTTGGCTACGCTTGTACTTTACTTGCCGGGCCCTGCGTGTCTACACAGGGACGCAGCCGCCTGCGCAGGGACACAACAGGAGTGTCTTGCCATGACGCGTTATCTATTGCCCGCACTGACCGTTGCGGTTGCTTTGGCGGGGCAGGGGTGCAACACGCTTGCTGGCCAGCCGGAGTTTATCGAGGCCGGTATTTCGCCCAGCGCCCTGAAGCCGGGCGATGAAGCCCTGATTACGGTGAAGCTGAAAGACAAGCAAACGGTGGTGTCGGGTATCGAGGGTGTCGTGCAGGAAGACCAGCGCATCACCTTTGATCTGAACGACCGTGGCGAGCAGGCCGACGCCGAAGCGGGCGACGGCGTGTGGACCTTCGGCGTGAAGGTGCCGTTCCAGGCACCGGAGGGCCAGTTCCTGCTCGACCTTACCGCCTACCGTTCCGACGGCAACCCGGTTCCCATTCGTGACAAGGAGGGCAACGTGGCCGCCTTGAGCAGCACCGTGCCGCTGATCATCAGCGTGTCTGCTGAAGCCCCCGCACCCGAAGCCCCCGCTCCGGAAGGCCCCGAGGTATCGGACCGGGTGAAAGAGAAGCAGAAGGAGTATGAGCCTGAACCGAGCTCAATGGAGGCGGCTCCCCCGGTAGAGGAAGAGGCACCTGCCGTTGAAGCGCCGGTAGTGGAAGAGTCCGCAGCCGAGGAACCGGCGGCAGAAGAACCCGTGGCGGAGGAGAAGAAATCCCGCAAGGAGCGCAAGGCAGAGCGCGAGGCAGCCAAGCAGCAGGAAGAAGCGCAGCAAGAGGAAGCTCCCGTGGTGGAGGAAGTCGAAGAAGAAGCTGCCCCTGCGGAAGAAGAACCCAAGCGCTCC
>JBIKMR010000426.1:0-2506 GCA_044359155.1 Candidatus Hydrogenedentales bacterium | reverse complement strand
TCGATAACGATAGGGACAACTGCGCGCACGCGCGTATCCACCGCCGCCGTGGTCCAAGTGGTCCAGCCGCGTTTCGAGCCGCCGCCCACCACGAAGTCCTTCACCTCGACCGGCGCGGGCAGCTTCTCTTTGCAAAAGGCCTGGACCGCGTCCATACAACGCACAACGGCCTTGGTCATCGGCAGGCGCGCGGGCCACTTGGTGTCGCCCGTGCGCAGGAACTTGTCCCATGTATAGGCAATCATCGAGTCTTCTTTGCGGGCCTTGCCGTCGTCCGTGAAGGTAAGCGGCTGGTTAGGAATCTGGCCCAGCTCGACGGTGATCGATCCTGTCTCCGCCGAAAGGCGGCGCACGATACCACCCGCCACGCGGGGCGCTTCGCCATCGTTGCCCCCGCCGCCAATGAAGAGGAAGGCTGTCTGGTGCTTCACTTCCTTGGGAACGCACACAGTTACCCAGTGTTCCCAGAGCGGGCGGTCCACCTCGGCCTCGGTCAGCCAACGCTGCGATACCAGCTTGAGCGTGTAGGAAGTCCAGTCCTCGCGCGCTTCTTCGCTCACCACCTCGTAGCGATATGCGTCATCGGGCGCAGCCACGTAGATATCCAGCGGCGTGGGCAGCGCGGTCTTGCGCATATGGTCTTCGGCGTGGGCAGTAAGCCCCACCAACAAGACAAGGGCAACCAAGACAATACGCATGATGACTCTCCCTCAGTGGACCGATTAGGTCCAAGACAACACGAAACAATGCGTCAGGATGCGTTCTCGGCATCCCTTGCGTCAAACGCGTCGAGCCGGGCGCGGATTGCCGCCTCGTGCCCCCGGTCGGTGGGTTGATAAAAGGTGCCGCGCGGCACGCCGTAATCCTGGGTCACGTAACCGTCTGGCCCGTCGTGGGCATACTCGTATCCCACGCCCCGGCCCAGCCGCTTGGCCCCCTTATAGGTGCCGTCTTGCAAATGGGTGGGAACGTCGCGCGATTTCTCCTCGCGCACTGCAGCCAGTGCGGCGTTCACGCCGTTGTAAGCTGCGTTGCTCTTCGGGGCGCAGGCGACATAAGTGGCGGCCTGCGCCAGCATGATGCGCGCCTCGGGCATACCGATGAATTCGCAGGCCTGCCATGCGCTGTTGGCCAGCACCAGCGCCATGGGGTCCGCGTTGCCCACGTCTTCGGATGCGGCAATCACGATACGGCGCGCCACGAAGCGGGGGGACTCGCCCGCCTCGAGCATCCTCGCCATCCAATACAGCGCGGCATCCGGGTTGCTGCCGCGCATACTTTTTATCATCGCGCTGGCGGCGTCGTAATGCTCGTCACCCGTGCCGTCGTAGTGCATCAGCTTGCGCTGGATGGACTCCGCCGCGACCTCCTTCGTTATGTGCACCGTGTCGTCAGCGGGCGGCGTGGTCAGCATGGCAATTTCGAGCGCGCCCATGGCGCGGCGCACATCGCCCTCGGAGTAACGGGCGATGTGTTCCAGCGCAGCCTCTTCGGCCTCGATGTTCAGTTCCGGGAATCCGCGCTCGGGGTGTTGCAGCGCGCGCTTGAGCAGCGCGACCAGGTTCTCTTCCGTGAGTTTCTTCAGCTCGAAAATCTGCGAGCGCGACAAGAGCGGCGCGACCACGCTGAAGAAGGGGTTCTCCGTCGTGGCGCCCACGAGGGTGATGTTTCCATTCTCAACATCGGGCAGGAGCGCGTCCTGTTGCGAGCGGTTGAAGCGGTGTATCTCATCAACGAAGAGGATGGTCTTGCGCTGCTCGTGGATGCGCCGTTGTTTGGCCTGTTCGATGAGATCGCGCAGATCCTTTACACCGCTGGTCACCGCATTGAGCGGGGCAAAGGCGCTGCGCGTGCGCATGGCGATGATACGCGCGAGGGCGGTCTTGCCGCAGCCGGGCGGACCATAGAGCAGCAACGAGGTGACGCGGTCTGCCTCGATGGCGCGCCGCAACATCTTGCCCGGCCCAAGGATGTGGTCCTGCCCCAGCAGCTCGTCGATGCTGCGCGGGGCCACACGCCGCGCCAGCGGGGCTTCCTTGCGCATTCGTTCCTGCGCGGCGTTTGCAAACAAGTCATCGGCCATGCCGCGCATCGTACCCCGTGGGGCCTGCCCGGCGCTAGGCGCTGCCGCCCACCGTCAGCGCAGGGTCAGTGGAGTTGGGGCGGGCACATCCGCTTTGCGCAGTGCGGCGCGCTGCTGTTCGGGGTTGACCACGAGGTTGAGCTTCTCGCTTGGGTCTACCGCGAGCAGGATGCCTTCCATCATTTCGTCGGTGGTCTGTGCGCCGTGGCGCACTTCTTTTTGCGGTGCTGGGTTGTAGGGGTTGAAGCGGGAGTTGTCGAAGCCCGCCGTAAGGCGCAGTATTGTCCCGGCAGGCAGCACAGTGGTGCCGGGTTGCACGTAGTAGACAAGCTGCCAGTTGAAGTTCCATGCCGGAACAGTTAGCAGATCGATCTCCGTTGCATCAGGTTGCACTGCCGTCATGCGCGCGTATTTTCCGCGCAG
>JBIKMR010000425.1:0-2511 GCA_044359155.1 Candidatus Hydrogenedentales bacterium | reverse complement strand
CGACCTCGTCACGCGTGGCGTCATCGAGCCGTATCGCCTGTTCACCTCGCGCGCGGAATATCGCCTGCACCTGCGACACGACAACGCCGACGCGCGCATGGCCCCATACAGCTTCCTGGGCGATTCCTTCACCGAGCGCGTGCGCCAGCGCGAAGAGTGCATCAACGCAGAGTTGAAAAGGCTCGAGGGAGTCACCATTGTGCCCAGCGCGGACGTCAACGCGTTGCTGGCCTCCATCGACGAATCCCCGTTGGAAACACCCTGCTCCGCAGTCACCCTGCTGCGCCGCCCCGGCTTGGATATCGAGCAGCTCTACCGGGTGACCGGGGAAGACAGCGCGCTTTCCTTCGAGGCCAAAGAGCAGGTCGAGATACGCGCAAAGTATTCCGGCTACCTTGATCGCCAGCGCAAGGATATTGAAAAATTCCGCAAGGCCGAAGGCAAACGGATACCCGAAGACTTCGACTACGAGTCCGTGCCCGGCCTGCCGCGTGAAAGCAAAGATCGCCTCAAGGCCATCCGCCCCGTCAACTTCGGCCAAGCCACCCGCATCTCCGGCGTGCGCGCCGCAGACGTGGCGGTGCTGCACATATACGTGGAAAAGCACCACCGCGCATTGGCGTGAACCGTGTCCAGCCTGTTACGCGTGCGCACGCATCAGGCCGAAAGAGATTCCCCAAAAGTGATTTCGGCAAGATAACCGCTGGAGGTAACTGTTCCATGAAAGCCAACAAGGCCATCCGTATATTGCTTGCGGCGGCCCTCGCGTTGCCTAGCGCTGCATGGGCACAAGAAACAATCCGCATCGTGTCCAGCTTGCCGCGCACGGGGAGTTCGAGCCAGCAGTCGCAGAGCACGGTGAACGGCATCCGCATGGCCATCGACGAGGCGGGCGGAACCGTGGCCGGGTTTATCATTGCCTACGAAGATTGGGACGATGCATCCCCCGAGCGCGGCACTTGGGACCCAGCGATGGAAGCCACCAATGCGGACAAGGCCATACGCGACCCCGACGTGATGGCGTATATCGGCACGCTCAATTCTGGCGCTGCGAAGATATCCATGCCCAAGCTGAACGCCGCCGGGCTGGTGATGGTGAGCCCATCAAATACCTGGCCGGGGCTTACCAAGCCCGGCACGGGGGAAGACAACGAGCCCATGGTCTACCGTCCCTCGGGCAAGGTCTCGTTCTTCCGCGTCATGCCTGCGGACGACATCCAGGGCAGGGTGGCAGCGGAATGGGCGAAGGAACTTGGCGCAACGAAGGCGTTCATCCTGCACGACCGCGAGCTCTACGGCCAAGGCATTGCGAAGATATTTCAAAGCACCGCCGCTCACATCGGGCTCGAGGTGGTGGGGTTCGAGGGCATTGATCCGCGCGCGTCGAATTTCCGCCCGCTGGTCACCAAGATGCGGCAGGTCGGCGCGGACGTTGTCTTCCTTGGCGCCACTGTGCAGACCAGCAGCTGCCAGGTGGCCAAAGACATGCGTAGCGGCGGGCTGAAAGACGTGAAGCTGATCGTGCCCGACGCGTGCTTCGAGCGCTCCTTCATCGAGGGCGCGGGTGAACGGAACGTGAATGGCAACACCTACGTCACCTTCGGCGGCGTGCCGCCGCAGCAGCTCACCGGCAAGGGCAAGGCCTTCTACGAAGCGTATAAGGCCCGCTTCCAGACCGAGCCGGAAAGCTTCGCGGTCTACGGGTATGAAGCCGCCAAGGTGGTGCTGGCCGCCATCGCGCGCGCAGGCAAGAAAGACCGCGCCGCCATCATTGCGCAAGTAGCCGCCACGAAGGACTTTGACGGCGCGCTCGGCAGATGGTCCTTCGACGAAAACGGAGACACCACCCTCACCACCATGAGCGGCAACGCCGTGCAGAACGGGAAGTTCGAGTTTGTGAAACTGTTGGGGCAGTGAGTATCGAGCAACGAGGAAAATAGCAGTGGCGGCGGGCGTCTCGCCCCCCGCCACTGTACAGCATCAATTCGTGATTCCCTCTTCGCGCCCTACACCAACTGCGGCGAGGTGGCGCACAACTCTTTCTGCTTGGCGATGTCGAAGATATCGACCAGCGAGTTGTACTTGTCGGGTGCGCCCATGTAGGGGAGGCTGCGTTCGCGCATGACGTTGTCCATGTCACGCAGGCCTTGCAGGTTGATCTCCTTGATGTCGCCGTGCAGCTTGGCCATGTGTATGTGTACCGACGTCATCTCGAGCAGCTCGGTGTTCATCATGGTCCAGTTGATGTCGAGGCGGCTCATGATCACAAGGCCGTGGTTCTCCATCAGGAAGGCGTTGTAATACGGGAGGAAGGGCAGGAAGTTGTCGGCCAGGGTCTTGGTCAGCGGCTGGGCATAGGGCACCACGGGCACGGGGCCCACCTCAGTGATGGTCTCGGGGAACAGCGGGCGCATCAGCCAGTTCTTGCCCGTGGTGATCGTGAATGCGTTGGTCTGCGGCGGGTGGCAATGCACCACGGATTGCACGTCGGGGCGCTCGTTGAAGAAGTTG
>JBIKMR010000166.1:0-9382 GCA_044359155.1 Candidatus Hydrogenedentales bacterium | reverse complement strand
CCACGCGGGCTGCAACTTTGAATGAGGCTCTTAGCAGCTCACACCTATGGGCTTCGTGATCGACAATCTTGGGCACGCGACGCTACCTTCTATAATGAACGTTCGATATAGAATAAAGGCCAGCAGCCGCTCTGTCAAGGAGAATTACGGCGAGGCCTGCTTCACACTTTAGTGCAATAAATCTCCGTGGCTTCTACCCACCCTCGTTACCAAGCTCCGCTTGGCAATGCCTGTGCCTTGGAAGCTCCGCTTCCTTCACGCCGGGCGATACGCCCTGTGCCACGGGTAGCAAGTGGCATTGCTTGCGTGGGTGCCGGGGCCGCCGTACACTTGGGACACTTGGCGTATCGTGGCTTTACTTGGAGCACATCATGCCGGAACAAAAACGAACACCCCTGCTGCTGTGGCCCTTCATTGGGTTGTGGAAGCTGATCACGCTGGTAGCGAATGGCGTGGGGATTGTGGTCACGCTGTTGCTGGGTGCGGTGTTCATGTTCGTGGGTTTTTTGCTTACGGCCACAATCATCGGCGCAGTCATTGGGGTGCCGATGTTTGTCATCGGCGTGCTGCTGTTTATCCGGGGATTGTGGTAAGCAGCGCTTCGGCGTCTTCGATGCTGGCAACGGCGGCCACTTCCGGCGCGCCGTCGATGCGCTTGGCCAGCCCGGCCAGCACGCCGCCCGGTCCCACCTCGATGCAAGGCTGCGACACCGCTCCCATCACCTGAATCCAGCGCACGGGGGAGTAGAGCTGTTCGGACAGCAAGGCCCGGATGCGGGCGGGGTCGGTTTCAGCTTGCCCGGATACCGACGACACAAAGGTGCATTGCGGCGCGGCGAAGGGAACATCGGCCAGCACCTTGGCAAAGGCCTCGGCGGCGGGTCGCATGTACTCGGAATGGAACGGCCCCGACACGGCAAGCGGCATCACCCGTTTTGCGCCCGCTTCTTTCAGCGTGATGGCCGCCGCTTCCATCGCCTCGATGGACCCGCTGATGATGGTCTGCGCGGGGCTGTTGTAATTGGCCACCTGCGCACCCTGCGGCAACGCGGCGGCTATCGCTTCCGGCTCGAGCCCCATCACGGCGGCCATGCCCCCGGGCGGCACGTCTTCGCTCATCAACCGCGCGCGTTCCTGCACAAAGAGGATCGCGTCCTCAAATGCCACCACGCCTGCGGCCACGAGCGCGGTGATTTCTCCCAGGCTGTGGCCCGCGCATCCGGCAGGCTGAAAGCCGCGCGCTTGCAGGTGGCGCACGATGGCAATCTCCACCGAGAGCAAGGCGGGCTGCGCAAAGCGCGTGTGGCCCACGGCCTCGGCGTCGCCGTTGAACAGGGTATCGAGAAAGTCCGCAGGCAGGGCGCTTGCCGCTTGGTCCAGCAGGGCGCGGGCCTCGGGGGACTGCTCGTAGAAATCCTTGCCCATGCCCGGCTTCTGGCTGCCTTGACCGGGGAAGAGCAGGAACTTCATGACGCGGCTTCTTCCGGCGCGGACTCGGCGATGCGCGCCTCGACCCCGCGCAGCTCTTCGATGTTCTCGCGGATGTGGTCGTTCAGCTTGTTGGCATAGGCCACGCCCGCGCCGAGCAGCGCATTCTTGATGCCGAGCGCCGTGCAGGAACCATGCGTGATAATCACGATGCCATTCACCCCCAGCAGCGGCGCGCCGGGGTGATAGTTGGGATCCACCGTGGCCTTCACTTCTTGCAGTGCAGACCGCGCCAACACGGCGCCCAGCTTGTTTATCGACGAGCTGGTCAGCTTGTCGCGCAGCAACTGCCCCATCACGCTGGCCACTGCCTCGCTGGTTTTGAGGATGACGTTGCCAATGAACCCGTCGCAGACCACGACATCGGCGGCACCGTTGTACATGGCTTTGGGTTCGATGTTGCCGACGAAGTTGACGTGGGGCGCGGCGGTGAGGGCGCGATGGACTTCCTTGGAAACCTGCGTGCCCTTGGCTTCTTCCTCGCCGATGTTGAGCAGACCCACGCGGGGATTCTGCACGCCGAGGGCATAGGTGGAATAGGCCATGCCCATCTCGGCGAACTCGCAGAGGTGGCGGGCAGTGCAGTCCACGTTGGCCCCGAGGTCCAACACCACCACCTGACCGGTGGCGGTGGGCAGGGCCTGGCAAATGGCGGAACGCGCAACACCTCGAATGGGGCCGAGCACGGTGCGCGCGGCTACCATCACCGCGCCCGTGTTGCCCGCCGACACCACGCCTTCCGCCTCGCCATTCTTGACGAGGCGCATGGCCACCATCAGCGAGGAATCTTTCTTGGTGCGCACGGCGGCAACGGGAGACTCGTCCATGCCGATGCGTTCACCGGCATGGAGGATACGAATGTTGCCCTTTTTGGAATACGCCTTCAGCTTGGCTGCAAGCAAAGGCTCATCGCCCACGAGAATGAACTCGTAGTCGGACTCGAGGCTTGCCGCCACCGCACCCTCGATTTCAATATCGGGGGCAGTGTCGGTACCCATGGCGTCTAAGGCGATACGCATGGGAAGTCTCCGCGCCAGCGTTGGCGGTTAGTCTTTGACCTTGATTACCTGGCGGCCTTTATAGAAGCCAGACTTCAGACAGACGCGGTGCGGAAGCACGCGCTCGCCCGAATCTGGGCTGTCGATCGTGGTCGGTGCATCGAGCGCATGGTGCGAACGGCGCATGTTCTTCTTGGCCTTACCGGTGCGACGCTTAGGTACGGGCATCGGTTTACTCCTTGTTCTTGTCCCCGCCATCTGCGGGGAACAGGTCTTTCAGTTTCGCAAACGGGCTCGCCACTTCCGGCGCGCCCTCGTCGTCATCCGCCAAAGCCCGAAACCGATCCCGGTTCGCGCAAGGCAAGTTGTCGTCACATACAAACCGCAGCGGCAACGAAAGGGCCAACTCTTCCCAAACATATCGCCCAAGGTCCACCGTCTCGCCGTCGAGCCGGTAAATCTCGTCGTCCAGTTCCTCGGTCTCGCCCGTGTCCTGTTCAAAAAACCACGTGCATTCAACCGTGAACGGCAGCTCAATCTCTTCCAGGCAGCGGTCGCAGGGCTGCTTGAATGCGCCCGTTATCCGCCCCCGAAACAACACCTCCTCGCCCATCAACGTTAGCAGGCCCTTGATGGCCGCTCGGCTGACCGACAACGGAACCGCATCCGCTGGCCGAACATCCTCAATCGAGAATGCTCCATCCACCGGAAAGCCTTCGTCCTTTATATCCGTTACCGGAATGCGAAGTTGCATCATGACAAAAAGGCCCCGAGGACGCTCTGCGAGCACGGTCGAAGAGGATACCAAATGCGCGGCAAGTCAGTCAAACCCAACCTGCCGCAAGATTTCCCCGCCCCGATCACTCGTCGTCGAACGACCAATCGTGGTTGGAAAGCCGAAAAACCAGAATCACGGCGAGGAAGATCACCACCCCAATGAGCATTAGAAAGCCAAGATAAAGTTCGATGGGCATGGTTAGGTGCTCATCCCCAGCGAATCAACGCGGTTTCGTGCTTGTTGCAAAGGTCGCTGTGGCTGGGGATGCAACGCACGGCAAAGGCCATCTGGCCGGTAACCGTGCATTCCACCTCGCCGTCGTAGCGCGCTTCGCCATTGCCCAAGTCCTTGGCTAGCTTCATTTCCGTGGTCCGGCCTGCGTGTACTTGGCCATCCGCCCCGAGCGGTCCGTGGTACACCTCCACCCGAACATCCGCCGGAAGCAAGGAACCCAAGTGTATCGTGGCGCTCACGGGCAGCTTGCTGCCCACGGCCAATCCTTCGGTCTCTCCCGCCACGATATCCTTGATATGAACCTGCGGCCACGCGCCGCGCACATTTTCTTTCCAGTGCGCCAGCTCGGCGGTGCGCTTGCGACCGTCAGCCATCATGCTGAAGCGGCGCTCAGAGCACGGCACATAGAAGCGGTCCGAGTATTCCTGCACCATGCGATACGTGTTGAACACCGGCGCGCAGGTGCGGATAGCCGTCTTCATCCGGGCTATCCAGTTGCGCGGCAGGCCATCGGACGACGGGCGGTCGTAGAACAACGGTGCCACCTCGTGCTCGAGGATGTCGTACAACGCCTCGCTCTCGACGGCGTCCTGGTCCTCGGGCGACGAGTAGGATTCGCCCTGCCCAATGCTCCAGCCGTTCAGCCCCAGCTCCACCGCCTCGCACCACCAGCCATCCAACACCGAGATGTTCAGCCCGCCGTTGATGGCGGACTTCATGCCGCTGGTGCCGCTGGCTTCCATGGGGCGGCGCGGCGTGTTCAACCAGCAATCCACGCCCTGCACCATGTAGCGCGCCACGTTCATGTCGTAGTCTTCGATATAGATCAGGCTCGCGCGCACGTCCGCCTCTCGGGCAAAGTGCCGAATCTCGCGGATGATCTGTTTGCCCGCGTTGTCCGCCGGGTGGGCCTTGCCGGCAATGATGAACTGCACCGGGCGCTGCGCGTTCATGATGATGCGCTTGATGCGTTCCTTGTCGCGCAAGAACAGCGCGCCGCGCTTGTAAGTGGCAAAGCGACGGGCAAAGCCTATCGTCAGCGCCTCGGGGTCCAGCACTTCCAGGCACACCTTCAACTCATGGCTCGGCGAATTCCGCGCCTTGTACTGGTCGTACAGGCGCTTGCGTGCAAACTCGACCAAGCGCTCGCGCCGACGTTCGTGCGTGCGCCAGAGTTCCGCATCGGGTATTTCGTCTACGCGATCCCAGATGCCCTGGTCGTCGGGGCTGCTCATCCAGCCGGGGCCGAGGTAGCGCGTGTAAAGCGTGCCCACCTCGTGCGCAATCCACGAGGGACCATGCACGCCGTTGGTAATCGAGGTGATGGGTATCTCGTCAATCGGCACTTCGGGCCAGGTCTTCTGCCACATCTCGCGGGCCACTTCGCCGTGCAGCTTGCTCACGCCGTTGGCGCCCGCCGCCAGCTTCAGCGCCAGCACCGTCATGCAGAATTTCTCGTCCGGGTCGTTCGGCACCTCGCGGCCAAGCGAAAGCAGCTGCTCCATCGATATGCCCACGTCTTGGCAGTATTTCGAGAAGTACCGCTGGATCAGCGTGGGGTCGAAACTGTCGTTGCCTGCAGGCACCGGTGTGTGGGTGGTAAAGAAGCTCGCCGCCTTCACCGCTTCCACCGACTCTTTGAAGGACAGCCCCTCATCGCGCATCACGTCCTTGATGCGCTGCAACACCATGAACGCAGAGTGGCCCTCGTTCATGTGGTAGAGCGAAGGGTGCAGCCCCATCTTGTGCAGCATGATAACGCCGCCCATGCCCAGCATGATTTCCTGCCGCACACGCGATTCGTGGTCGCCGCCGTAGAGCTTGTCCGTAATCGTGCGGTCTGCCGGATTGTTGTCCTCGTGGTCCGAGTCCAGCACATACAACGGCACCCGCCCCACCTGAATCTTCCACACCCACGCCTTCACGTCGCGCCCCGGATATTCCACGTTGATCACCAGCGGGGTGCCATCCGCCTGCAACACCTTCTCCATAGGCATGTTGTAGAAGTCGTTCTGGGGGTACTTCTCCTGCTGCCAGCCGTCCACGTTCAGGTACTGGCTGAAATAGCCCTCGCGATAAAGCAGGCCCACGCCAATCAGCGGCAGGGCGTGGTCGCTCGCCGCCTTCAGGTGGTCCCCCGCCAACACGCCCAGGCCGCCCGAATACAGCTTCACGCTCTCGTGCAGGCCAAACTCGGCAGACATGTAGGCTACAAGGAAGTTCTTCGGTGCGCGCGGGTTGCGCTCAAACCAATGGTCTTTCGCGCAGTATTCCTTCTTCTTCGCCACCACGCGTTCCATGTGGGCAAGGAAGCTATCGTCCTTGGAAAGTTCTTCGAGCCGGGTCTGGCTCACCTTGCCCAGCAACAGCCGGGGATTCTGCTGCGTTTCCGTCCACAGCTTCCGGTCAATGCGGATGAACAGCTCCACCGCTTCCGGTTCCCAACACCACCAGACATTGTTCGCAATGTCCAGCAGCGCGCTAATGCGTTCCGGGAGACACGGCACCACGGTGAACGATGAATAGGTTGCCATTAACTACCTGCCTTTCTTGAGGCCACGGGCGGACACAACTGCCCCCCGCACCTCCATGAGGCACGTCTGGCGGCATCGGACTGCTGGCTCCCCCCGGGTCCGCCGAACCCCTACGATACCACCCCCGTCCCTGCAAGGCAATCTTGAAATGGAGATACTGGGTATGAGGCATCGCGACAATCCAACCCAGCTTGGTGGCCTGTTGGAAAAGGCTGGTGAAACACGGACTTAAAGATGGCTGTCCGAGGAAGCCTCAATAGCTCTAATCTTTGCAACGCCTGCGGGCTGATGCGAAGGATTTTCTGGCTGACGTAATGAATTCTGGAAAGACACGAAGCTGATAATTACCCATCGGCCTTCCCCAATTGATCGTTGACTGCACGCTAGAGCGGTTGGCCTTTCAAGCCCAGCAGATACTTGCAGGCAGAGCAGTTCGCACCGCCTCTCGAATTGGATTATTGTCTCCACATTAATCGAAGGAGTCTCCCGTCCAAGATGCGCAACGTTTACAAGCTGATAATCGTGCTTGATGTACTGTCCGGCCTCGCAGTGGGTGCTGCAATTCTTAGCATCGTCGAGCACGAGTCTTTGGTGTCCTATGGGCTAAAGGAATTTCCCTCTGGATTTGCCTGGGTTCTCTGCGCATATGCGTTGTTGGCCGCGCTCTGTGGCTCATTGGCACTCGTTGTCAATCGCTATCCAGCCTGGTGGACGGCCATCCCAGGGCTTCTCATAGCGGTCTGTTCTGCCGCCTTGTCCGCAGGTGCTCTGTATGCGCTGGAAGTAACGTATGAGAAAGGAGACTCCAACCTCGGCCGACTCGCCCAATATCAGAAAAGTCGCGCTGAATGGGAACACAGGTCGGAGGTTCTGCGCCGGGGTATCTTGCGAGCGGCCCGCCTGGAGCCGTTGCCGGAGCGCACACCAATGCACCCGGTAAGGCACAGCCATAGGGTTCGCGAGGGCTTCAGTGTAGAGAACGTCACTCTCGAAACGACGCCCGGTTTCTTCCTTCCCGCAAACCTTTATATCCCCGCGTTAGCCGCTGCCACCCGTCGCGCACCCGTGGTGCTGCTTGCCCAAGGACATTTTCCTGATGGCCGGTTTAACCCGAACACACAGATACTGGCAGCCAACCTTGCCCGAATGGGGGCTATTGTAATCGCGTACGACATGGTCGGGCGTGGCGAATCAAGCCAACTTCAACACGAGCATCACGAGGCATTGCGTCTTCAGCTATGGAATAGCATACGCGTGCTGGATTTTGCGTTGTCGCTTCCTGAAGCCGATCCCGAGCGTGTAGCGATGACGGGGGCCTCCGGAGGTGGAACGCAGACGTTTCTTTGTACCGCGATTGATGAGCGGATATCCGTAAGCGCTCCCGTGGTCATGGTGTCCTCGTGGGTCTATGGCGGGTGCGCGTGTGAGAGCGGGCTTCCGATTCATCGTGGTTCAGGCTACGCTACGAACAACGCGGAGATCGCAGCGCTTGCTGCACCACGACCCCAACTGGTCGTTTCGATCGGCGACGACTGGACACGCACGGTCCCCGTGCATGAATATCCATTTATTCTACGTGTGTATAACCTCTATGGCGCGGAGTCTAGCGTAGAAAACGTGCATCTTCCTGACGAGAAACACGACTACGGTCTGAGCAAACGCCGCGCTGTCTACGAGTTCCTTCGCAAGCACTTGAGACTGCATGACGATCCAAGCGGAGTGTCGGCTGGACAAGAACCTGAGTACGATGAAGTCGAGCCAATGGACCTGATGCGGGCATTCACCGACGATAATCCCATTCCCGAATCAGCGATTCGGAATTGGAGCGAGTTATCACTCCAGGCCAAGTACAATTGACCCTAACGCCACGGCTGTTGCGACGAGTCCCCATGAATCTCGGGGCACCTTACTGATTCTCCGCAGCCCAGATCGCCTTGAAGCAACCTTGCGTGCCTTGAAACCTAAACGTAGGCGAATCCAGTCTCACCGCCGTGTTCTTTATCAAGGGAGACTGTACGTGTCAGATTTGGTTACTCGCAGGAACAGGCTTCGCGATGCCCCGCTCTGGGTACATGGGCTCGCTTTGGGAGCCTTCGCGTTCATCATGCTTTCGTGGGTCGTCTTCTACTACGCTTATCGCGACGCAAACGTCTGGTTGCACTGGCTAGGAAGCGATGGCGCGCAGCAGTGGCCTACCGGAAACGAGACGCACTTCGCGGAGCGCATTCACCCGAACAGCGTCTTCCGTACTCCCTCCAATACATGGAGCAATCTCGGCTTTGTGTTCGTTGGGGTGTACATCTTGGCGTATGCGCTCTACGACTTTCGCCGCAATACCACCCCGGCCGACCCATACGCCGTGCGCCGGCCCGCACTCATGGCGTACTTCGGGTTCTGTTGCGTCCTGCTCGGCTATGGCAGCGCGTTCATGCATGCGTCCCTCACGGGCATTGGCGTCTCGTCGGATGTTTACGCCATGTTCGGCAGCCTCGTCGCGATGATTGCCCTGCACTGGGGACGCTGGGTTCCCGAGATTTCGCTCAGAGATATACGTCTTCCCACTTGGCCATTGCTTGTCGCGGTCGCCATGCTCGTCACCTATTCGCTCGTCGAACTCCATGGCCGAGGCCGATTCAGCGATATCCTGATATTCAGCGATATACAGATCATGACGGGATTGATTGGCACCGTCGTCACCTCTGTCTGTATAGATTTCGTTATGCGTCGCTACAGCATGCAGCATCGCTGGTACATCTTGTCTGCACTTTCCTTCGCCGTCGCCTTCACCATCTGGAACCTGACCAATGCAAAGCGATTCACCAGCCCCGACGACTGGTATCAAGGGCACGGCATATGGCACGTGCTGACAGGTTTCTCGCTCGGTTTCATGGCTATCCTATACCGCTCGGAAGCACGCATACTGCCCGCCGCTAGATCGGACAAGTAAGGCCCACGCCCCGGTTGCCTACTTGATAGGTGCCCAATCCACATCCAGCTTGCTGTCCGGAAAGGGTAGGCCATTGAACTGACGACTTGATTTCTTGCCGAAGAAATGCCAATCGGCGAAATCGAGCAAGGCCTGAAAATCTATATCGTTGTGGTCATGCCCGCCGGGTCGAAAATACATGGCGTTATTCTCGGGCACGCCAAGGACGTCAAACACAGGCTGCGCCGCAAGAAAATTCATCTGTGTACCCAAGGGGTTGGCCCAATGGTCTTCCGTACCATCGGTACTCAAGACAGGACGCGGCGCCACCAGTGCGCGCATGAAATGCTGATCGAAGGGCAGGTGCGATTCTTTTCCCGCGAACGAACGAAAGTCCTTGTGAAACCATTCCTGCCATCGTTTC
>JBIKMR010000424.1:0-2513 GCA_044359155.1 Candidatus Hydrogenedentales bacterium | reverse complement strand
CCGAGATTCAGCGCGCGGGCCTTTGGCGGCAATTGCGCGAGACCCCGGCTGCGGGCGGCAAGATTGACGTGAGCGGCCGCACGCTGCTGAATTTTTCTACCAACGATTACCTTAACATGAGCCGCGACCCGGACTTGGCCGAAGCGGCTGCCCGTGCCGCGCGCGAGTATGGCACCGGCGCGGGGGCGTCGCGCCTGATGGCGGGCAACCTGCCCATCCATGCAGAGCTCGAAGCCGCGCTAGCCCGCCTTACCGGGCACGAAGCCGCGCTGCTCTTTCCTTCAGGCTACCAGTGCAACGCGGGCCTGCTGCCTGCGCTGCTGTCGAAGGGCGACGTGATTCTGTCCGACGCGTTGAACCACGCCAGCCTGATAGACGGCGCGCGCCTGAGCCGTGCCGAGGTGCGGGTGTACAGCCACATCGACACCGACCACCTGCGCAAGCGGCTGGCCGATTGCGACGGGTATCGCCGCCGGGTGATCCTCACGGAATCCGTGTTCAGCATGGACGGCGATACCGCGCCGCTCGAAGCCCTGCGCGCCATCGCGGACGAGTTCGAGGCGTTGCTGATTGTGGACGAGGCCCACGCCATCGGCGTGTTTGGCAAGGGCGGCGGGCTGGCCCGCGAAGTGGGCGTGCTGCCCGACGTGACCCTCGGTACCCTGAGCAAGGCAATGGGCGCTGCAGGCGGTTTCGCCGCCACCAGCCACATCCTGCGCGACCTGCTGATCAACAAGATGCGCTCCTTCATCTTCTCCACCGGGCTGTCGCCCATGCTTGCGGGCGCAGGACTCGAAGCGATACGGAAGATTGAACGCTTCCCCGATCTTGGCGCGCACTTGCTGTCGCGCTCGCAGCATTTCCTCGATGCGCTCCAGATGCGCGGCGTGGACCCCGCTCCCTCGAACACCCAAATCATCCCGCTCTTCATCGGGGACAACCTGGCGGCGGTGAGTTTCGCGAACGAGTTGATGCAGCAAGGCATCGTGGCCACGGGCATCCGCCCGCCCACCGTGCCCGAAGGCACCGCCCGCATCCGCTTCTCAATCACTCTCGCCCACGGCAAGACCGAGCTCGACGCCGCCGCCGAGATTGTGGCCCGCTGCGCCGCCCGCGTCGCATCGCCTGCCTAAGCCATGCAACGCGCACTCTTTATCACCGGCACCGACACCGACGTGGGCAAGACCATTGCCACGGGGGCGTTGCTCCTTGCCCTGCGCCAGCGCGGTGTGAACGCCGCCTCCATGAAACCTGTGCAGACTGGGGCCACGCGCGAGGGCGACCTGTGGCGTGCGCCGGATTTGGACGTCCACCTGCAAGCCGCAGGCCTGCACGTGGACGAGGCCACTTACCGCCTCATGGCTCCCTATTGCTACGAGCCTGCCTGCTCTCCGCATCTTGCCGGGAGGCTCGCAGGTGGGTACCCCGACATGGAGCACATCGCGGAATGCGCTCATGCCCTGCTTGAACAATTCGAGGTGCTTCTCATCGAGGGCGCGGGCGGGCTGCTTGCCCCGCTCGACGAAGACCATGCCATGCTCAACCTCATCGTCGCGCTCGATTGCCCCGCGCTTGTTGTTGCCCGCACCGGGCTGGGCACCATCAACCACAGCCTGCTCACCCTCAGCGAACTGGCCGCCGCGCAGGTCACGGTGCCGGGCGTGCTCTTTACCCAACCCGTACCTGTGGCCGACGCGGCAATCGAGCAGGACAACCCCGACACCGTCTGCCGCCTCGGGCGCACAGAAAACCTGGGGGTGCTGAAACACCAACCCACCCGGGACTGGGAGCAACTTGCCCAGCAAATCACCGGAATAGACCTCCTTCTCGAAGTCATCGCATAGTCTTCTCCCATCGGTCCCATCCGTCCCATTCTTCCGGAAAGTCCCATGCACCCTACCCTCGAAGAACTCGACCACCGCCACCTCTGGCACCCCTACACCGATGCCGCCACCTACATGCGCCAACCGCATTGCAGCATCGAGCGCGCCGAGGGGGTGTACCTCTACGACTCCGAGGGCAACGCCCTGCTCGACGGCATCGCGTCGTGGTGGTGCGTGTCGCTAGGGCACAGCCAGCCGCGCATTGTCGAGGCTATCCAGCGGCAAGCCGCTACTCTGCAACATTGCATCCTAGGCGGCATGACCAACACGCCCGCCGTACACCTGGCCGAGCGCATCGCCCGCATGACGCCCGGCGATCTCAACCGGGTCTACTTTGCGGCAGACGGTAGCAGCGCCACCGAGGCTGCGCTCAAGATGGCCGTGCAACATTGGCGCTATCGAGACGAGCCCCAGCGCACCCGCTTCGTCGCGCTGGAAAACGGATACCACGGTGACACGCTGGGCGCAGTCGCGGCAGGGTTCACCTCGTGGTTTCAGGAACCCTTCGGCGCGCTGGTCAAGCCCGCCCTGCTGGCTCCATCGCCCCATGCGCCCACGTCGGACCCCGAAGAATCGGAACGCCACGCCGAAGAGGCGCTCGACCAGATGCGCCGCATAGTGGAAGAGAAC
>JBIKMR010000423.1:0-2531 GCA_044359155.1 Candidatus Hydrogenedentales bacterium | reverse complement strand
GGCCTTTGGGGTATCAACAACCCCGTTGGCTGGGGCTTCGCCATCATCAACCTCGTTTGGTGGATTGGTATCGGCCACGCCGGTACGCTCATCTCCGCCATTCTGCTGCTGTTCCACCAGGATTGGCGCACGGCAATCAACCGATCTGCCGAGGCGATGACGCTCTTCGCGGTGATGTGCGCGGGCCTGTTCCCCATTCTCCACTTGGGTCGTCCTTGGGCCGTGTTCTTCATCCTGCCCTATCCCAACAGCATGGCGCTGTGGCCCCAGTTCCGCAGCCCGCTGCTTTGGGACGTGTTCGCCATCTCGACCTACTTCACCGTTTCGCTTCTTTTCTGGTTCACCGGTTTGGTGCCCGACTTGGCCACCCTACGCGATCGTTCCAGTGGCCTCACCCAGAAGATTTATGGCATCTTCGCCATGGGCTGGCGCGGCTCGGCCAAGCATTGGTACCGCTATGAAATGGCATACCTGCTTCTTGGCGGCATGTCTGCACCGCTCGTGGTGTCCGTGCATACCATCGTGTCGTTCGACTTCGCCGTGAGCTTGGTTCCCGGTTGGCACACCACCATCTTCCCGCCTTACTTCGTGGCGGGCGCCATCTACGCCGGTTTCGCCATGGTGCTCACCGTGCTGATCCCCGTGCGCGTTATCTTCAAGCTGGAAGACTTCATCACCCTGCGCCACCTGGACAACATGTCCAAGGTCATGTTGGCCACCGGCTTGGTGGTGTTCTATGGCTACCTCACCGAGCTCTTCTTCGCGTGGTACAGCGGCAGCGACTATGAGCGCTTCATGATGTACAACCGTATGTTCGGCCCCACCGGCTGGTCGTACTGGGCGCTTATCTTCTGCAATGGCCTCTGCCCGCAGTTCCTGTGGTTCAAGTGGATGCGCACCACGCCCATTCCGCTGTTCATCCTTACCATCATCGTGGGTATTGGCATGTGGCTCGAGCGCTACGTGATCGTCGTCACCAGCCTTACCCGCGATTATCTGCCCTCCTCTTGGGACACGTATGCAGGCACCATCTTTGACTGGGCAGCCTTCTGCGGTTCCATGGGACTTTTCATCACGATGTTCTGCCTGTTCGCACGCTTCCTCCCGATGATTACAATCTTCGAGTTGAACTTGCAGCAGGACCAGTTAAACCGCGGCCAAATCCGCTAAGCGCGCGGGAGAGAGACACATGTCCGATCACGCACACGGCCACGACCACCACGACGAAGCCCCCAAGCTTTTCGGGTTGGTTGCTGAGTTCGACACACCAGACGATCTGTTGCACGCCGCCGAGCACGCCTACAAGGCGGGATATCGCTCGATGGATTGCTATACACCGTTCCCGGTCCATGGGTTGTCCGAGGCCATCGGTTTCAACAAGACCTACGTTGCCCCGCTGGTATTCATCTGCGGCATCACCGGCGCCTTTACCGGGTTCATGCTTCAGGTCATCGCCATGGTGATGCACTATCCCTACGACATTGGTGGGAAGCCTGCCTTCAGCTGGCCCTCCTTCATGCCAGTCACGTTTGAAATGACGATCCTCTTCGGCTCCTTTGGTGCCTTCTTTGGCATGTGGGCCATGAACGGCCTGCCTCGCCTGAACCACCCGATATTCAGCGCCAAGCGTTTTGAGCGGGCCAGCATCGATGGGTTCTTCCTCTGCATTGAGGCAGATGACGCGCAGTTTGACAAGAACTCCACGCGCGACTTCCTCCAGAATCAGAAGCCTGTCGAAGTTTCGGAAGTCACCTACTAGACCAAGGCCGCAGCTGCGGTAACGGATATACAAGGACCAATCCATGGCGTTCAACAAGACATACCAACGCGCGCTCCGGCCCGGCTTCACCGCCGCTGCCGTGCTCGCGGTCATGGCCCTCGCCGGTTGTCACCCGGACATGTGGGACCAGGCGCGCAACAAGCCCTATGGCAAGAATGAATTCTTCGCCAATGGCATGTCCATGCGCATGCCGGTCGAAGGCACCTTTGCCTACGACGGCGCTCGCCGTGAATGGGTCCACCCCCTGTACGATGGCCTCTCGGGAGAAACCACCGTTCCCTCCAAGACCGATGCTGCCTTCTTCACCGGCAAGGTTGATGGTGCGGAAATGCCCACCAACTACTTCGAGAAGATCACCCCAGAGCTCCTCGCTCGTGGGCGCGAGCGCTTCAACATCAGCTGCTCCACCTGCCACGGCTACACCGGCGAAGGTGGTGGCATCATCGTACAGCGCGGTTTCCCGGCGGCTGCCTCTTTCCATGTAGACCGCCTGCGTGAAGCGAACGACGGTTACTACTTCGACGTGATCACCAACGGCTTTGGCCGCATGTACAGCTACGCCGCGCGCGTGGCACCCGAGGATCGCTGGGCCATCATTGCCTACATCCGCGCACTTCAGCACAGCCAGGATGTGGATGTGTCTGTGCCGGATTCCGCCGACCGCCAGATGGTGCTTGCAGGCATTGCCGAGCAGGAACGGCTGGCAGCGGAAGCCGCCGCGGCGCACGGAGCCCATGGCGATGCGCATGGT
>JBIKMR010000422.1:0-2533 GCA_044359155.1 Candidatus Hydrogenedentales bacterium | reverse complement strand
AACGCCTCGCGGTCGCCCACCTCGACAAGGGTGACGTTGTCCATAATCTTGTCGCCCACCTTGTACACCGCCGCCGTGGTCTGTTGGTCACCTTCTTGGATGACCGCGCTTTCAAAGCGTTCGTCCGTCAGATCGGTGGTACCGATGAGACGCAGATTGAGTTCGGTCTCGGTTACGGGACCTTCTTCAACGGGCGGAGGCGGAGGGGGGGGAGGGGGAACATCGCTGCCCGCATCGCCAAAGAGGCCGCTCTTGATAAGGCCGTCGTAATCAAAGCGGGGGCCCACCTTGGCGAGTTGCGCGGGGGTAGCAGTTTCGAGTTCCAAACCGGCCAACTGGTCAGACAGGGTGACCGTGGTGGGCTGAAGTAAGGTATAGATGACCAAGCCAGCGGTGCCGATGAAAATCACGGCAAGCGCGAGATCAATCCATACGAATGTCTGGCGTATCAAAATACTGCGCAGCATGAGACCCCGAATCCAGCCTTGGGCATTGCGCTATTGGGACCGTACAGACGGCCCAGCGTGGCGGGCGATACCTTTGGGCAGGAGTGAACAAACCATTGTGACTAAAAGAGTTCCAGCCCACGAGAGTTAACGCTTGCCACTTGGCATGGGTTGACGTTGTCCCCCCATGCGTTCCTCCCGCGACTCTGGTTTCCAGCCGGGTAGAAGTGTAGCCGATTGGGCAACACGGATTAAAGCACTTGCGCCCCGCGCAGGTGGAACCATGCACGGGGCGCAAGAGGAAAATCAGATTGCTACTCGTTGGCGGCAAGGCCGCGCAGGTAGTCGAGGTAGTCTGCCGCTTCAATCTTGGTGCCGCCCTCGGGGCCGGCGCTTTCGGTGGCGTCGGACACGGGCTGCTTCTTCACCTCAAGCAGGCCCAGTTCCGCAAGCGCGGAACCGCTGGTCACGTATTCCTTACCTGCCTCGGTGACCACGTCTACCTTGCCGCGTTCGCCGTTGAGCACGACCCACTTCTCGTTCTTCCAAACGAAGTAGAGCACGACCGAGTCGCCCTCGTCGAAGGTGGGGATGGGGCTGGCCACTTGGCGGATGGTGCCAATCTGGCCACCGACCACCGAGTAGTTCACGATGTCGCCATCAGCCACGAAGGGGGGCGGCGTTTCTTCTTCGCCCTCGGCTTTGGCTTCCGCTTCGTCTTCGCCTTCTTCCACGGGGGGCGGTGGGGACTTTACAACATCGGTCACTTCAAGGCTGAGGTCGGTGTAGATGCGGCCACCGGCTGCCCAGCGGGCGGACTCGGTAATGACCACGCCCTTGACGATCAGTGTGGACTTGCCAACCATGGACTTATTGGTGACGTAGCGCACTTGGGCGGAGGCCACGCCCGCGAGGGACAGCGCCACCAGTAACAACAGGGTGGCCGATGCGCGGCGATAGCGACGGAAGGCGAGGCCGCCCAACACCGTGCCTGCCAGCAGGGCAACAGCCACGGGGCCATTGAGCAGCATCCAGTAGAGGGCGCTGATAGCTTGGCGCAGGGGGGCGATGGCTTCAGAGTAGTGCAACAGGGCCTTGGCCATGGTGGGTGCGGACTGGTAGTAGGCGTGGACCATGGCGGTGCCAATCGAGTTGTTCAGCAGGATGTTGTCGCGGAAGCTGCGCAGCAGGTTCGAGCCGCGCGCCATGAGGCCGCCCGTGCCGGCGCCGCCAGCGCCCCCGGCAATGGTTGCGCCGGTGAGGCCGCCCGTGTCTGTGCCAGTATCGGTGCCAGTGCCAGAGATGATGTTGAGGGGGCACACGTCGTTTGCGTCTCCAAACATGGGGCGGCCCGCCGGGATTAGCTGGGCTATGGTCTTGCCGGAATCCTGGCTGATGAACTGGTTGCGGGCGAAATCCCACAGCAGCGGTGTGCCTGCGTCTTTATTGCTGACATCGGAGATATTCTGTATTTCCTGATAGACCTCGGAGGGGAAGCTGGTGTCGTATTCCTTGGTGCCGCCAGCGCCACCCACGGTAGTACCCAGTCCAGTTTCGCCGGAGATGCTGTCGAAGAAATCGGGCGTGCTGCCGACGAAGAAATCGCCTAGCGCCTGGCGTTCGAGACCGGTGCCATTGAAGGGGTTGAGGCTAATGGTGTAGCTGGGGTTGAACAGCACGCCGGCGGTGCCGGGGATTTCGAGCTGCTTCCAGATGCCGATCATTTCAAAGCGGCCCCACAAGCCCTCGTCTTTGGGGTTGATGTAGAGGCCGGTCATGGTGTTGAAGAGGGGCACGCGGGACGTGGTGGGGTCGTTGTCTGCATCGGCCCAAGCCACCACATGGCCCCCTGATATGGGGGACGATGGAAGGTTGGAGCCGGGGCGGGTCTGCGTGCGGGCTTCCTGTTCGAGCGAGAAGAAGTTCGCTTGGCTGCCTTGGGGGTAGAGCCAGGAAATGGCGGAGATATCGTCGGGGGCAAGGTCTGCCCAGCCGCCGATGAAGCCATTGGTCTCGAAGTCATCCACCTGGAAATAGGCCGGGAACATGGTGGGGGTGGCGCCGATGCGGCGCTGTTCCCCATCTGC
>JBIKMR010000421.1:0-2536 GCA_044359155.1 Candidatus Hydrogenedentales bacterium | reverse complement strand
CATCGCCCAGCCCACATTCTCGTTGTGCCCCAGCCCAACCAGCGGCGAACCCACAATGAAGAAGCCGTTCATGTTGAACTCGCCGCCATGCACCCGACCTTCCCAGAAGAGGGCCAGACTTTCCCACCCCTGGTGGGGATCGGTAAGCAGGATCGGACATCCCGCTGCCGAGCGCTTCGGGGAAACGGCGAACGCGTTCGAGCCAAAGGGCGGCTCGTCGGGGCGCTTCTTCAGGTCGTCCATCAGCGTGTCCAGTGGCCAGCGCAACACCATCGCCCGGCCCACCGCAAGGCAATGCCATGGCTGCAAGTCCAGCGCATATTCAGGGCGCTTGTCGGGAAACTCCCGCTCATACGCCTGGATGCCCGCAATGTAGCTTTCCAGAATAGCGCGCAGGTTCTCGGGCAGGTTCGGGTAATGCGCCTCGCAACGCTTGGCGTTCTCCACCAGGTTCATCGCGTAGTCCGTGTCGAGGTGGTCTTCGCCAAACGCTTCCGACATCCGGCCAATCGCCGTGCGAATGTTCTGGTGAATATCGCCCAGACGGTCTTCCGCCTGCGCGTAGCCCGTGCCATACGCCGCACCGACAGCCGTTTCCGCATACACATGCGGCACGCCCCACGTGTCGCGATAGATATTCACCGGCTCCGCGCCCGCGCCCTGCACCCAGCCAAACGCCAGCGCAGCCGCCAGCCCCACGGTAATTAGCGATTTCATCCTGCCACTCCTGCATGGGCGGAATGCCCGAAACTGACCCAAGCATATACAATTACAAAGGTTACATGAAAGCAGAAACCCGCCGCCCCCCAAGGATTTGCTTGACGTTAGGCACAGATTAGCAGATAATGTAACTGAGAAAAACTAGATCGGTGCGTAAACACCGACTGGTGGAGATGGTGCATGGGACTGAGCATCGGACAGAGCGCAGCAAGTCTCACGCGCAGCCCGCGCGTGGATGTGGGCGATCTTGCCCGCGACGCCACCGTTGCGGCGGCGCGAGAACTGCGCCCCGGCCAGTCCACCCAGGAAACCGAACGCCCCGGATTCCGCCGCGTGCAGCGCGACCCCGCCAAGGACCGCGCAGTCAACACCCCCGGTGCAGCCCTAAGCACCATCGACAAGGGCGTGTCGAACGCGCGCCGCTTGGTGCCGAATGTAGAAGACATTCTCGACCTTGCCCGCGAGCGCTTCAACGACAACAAGGAAGCGCGTAGCCAGCGGCTGGAAAACCAACGCGCCGAGGCCCGTGAAAAAGCTGCTCAGCGAGAGCGTCCCGTGCTCCCCGACCCCGTGCAGAACTTGGGCCGCTTCTTTGGGCAACAGGAAAAAGGCCCCGAGTCCCTCGGCCTGCCGCAGAACCCCGTGGGCAACGAAAATCCCCGCATTCAGTTCAGCGGTTCCCAACCCCGCCCCACCTTCGAAGCTTTCGCTTAATCCTTCCCGGTGCTGCCAAGCCCAAACACCCGCGCGGCATTTTCATGCAGGAACATCCGCTTGGCCTCGTCGTCCAGCCCGAGGGAATCTAGCGAGGCGAGGCAGGCCTCGGGGGTTATCATGGGGAAGTTGGTGCCGAACATCACCTTCTTTCGACCGCGGCCCTGCATGTATTTCACCAGCTCTTCCGGCAGCCGGTTGAGCTTGTAGGCCGAGGTGTCGATGTAGAAGTTGGGATACTTCATCGCCAACGAGATAACCTCATTGATCCAGGGAAACCCCACGTGCCCACCCACCACCACCAGCTCGGGGAATTCGAGCAGCACGTGGTCGAGGTAGGGAATGGGCCTGCCCGGTTCGCTGGGACACAGCGGCCCCGTATGGCCAATTTGCGTGCAGAAGGGGATCCCCAGTTCGCAGCATTCCGCGTAGAGCGGGTAATACCTGCGGTCGTCCGGCGGCAGGTTCCATAGCCACGGCACCACGCGCAGCCCCTTGAAGCCGAGCGTGCGCACCGCACGGCGCAGTTCGCGCACGGCCTGCATGGGCTGGTGCAGATCTGCCGAGGCAATGCCCACAAGCCGCCCGCCCGACCCCGCCACGAAACCCGCGACTTCCTCATGGTCCATCAACCAGCCACGCGGCCCGCACCACGCAGCGCACAACCCCCGCGCCACGCCCGCTTGGTTCATGGCCGCCAGCGTAAAATCGAGCGGCAGGTCTGGCATTTCGTCCGTCCCCATCCACCGCAGCAAGCTCGCCAGCCACGGCTCGCGCGTGAAGCGCCGCGTGGGGTGTTGCATCCATACGTCGATAACAGGAATTGCAGTAGACATGGCTGGTCTCCGTTAAGCAGCTACTTAATCGCCCGCCCAATCACATGGTGCCGCGCTAGAGGCAGGGCTTGGGGCAGGTGGCGCTCGTCCAGTTCGACGACCGAGAATCGCTCGAACCCGGGCAGCCTGCCGGTATCGCGGTTGGGGTGGCAGCCATCGGCCACCTTCGTCCACAGCGGCTGCACAACGTTCTGCATCGCCCGCACCCAGGTTCCTTGCGGCGCGGCCACATGCTCGATAAACACGAAGCAGCCACCCGGCTTGAG
>JBIKMR010000420.1:0-2544 GCA_044359155.1 Candidatus Hydrogenedentales bacterium | reverse complement strand
AAGTGCGATGAGAGAGCTGGGGTCCATCTTGAAGCCGGGGCCCATGGTGCTGCTCATGGTGCAGGACTTCAGGTAGGTGCCTTTGCAGGCGGAAGGCTTCGCCTTCACAATCGCGGTGATGATGGATTCGGCGTTTTCCTGAAGCTTGGCGACGTCGAACGAGGCCTTGCCCACGGGCACGTGGATGTTGGCGTTCTTGTCCACGCGGAATTCGATCTTGCCCTTCTTGATATCGGTGACTGCGCCACCGACGTCTGCGGTAACGGTGCCTGCCTTGGGGCTGGGCATGAGGCCGCGCGGGCCGAGGATCTTACCGAGGCGACCGACGAGGGCCATCATGTCGGGTGCGGCCACGCACGCGTCGAAGTTGGTCCAGCCGCCCTGCACCTTCGCGAGGAGATCGTCGGAGCCGACTTCTTCTGCACCGGCGGCCTTGGCGGCTTCAATCTGGCTGTCCTGCTTGCAGAACACGATAACGCGCATGTCCTTGCCGGTGCCGTGGGGAAGGGCAACACTGCCGCGCACCATCTGGTCCGCATGGCGGGGGTCTACGCCCAAGAGGAACGCGAGCTCGATGGTCTCGTCGAACTTGGCGGTGGCGCATTGCTTCACCAGGCTGGTGGCGTCGCTCAGTGCGTAGACGCGGTTGCGCTCGAGCTTCTCATTGATGGTGGTACGACGCTTGGAAAAAGAACGCATGTCATGTTCTCCCGTGGTGCAAGCGGGCGCGAGCCCTTCCACAGTTGATGGCCCGGGGGCCGTTGTTTATGTGTGCATGGCCGCCCCGGAATCGAGGGGGCCAAGAACAGTAAAATCTATACGGGCGACTTTAGCCGTCGATGGTGATACCCATGCTGCGGGCGGTGCCCTTGATCATGCTGATGGCGGTGGCCAAGCTGCCGGCGTTGAGGTCGGGCATTTTCAGCGCGGCAATCTCTTCCACCTGGGCAGCGGTCACGGAACCCACCTTGGTCTTGTTGGGCTCGGGAGAAGCCGAGGCCAGCTTGGCGGCCTTCTTCAAGAGCACGGGGGCGGGAGGGGTCTTTGTGATGAACGTGAAGCTGCGGTCCTCGTTCACAAAGATCACAACGGGAATCTTCAGGCCAGCCTGTTCCTTCGTGCGCTCGTTGAACTGGTTGCAGAAGTCCATGATGTTCACGCCGTGCTGGCCCAACGCCGGGCCCACGGGGGGGGCGGGGTTTGCCGCGCCGGCGTTTACCTGCAACTTGATTACGGCCTTTTTGCCGCCGCCCTTGCCGCCCTTGGCGGGCGCGCCCTTCGCGGGTGCTGCCATTGTTCCATCCTCCGTCGGGGCCGGTTATGCGGCCGCGTGTATTGACTACTCAGATCGTCTCGACCTGCCAAAATTCCACTTCGATGCTGGTGAGGCGTTCGAATATTTCCACCATGATCTTCATCGTGCCGGACTCGGCGTTGATTTCGTCCACGCTTCCAATGAAGTTGGCGAAGGGTCCCTCGCTGATCTTCACGCGTTGGCCCTTTGAGAAATCCACCTTCGGCTTGGGGCGTTCGCGTTCGCCGCGCGCCACTTCCACCACCGCCATCACTTCAGAATCTTCGAGCGGCACGGCGGCAGTTCGCGAGCCGATGAAGCCGGTAACGCCGGGCGTTTCCTTGATCAGCTGCCAAAGGTCAGCGTAGCGCTCGGGGTGTTCCGGCAACTGGATAAGCACGTAGCCGGGAAAGAACTTGCGCTTGGAAACCTTCTTCTCACCCGCGCGAATCTCCGACACGCGTTCCATGGGAACGAGCGCATTGGTGATGTAGTTCGGGGGATCCAGTTTCAGCGCACCCGCCATCAGCATTTCGCACGCAGCGCCTTCCTGGCCCGAGTGCACATGCAGCGCATACCAGCGGCGCTTGACACCGTCGTCCGGCACCGGGCGGACCAGAAGGTCTCCCGGGTTTTCCTGGACTTCGTTTTCGACTTCCTCTACGGAAGCAGCCTTGTCCGCCACGGCCAGCCCCCTTATCCTGCCAGCTTAAGCAGGTTTATCACGATAAAATTGAACACCTGATCCAGGCCGAACACGACCACGATCATCCCGGCGAGCATGTAGAGACATACCCGGGTGGAGACCTTGACGTCTTCAACCGTGGGCCAAGTCACCTTGTCCAGTTCCTGCCGAACCTCGGTAATGAAGTCCTGCACGCGCTGGAAGATGCCCGGCTTGGTTTCTACTGCCACTGCTTGCTTAGCCATTCTAGTCCTCGCACCGCGTCAGCGGAGTAAGAAGATGGCAGGGGTGGAGGGACTCGAACCCCCAACCTTCGGCTTTGGAGGCCGCTGCACTAGCCATTGTGCTACACCCCTGCATAGTAATCATGCCTTGCCGCCGCGTTGCTTCCGGTATACACCGTAACATGCGTACACGGCCCAGCACGCCAAAGCCCAAACCATTATTCAATAATCTCTGTCACAACACCAGCGCCGACGGTACGTCCGCCTTCGCGGATGGCGAAGCGCAATTCCTTGTCCATGGCGATGGGGGTGATGAGTTCGCCCTCGATCGTCACGTTGTC
>JBIKMR010000011.1:0-30573 GCA_044359155.1 Candidatus Hydrogenedentales bacterium | reverse complement strand
GTTGCACGTGCAACGAAACGGATCGTAAATCATAACTCCTTTGATTACAATACTTTACAATCTAACGGTTCAGTGTCGAACAGTTCGATGTCATCCACGGTTTCGCGGCTGCGCCTGCCGGTGGAAATGCTGTACCCTACGCATGTAGTTCCCCATGTTGCCCCTAAGGAGTCCAGCACGATGCGTCCCTTCCGATATACCCCGTCCCCTCTTCGCCTACTCGCTACACCCCTCGTCCTTATGGGCCTGCTCGTTGCACTCGATGCGCCACGGGTATTCGCAGCCGAAGCGCCGAAGGGCGTGGAAGGCGAGGGCGCGGTGGACGGCGAAGGCTCGATCGAGGGATTTGCCGAAGGGATCGCAGAAGGAGAGGGCGTTGTTGAAGGCACCGTTGAGGGGGTGGTCGAGGGCGAGGGTGCAACGGAAGGTGCCATAGAAGCGGAGGGTGTGCTTGAGGGCGAGGGCGTGGTCGAGGGTGTTATCGAGGGTGAAGGCACGGTTGAAGGTGAGGGTGCAGTCGAAGGTGGGGGAGAGGGTGTTGTTGAAGGGGAAGGCAGCACTGAGGGAGTAAGCGAGGGCGAAGGGATTTCGGAAGGCGAAGGCTTATCCGAAGGTGAAGGCGTAACGGAAGGCGAAGGTAGTGTCGAGGGCGATCTTGATCCCTTGACGGACGTGATATACGTGAGAAAGGAAAACCTGACAGACGGCGAAGGCGAAGTGGCGCGCGATGGGCTGACTTGGGATTCGGCATTCTTCACGATACAGGAGGGTGTGGACGCTGCGCTGGCGTTGGGCCGTCCCGAGGTGTGGGTGGCGCGGGGGCGTTACGACGTGGAGACCAACGAGAATGGTGCGCTGCAATTGGCTGCCGGGGTGGCGGTGTATGGCGGATTCGAGCGTGGCGCAACGGCGCGCAGCGAACGCGACCCTACGCGTTTTGTAACTACGATTGACGGCTCGACGGCGGCGGCGGGCGATGCGGCGGAGCATGTGGCGGTGGGGGCCGATGGCGCGCATATCGAGGGCTTCACCATCAGCGGCGGCGTGGGGGATGGCGGCGGGCTGCTGGCCAATGGCGTGACCATGACGGTATCGAACTGCATCTTCCGTGACAACGCCGCCACGCGTTTCGGCGGCGGCGTGCTGGCGGTGGGCGGGGCAGACATCACCCTGCTGGGCTGCGTGTTCCGCGAGAACAGCGCTGACATCAACGGCGCGGGCGTATCCGCGTCGAACGCCACCGTACGCATGACCTACAACCTGTTCTATCGCAACACCACCGGCGGCAAGGGTGGCGGCGCGTACTTCGGCACGGGGGCGGCGGTGTATATGGTCGGTTGCCGTTTCACCGAGAACGAAGCCGCCGAGGGCGGTGGCATGGCGGTGGCGGGCAGCGGGGTGTTGTCCGCGCGCGGCTGCTGGTTTGGGCGCAACCGGGCCAGCCTGCTGGGTGGCGGGGCGCAGATTGTCAACACGCCCGACGCCACTATCAGCAATTGCGTGTTCAGCCTGAACCAGTCCGACGTGCACGGCGGCGCGGTGGACAGCCAGGAATGTTCGCCCTTCTTCCTTGCCAACACCTTCTCCGGCAACGGCGCATTTGCGCGCGGGGCGGTGTTGTACAACCAGGGGCAAAGCCAGCCGCGCGTGCGCAACTGCATCTTCGCCAACTCGACCGGCGTGCTGATAGACAACCTCGACGTAAGCCCCGGCCCGGTGGAATACTCGTTGACCGAGGGGACGATAACGCCGGGGGTCGGCAACCTTGCCGGGGACCCGCGCTTTGTGAGCGAGGCGAATGAGCAATACGGGCTGAAGCCCGGCTCGCCCGCCATCGACACCGGTGGCGAGGCTGCGTCGCTGCCCAACGGCAACGAACCCGGCGACCATGTTGGCAACGCGCGCGGCTTCGATGGCGACGGCTTTGGCGCAATCAGCGGCGATGGTTCCGAATACGACATGGGCGCGTTCGAGGCCCCCTTCGACGGCAGTGCAGGCGACTCGCGCGAAGTGTCCCGCCTTGAACACAGCGGCGACACCAACGCAGACTTCATCTTTGACCTGTCCGAAGTGCTGCGCGTCATCCAGCTTTACAATGCGGGTAGCTTCGGCTGCAACGATGGGACCGAAGACGGCTTCGATCCCACCGGCGAGGTGGTCACCTGCGACCCGCACAGCGCGGACTACGAAGACGGCGACTTTAGCCTGAGCCTGAGCGAATTGCTGCGTACCATCCAGCTCTTCAACCTTACGGGATACTACCTCTGCTCCGGCAATTCCGAGGACGATTTCTGCGGGGTTTGAATTAAGGATAACGACGATTGCATTGACATGCCCCGAGCCTCGGGCGGAATATAGGGACTGACCCAGCCAACCCCACCCGAGAGTACATCCATGCGAACCATGTTAGCGCCGCTTGTCCTTGCCCTGTCGTTCTTGCTTGCCCCCTTGGCCGGGGCGCAGTTTGGCTTTGCGGGGCCAAAGATTGGCCATGCCCATGCCGTGGCACAACAGGCAGACGGCACGCTGCGCGTGGCGATTCAGTTTTCCATGGACAAGGCGTGGCACATGAATTCGCACACGCCGCTGGAGGAGTTTCTTATCCCCACGGAGCTGGAACTGGGAGCAGCTCCCGGCGCTTCGCTGGCAGGCGTGGCCTATCCGGAGCACGAGGAGGTCAAGTTCGCCTTCTCGGAAAAGCCGCTGGCGGTGTATGAAGACAAGTTTGTCATCGGCGCGGTGGTGAAGGTGGACGGCGCGCTGCCCGCCTCGTTGCCGTTCTCCCTGCGCTACCAAGCCTGCAACGACAAGCAGTGCGCCCCGCCAAACAACCTGGACCTGAGCATACCCACCGCGAACGGCGGCGATCAGTCATTGCTGGATAGCGTGGACTGGGCCAAGGCGACGGCTGCAACATCGGAAGCTGCGCCCACCGAAACACCCACTGCGCCGGAAGCTGCCCCTGCTGACAGCGTGCCGTGGCAGGAATCCATCAAGGACTTCAGCATCACCGCGCAGACCGGCTATGTCTCCACAGAAGAATTCATGAACTTCATCAAGCAGGGACGTGGCGAGGTCGTGGCTTCGTCCGGCGGATTGTGGTCGCTCATCTTTGGTGGCGGCGGCGGCACCTCCTTCAACCAACTTAGCACACCGGTGCTTATTCTCGTGGTGCTGCTCGGCGGGCTGGCGCTCAACCTCACGCCCTGCGTGCTGCCGCTCATCCCCATCAATATCGGCATCATCGGCGCGGGTGCGCGCGCAGGCAGCAAGGCGCGCGGCTTCGCCCTCGGCGGCGCCTTTGGCTTTGGCATCGCGGCGGCCTACGGCGCGCTCGGGCTGCTCGTGGTGCTCGGCCTTTCCACCGCCTTCGGCGGCATGAATTCCACCGTGTGGTTCAACGCGGGCATCGCCGTTTTCTTCGTGTTTCTCGGCCTCGCCATGTTCGACATCATCACCATCGACTTCTCGAAGCTCCAGGCCAAGGTCGGCATCCGCAGCAACAAAGGCGGCAGCTTTACCGTGGCCTTCACCATGGGCGTCCTCTCCGCCCTGCTGGCCGGTGCCTGCGTGGCCCCCGTGGTCATCTACACCATCCTCTACGCCCAAGACCTCTACGTGCAGGGGAATGCGCTCGCGCTCGCGCTGCCCTTCTTGCTCGGCGTGGGCATGGGCTTGCCCTGGCCCTTCGCGGGCGGCGGCCTCTCCTTCCTGCCCAAGCCCGGCGCATGGATGACCCGCGTGAAGCAGGGCTTCGGCGTCTTCATCATCGCCTTCGCCGCCTACTACGGCTACACCGCCTGGCACATCTACGACCAGAAAAACGTGGACCCCGCTCAGGTGCTCGCCAGCGTCGAGGCGCTCGGGCACGATGGCTGGGCCACCTCGCTCGATGCGGGCCTTGCCCAGGCCAAGGCCGAAGGCAAGCCCGTGTTCGTGGACTTCTGGGCCTCCTGGTGCAAGAACTGCCTCGTGATGAACGAGACCGTGCTCAAGGACCCACAGGTGTTGGCCGAGCTGGAAGGCTTTGTGAAGATCAAGTATCAAGCTGAAGACCCCGCCACTTCCCCCGTCAAGGAAGTCTGGGAACACTTCAAGCTCGTCGGCCTCCCCGCGTACTTCGTGCTGGCTCCGGAGAAGTAAACGCGTCTTTTGCCCGCTTCAATCGCATGGGCTATACTCTGCCGTGCCCTAGGCGGAGGGAGCCATGTCGTTGAACCAGCAACAAGAGCGGTACATCTCGAACTATCTTCGAGACGTGGCCCTGCGCATTGATCCGGGCGTGCAGCCATCGCGAGCGCAGCGCGCGCTGGACCTGCTCGACGCGCGCATCCGCCGCGACATCGAGGGCAAGACCAACGGCTCCGTGCAAGATGCCGACGTGGTGCGCGTGCTCGACGAACTTGGCCCGCCCGAGACCCACGCCGAGCAGATTCGCCCCGACAACGCCGCGCAAGATGGACGCGCCCCCGCCGTATGGCTCGGAGTCTGCTCGCACTGGGCAAGCAAGGTGGATGTTCCCGTGCGGCTGCTGCGCATCGGCGTGTTCGTGGCGGGCCTCGTCACCGGGCCGCTTGCGCTCTGGGCATACGTTGCCGCCTTCGCCCACCTCTACGTCACCACCCCCAAAGAGAAGCGCCCCGCGATAGACTACGTGCGCATCGCGTGGAACGTGGGCTCCTGCATCGCCATCATCACCGTGCTTTCTTGGGTGCTGGATTACGCCCTCTGGGGCATCGCCTTCGGGCACGAGCGCCTCTTCGACAAGGACCTTCCCTCGGCGGGCGGCTGGGGCTGGATCAAGATGGAGGCTCCGGGCTATTACAGCCTCACCCTCATGACCACCCTGCCCCTCGCGCTCATCGCAGGGCTCCCCGTGGCAGGCGGATGGGACACCAGCCTCAAGCGCCTCTACCTCGCCATCATCACCCTCTACGGCATCTACCTCTCCTACGGCCTCGCGTCACTCATTGCCGGGCTGGTAATCGAGCTGGTCAACCAATACGGCGGCGTGAACCTTATGGATTACCTGCCAACGCCGTAAGGGTGCTTCAGCAGTCCACCCGGTCCCAGGCGGCGGTGTCGTTAGGGTGATACACCTTCAGTTCCACCGACCGTGACACGGCGGCGCGCATGTCTGCGAGGTTGTTGAAGACCCCCGCGCCGAGGGCTTGCACGCCGATGTTACCGAGGGCAGTAGCCTCGACGGGGCCTGCCACCACCTCGATGCCGCAGGCGTCCGCGGTCATCTGGCAGAGCAGTTCGTTCTGCACGCCGCCACCGATGATGTGCAGGCGTTCCGTGGTGCGCCCGAGTATCGCGTCCATCTTGCGCAGGGTACGGCGATAGCTGAGGGCCAGGCTTTCGAGCGCGCAGCGCACCACCGCGCCGCGTGTCTCGGGCACGGCCTGCCCATGTTCGCGGCTGAGTTCGCGGAGCAGCGCGGGCATGTCGTCCGGCGCCAGCAGGCGCGGGTCGTCCAGCGGAACCACCGACTGGAACGCGGGGCTGGCCTCGGCCTCGGCAGTCATGGTGGCGTAGTCCAGCGTTTCGCCCGAGCGCTCCCATGTGCGGCGGCATTCCTGCACCAGCCACAAGCCGAAGATGTTTTTGAGGAAGCGGATGGTTCCCTCGACGCCGCCCTCGTTGGTAAAGGGGGCCTCGAGCGTTTCGGCATTCACGCAGGGTGCATCCAGTTCCGCACCGAGCAACGACCACGTACCGCTGGACAGGTAGGCCCAAACCTTGCCGTCGTTGAGTACCGGCACGGCAGCCACGGCGCAGCCCGTGTCGTGCGTGGCGGGGGCTATAACCGGGGTCTCGGGCGACAGCCCGGTCTGCGCGGCAAGCTCGGGCAACATTGAACCTATCCGCGTACCGGGCTCGGTCAGGTCGAGGAATACCTGTCGCGGCAAACCCAGCGCCTTAATCAGGTCTTCATTCCACGTGCGCGTCCGGGGGTTCAGCAATTGCGTGGTCGATGCGTTGCTGTATTCACAGGCGCGCACGCCGGAGAGCAGATACTGGAACAGGTCGCCCATCATCAGCAGGCTGTCCGCCACGGGCAACAGGGGAGACTTCGACTCGACCATGCTCAGCACCTGAAACGCGGTGTTGATCTGCATGTACTGAATGCCGGTTTCCATGTACAGCTTCTCGCGCCCGTACAGTTCCCACGCACGCTCCATCATCCCGTCGTTGCGACGGTCGCGATAATGCACGGGGTTTCCCACGAGGGAACCGTCGCTGGCCACCAGCCCGAAGTCCACGCCCCACGTGTCCACGCCGACGCCGTCCAGATGCGGGCCATACTTGCGCGCATAGAGCACCAGCCCCTGCACCAGCTCTTCATAGATGCGGGCCACGTCCCACTGGCGCGTCCCCAGCATCACCAGCCCCTCGGTGCGGAACCGGTGCAGAACATCCAGCGTTATCACGCCGTTCTCGATAACACCCACCACCGAGCGCCCGCTCTCGGCACCCAAGTCAAACGCCAGAAACCGCTTCGCCAAAGCCATGTCGTCCCTCTCCATTCCCACGGCGCCCGCGTTCTCCTCCAACCGAAGAACTTGCCGCAAGTGCTGCAAGGTAGGGCGCGGGGGTGCGTGATTGCAACCAAGTGCTGCAAGATTTGCGTTACCATGCGGAGTCGCTTTTTTTGCGGCGAGCTTAATCCAAATAGCGAAGGACCAAAAAAGCATGAATCCCGCAGAGTTCGACAAGCTGTTGTGGCGCAGTCGAAAGGCCGCGCCCGCGCACCCGCAAACGCGGTTGGTGCAGGCCGGGCAGGCCACGCTGCGCGCGCGCGATACCGGCGGCGACCATCCCGCGCTTGTCTTTCTCTGCGACCCGCCCAACATGGTGGAACACTACGACGCGCTGATAGCCGAACTTGGCGAGGAATACCGCATCGTGGTGGTCGAGCTGCCCGGCTTTGGCTTCTCCCGATTGCAGTCTGCGCGCGCGCTGGAATTCGCGGGGGCGGTCGAGTCCGTCGAGACAGGGTTACAACAGTTGGGCCTTGGCCCGGCAGTGGTCTGCGGGCCGTGCATCTGCGGCTTTGTGGCGGCAGAACTTGCGCGCCGAAACTGCTTGCCGATGGCTGGGCTAGTACTGGTGCAGACGCCCGACCTAGTGGGCATGATCGCGTGGACAGGGCGCATGGACCCGCAGCAGCGACTGCGCCGTCCCTATGTGGGTCAAGTCCTTGTGAGAGTGATGGCCGTGCGGCTGGCCACCTTCTGGTATGGCTATGCCACCGGCAAGGGCTACGACCACGCCCCGATGACGGCCACCGCAACCGAGGGCCTTCGCCGGGGCGCAGCGTATCCCCTGGCCACCATGCTTCAAAGTTGGATCATCGGCCCCCGAGACGACGCTGTCGCCCTGCCGGTGCTGGCGATCTGGGGAGACCAGGACCGCTCCCACGCGCCCACCGACAAATGCTCGACCCTCAAGCACGCGCCACACGCCGAGCTGCACACCTTCGCCGGGTGCGGACACTTCCCCGAACTCGAGGCTCCCGCCCACTTCGCCGAAGTGCTGCGCCCTTTCTTGTCCCAGTGTTTTGCCGGTCGCGAGGACAGGGGATAAGCCGCTAACGTGTTCCTGACTTGCACCCCCGGCCCGCGCATGTTAGGTTGGTTGGCGTTGTAACTCGGTGCGGTTTATCTCTGCTATACGGACGGAGGCTAACGATGAGCGACACGGAACGGCTCCCGCGTGGGCTGGGACTTTCTCGCCGGGGATTCCTCGGCATTGGCGCAGGCACGGCGGCGACTTCGCTGCTGCCCGGCGGCACGCGCGTGGCGGGTGCGGATGAAGCGGCAGCCGCTGCGCCTGCGGGACCAGCTGTGCTGGGGCCGGGAGACCTGCCCCTCACCCTGCGCGTCAACGGCATTGAAAAGAAGCTGACAGTCGAGCCGCGCGTGACGCTGCTCGATGCGCTGCGCAACCGGCTGGACACCACGGGCACGAAGAAGGTCTGCGACCGGGGCACCTGCGGCGCGTGTACCGTGATGGTGGACGGCGCGCCTGTGTATTCCTGCTCGATGCTGGCGCTCGAGGCCGAAGGGCGCGAGATCACCACCATCGAGGGACTGGGCACACCGGAGCAATTGAGCGCCGTGCAGGCCGCCTTCGTGCAGCACGACGCGCAACAGTGCGGCTTCTGCACACCGGGCTTCGTGGTGGCGTGTACCGCCTTCCTGAACGAACATCCCGATGCGTCCCTAGATGAAGTGCGCTCGGGACTGGGCGGCAACCTCTGCCGCTGCGGCACCTATGCCGGAATCACCGAGGCCGTGCTCGAGGCGGCCAAGGCCATGAAGGGAGGTGCATGATGGCGACGACACCCCAGTGGCCCAAGGCAGAAGACCGCAGCCTGATTGGCAAGCGCATTAACCGGCTAGACGGCCCGGTGAAAAGCAGTGGCGCGGCGAAGTACGCGTATGACATGAACCTGCCGGGGATGCTGTTTGCGCGCGTGGTTGCGTCGCGCCATGCCTCGGCAAAGGTGGAAGCAATAGACACCGCCGCCGCCGAGGCCCTGCCCGGCGTGCGTGCCGTGTGGAAGGATGACACCCTCATCGGCCAGATGGTCCGCTTTCAGGGGCAGATGCTGGCGGCAGTGGCGGCGGACACCGAGGAGCAGGCAGCCGAGGCGGCCAAGGCCGTGGTGATCACCTACACCCCCGACGCCATTCAGGTGCGCGACGACGACCCGCAGTTCGCCGAAGGCCGACCGGCCAGCCGCGACGAGGGCGACGTGGAAGCAGCGATGGCCGCAGCCCACAAGGTGAGCGAGGGACGCTATGGCATTCCCGCCATCACACATTGCTGCCTCGAGGCGCACGGCCAGGTAAGTGAATTCAAAGACAACCACATGTATTTCTGGCCCTCCACGCAGAACGTGTCGCGCTATGCCGAGGGCATGGGCGAGGCGCTGGGCGTGCCGGAGACCGACATCCATGTGGACTGCCAATACATGGGCGGCGGCTTTGGCTCGAAGTTCTCGCACGACAAGTGGGGCATCGTGGGCGGCTTGCTCTCCAAGCAGACCGGCAAGCCCGTGAAGCTGATGCTCGAACGCGACATGGAACTGCAAGACGGCGGCAACCGCCCCAGCACCTACGGCACCGTGAAAATCGGCGTGGACGCGCAGGGAGCGATGACGGTCTTTGATGCTTCCGTCTGGGGAACGGGCGGCTTTGGCGGTTTCCGTCCGCCGCCGCTTCCCTACGTGTTCACGCGCATCCCCAACCAGCGCACCACCAGCCAGCGCATTGCCACCAACCGGGGCAGCCAGCGCGCATGGCGCGCGCCCGGCCACCCGCAGGGCTGCCTGATTACCATGGCCGCCGTGGAAGATGCCGCCGCCGCGCTGGGCATGGACGCGCTCGAATTCTTCAAGGCCAACCTGCACCACACCGACCGCGCCGAACTCTACGCGCAGCAGCTCGACATTGCCGCCGAGATGATCGGCTACAAGCAGAAGGCGCACCTGCGCGGCGACAAGACCCCCGGGCCGCTGAAGCGCGGGCTGGGCATTGGCATACACACCTGGGGCGGCATGGGCCACCCCTCGGATTGCGAAGTGAGCATCCACCCCGATGGTTCCGTGACCGCCAAGATAGGCACGCAGGACTTGGGCGTGGGCACGCGCACCGCCATTGCCATTGTGCTGGCGGACACACTGGGCCTGCCGCTTGAAGCCGTGCAGGTGCTGATGGGCAAGAACGCCTATCCCGTCTCCGGCGCATCCGGCGGCAGCACCACCATCGGCGGCATCAGCAGCTCCACCCTAATGGCGGCCACTGCCGCGCGGGACAAGCTCTTCGCGGCGGCGGCGCAGGAACTGGGCGTTGGCCCGGAAACGCTGGTCGCGCGCGATGGCAAGGTTGGCGTGGCGGGCGATGCTGCCAAGTCCATGACTTGGAAGGAAGCCTGCGGCCTCGTCGGGCCGGGCGTCATTACTGAGCGTGGCAGCAATGACGGCAAGAACGCGCAGGAAATGAAGCTGATGGACGCGGGCGTGGGCGGCGTGCAAATAGCCGACGTGACCGTGGACATCGAGACTGGCGTGACCACGCTGAACGAGATGGTGGCGGTGCAGGATTGCGGTCTCATCATTGACCTGAAGACTGCCGAGAGCCAAGTCTACGGCGGGCTGATCATGGGCATCACCTATGCGCTCTATGAAGAGTGCGTGTACGACGTGACCACGGGCAGGATGCTGAACGCCGACATGGAGTTCTACCGCCTCGCGGGCCTGAAGGACGTGGGCAAGATGAAGGTCCACATGCAGACGGGCCCCGGCTTCGACGAACGCGGCGTAATTGGCCTGGGCGAGCCGCCAGTCATCTCGCCGGGCGCGGCCATATCCAATGCCGTGGCCAATGCCTGCGGCGTGCGCGTGCCTGATTTGCCGCTGACCCCCGAGCGCGTGATTGCCGCGCTGCAACAGGGAGGAGTGCTCGCATGAAGTCCTTTGAATACACAGCGCCCGCACAACTGGCCGACGTGCTTGGCCTGCTGGGCGAACAATGGGGCGATACCGAAATCTACGCAGGCGGCACGGATCTCGTTACCTGCCTGAAGCAGGGGCTGGCCGAGCCGAAGCGCGTGGTGAGCCTGCGCAACGTGGCCGAGTTGCAAGGCGTGTCCGAGGCGGACGGCGTGCTACGCATTGGCGCGATGACGCCGCTCAAGGCCGTTGCCACAAACACTGCCGTGCTCAAGGATTTCCCGGCCATCGTGACCGCCATCCACGGCATCGGCAGCGAACAGATGATCAACGTTGGCACCATCGGTGGCGACTTGTGCCAGCGTCCGCGCTGCTGGTTTTACCGCACGGGGCATGGGCTCTTCGGCGAAGAAGACGGCAAGCCGCTGGTGGAAGTGGGTGACAACCGCTATCATGCCATCTTCGGCAACGCGGGCCGCGCCAAGTTTGTAAGTGCCAGCAGTCTGGGGCCGGTGCTTGCCGCGCTGGGCGCAGAAGTAGCGATTGCCGGTGTGGGCGGCGCAGAGCGCAAGGTGGCTGTGGCGGATTTCTTCCGCACCCCCGCCGAGCCCACCGAGCGCGAAACCGTGCTCGCCGCGAACGAGGTGCTCACGTCGATCAGCATTCCGCTGCGCGGGCTGAAGAATGCCTGCTATGAAGTGCGCCATCGGCATGGGCTGGACTGGCCTTACGTGACGGCGGCAGTCGCCTCGGGCGATGGCTATGGCGCGGTGGTGCTGGGGCACGTGGCCCCCACGCCGTGGGCACGGCCCGAGTCAGGGGCGCTGATTGCAGGCGGCAAGCTGGACGATGCCGCCGCAGCCGAGGCCGGGGCAGCCGCCGCACAGGGGGCCACCCCCCTGAGCGGAAACGGATACAAGGTGCAGATGGTCAAAACCGCCGTAGCCCGCGCCATTCAGCGCGCCGCCACGGGCGCTTGAGGAGAACGCGGATGAACAACTTCAATCGCTCCCCTGGCGGGGAACTGCTCTGCAAGAACCTCCGCTGCAAGGACATGTTCTACAAGGCAGCGCATGAGCCCGTGAACCCCAACGGCGCGGCCCACTATTGGTGTACCCGCACCTACGAGACCTTCGGCCCCGATGGCGGCGTGGCAGACCATAAGGAATGCCTCGGCTCGCGGGAATGTTATTGCCGCTGAGTGCAACGTGCTGTGGCGGGGTTTCCTACCCCGCCACTCCCCTAACCGCAAGGTCTCCTCTTATCCCCTCTCCACCGTCTTCGGGGGAGAGGGTTAGGGTGAGGCGGCGAGCACGCAGCAAAGACATGAAGCCCGGACCGGATATTCGATAAACTACACGCGCGTGGCGCATTGCCACGCCCGGAGGTTGTACCCATGAAGCATATTGTCACCACCCTCGCCACGCTGGCGCTTGCCCTGCCCACCATGGCGGAGTCCACCATCCAGGGCCAATACCTGGAAGTCCGCACCTGCGACGTCTACACCGGTCCCTGTTTTGCCAACGGCGAGATGGGCCTCACCGGGCGCGAGGCGATTGTTGTCTGGTCTGTGGACGAGGGCGCATGGGACGGCGTGGACCTTGCCGGACTGAACGTGATCGCTGCGCTGGAAACCCGCAATACGCTGGGTGACGTGGCAGGCAAGCAGCTTGAGTCTGAAGCCACCATCATCGTGGACGAGCGTGCCACCGACGAACAGCGCGCCGCGCTCGAGGGCATGGTGCGGGCCAAGGCCGCAGACCTGATCGGCCAAGTGAAGAAAGTCGAGGCTGCTCCCATCAGCGCCAAGATGGGCACCTGCGACAAGTCCGGCTGCGCCGAGGTGACGGCGGGCGAACTGGTCACCATCAACACCCGCTGCATGGGCGATGACCACGTCTGCGGCAACGAGCGCACCTTCTATCCCCCGCTCACCAAGGTCAGCGCGGCCTACCCCGTGTTCACCAAGGTGGCCTCCTACCAGGGTAAAGCCCTCGGCCTCACCTGGTCGGCCACCGAACAGCGCGGCGCCTTCCTCGGGAAGTTTGAATACTAGGCGATATTGTTGCGTCCAACACAGGGCCGGGAACACGATGCGTTTCCGGCCTTTATTTTGAGCGAAACTTGTCCAGTGGTTTGGAGATATACCATGAGCCTGTTCCGAGTTCTATCCACCCTCGCCGCCACCACCCTGCTGGCTCTATCTGCATCCGCAGCCACCTGGTCTGCCAAGCAGGAAGCCGCCCCCGCACCTACCGAGGTGAGCGACGCAATCAAGGCGCTGCTGTCGGACCAAGCCGTGGTGATAGCCAGCGACGACAAGCCCGAGCTGACCCTTTGGCCGGTGAAGGAAGTGCCGCTTACCGCCGCGCCGGAATCCCCAGCCAAGGCGCTGGAGAAGGTGGGCGAGGCCAGCTTGCTGGGCGTGGTGCAAGTACACGTCGACCGCCGCGATTACCGTGACGACGAAATGCCCGCCGGAATCTATACCGTGCGCATGGGGCTGCGCCCGAACGACGGCGATCACCTCGGCACTTCGGACTATGTGTTCTTCGGCGTGCTCATTCCCGCGAGCAAGGACAAGACCGTGAACGGCTACGCCGACCACGAAAAATTGTCCGAAGCCAGCGCCGAGGAGACGGCGGTGTTCCACCCCTCCATCATCAGCTTCCGTCCCGATTCGAAACCCGAAGCCGCCGCGCTCTCGCTCGTCGAACTTCCCGAAGAACACAAGGCCATCCGCATTCCCCTCAACGCCAAGGCTGCAGACGCTGCTCACCCGCTGGCGCTGGAACTGGTGGTTGAGGGCAAGGCCCGCCACTAAGGCTGGTGTTTCCCACTATTCCTTGGCGATGTAGTCCACCACCAGCAGCTTGGCCAAGTGGGGCTTAGCTAGTTCTAGGAAGGCTTCGTGGGCGGGGTGGGCTACGTATTCCTTCACGGCCTCGGGCGTGGCGAAAGTCATCAGCAGGCAATGGGTATACCCCTGTGAACGGGTGCCTTCGCTCAGGTCTGGGCCCCATTCCAGTTCTTCAATCAAGGGAATCTGGTTCACCAGTTCGCGTGAGCGCTCGGCTATTTCTGCCTGCTTCTCGGGGGTGACCTCGGGCTTGTAGGCATAGAGCACCACATGGCGCACCTTGCCGATGGCGGGGTTGGTCGCCTTGGCCCACACGGCGGGCGCGGTAGGCAATACTCCCCCCGCCACTATCATCGCCCCGGCTACCGCCCATGCCAGTCGTGCATTCTTCATTGTTCGCATCCTCCATTGGGTTCGGGGTTCAGGCTACCGGATTGTTCCCTGGGATTCCATCCCCACGCGGTGAATACGCCTGCCGCGCCGTCGTCCATTGCCACAGTGACGCAAGTTGCAGTGACGGTCTACTTGGGAGACAACGTGATGAAACGCTTTAGCCCCCTGAAAAAAGCAGCGGCAGTGGCCGCAGTGATTGCCCTGCTGTCCCCGGCCTTCGCCGGCCCGCCCACCTCTTTCGGTGGCGGTGATGGGCGTAAGGCGGAGTCTGGACGGTCGGTACGTGGTGGTGGTGGCAGTTCGCACCAAGCCCCACGACTTGGCTCGGGGCGATCCAATACCAGCCGGGGCACCAGCTACACCGGCAATGGGGGCCAGGGGCGGGGACGTTCCAGCGGCTCCGCCACGCCGATACTGGATGCGCTGCGCGAATCTTCCGGCAATCGCGGCTATGGCAACGGCAGCGGCTTGTCTGAGTTGGGCCGCCTGGCTGACGACTATCGTTGGGACAAGAACCGACGCGACCGCGAGGACGACTACAACAAGTTGCAGCGCGACCAGATGATCACCAGCGCGGTGGTCAACGTGGTGGGAATCATCGCGGCATCGCAGGCGCAGAAGTACCAAGCGCAGGCCTATGCGCCCGCTTACGCTCCGGCGCCGTGCGTCGCGCCCGCGCCGGTGTATGTGCCCCAGCCCGCAGGACATTATGAGACCCGCCGTGCCGAAGTGCAGCCGGGCGGCTATACCACGGTGCAGGTGTGGGTGCCAGAGTATCGCGACCCCCATACGGGTGCGATAATCGACGGGCACTACGAAACCCACCGCAACTGGGTGCCCCCGGTGTATCAAGAGACGCAGGTGTGGGTGACGCATTAGCCACCACAATCTCAGCTCATTCTCTATCGTGGCAGGGTCTCGGACCCTGCCACTTTCTTTACCGGTCCCCTCTTCGCTGCACCACCACTACTCGAAGTAGCGACCTACCTGCTCGACTATGGCGCGCTTCAACTCGAGCGGGTCAATCGCGCCCATGTCGCGGTAGACGATCTCTCCGCCGGGCTTGATGAGGATGGTGTAGGGGTAAGCCCCTTCCCATTTTGAATCAAGCGGCTCGATGAGAGCGTAGCGGTCTTTGCCAGTGAAGTGCAGGTTCTTCATCGAGGCTTCTTTCGACTTCAGGAATGCGAGCACCTCTTCGGACTTCTCTGCGCTGTCCGCGCTGATGGTGATGATCTCAAAGGGGCGGGTCTTGTACATTCGCTGAATGGTGACCAGTTCCGGAAATTCCGCCACGCAAGGCCCGCACCATGTGGCCCACACGTTGATCAGCCGCACCTTGTCGGTCTTGTTCGCCACCAGTTCGCGGATGCCCGCCTCGTCCACGGGTTCGAGCGTAACCGGCTCCTTCGCCCATTCCTTTAAGGACTCTTCCACCGAGCCGCGCTTCTCGCTCCACTTCACCGAGCAGCCGCTGGTCTTGGTCGTTTCCACCTGCACGGGCTTACCCGCCAGCAACGCGTCGAGCGCGCTGCGCGTGTCGTGCACGGTCACGTTCGCCAGCTTTTCTGAATCGTCAATACGGCCACGAAAGCGCAGCTTCCGTTCCTTGTCGAACACGAACACATGCGGCGTGGACACGGGGCCGTATTCCCGCGACATTTTCTGGGTGTCGCCATCATAGAGATAGGGAAACTCGAAGCCCTTCTCCGCTGCGCGCAGCTTTGTATCTTCAAAGCCATCGCTTAGGTCGGTGTAGCCCAGCTCGTCCAGGCGAAGCGCCAGCGGATCGTTCGGCGATATGGCGACCACGGCCACGCCCTTGTTGCGGTAATCGCGGTCCAGCTCCTCGATGCGGTCTTCATAGGCCTGCGCCGTGGGGCAATGGTTGCAAGTGAACACCAGCACCAGCAGCTGTGCGCTGCCGAAGCTGTCCAGGGTGTAGGTGTTGCCATCAATTCCAGGCAGCTCAAAGGCGGGGGCGACGGCACCAATGGGCAGGGGCTCGGGCCAGTTCTCTGCGTTGGCAACGCAGGCCAATACGACTCCCAACAGGCAAGCAAGTACGATACGCATGGCGAATACTCCAAGGAGGTTCCGGTTCGCCTTGCAGCCTACAACATGGGGAGGCCCTGCGTCACGCGGCTTGAGAGCCGATGCTTTAGCCCTCGACCTTCTTGCCCCGTGCGAAGAATTCCTCGACACTTGTCAGCAGACTGTACAGCACAGGCACCACCACCAACGTGAGGATGGTGGCAAATGCCAGACCAAAGATGACTGCAATTGCCATCGGTCCCCAGTATTGCGTGGATTCTCCGCCGAATACCCAGACGCCATTTCGGAAATCGAAGCTGATGCCCGCTGCCATGGGCACCAAGCCCAGCACCGTGGTCACGGCAGTGAGCATTACCGGGCGGAATCGCGTGGAGCCTGCGTCTATCAACGCCGTGTGGACGCTGGCGCCCTCGTGGCGGCGCTCGTTAATAAAGTCGATAAGCACGATGGCGTTATTCACCACCACGCCCGCAAGGCTGATACAGCCAATGCCGGTCATCAAGACGCTGAAGCGCATATCGAATATATATAGCCCAAGAAACACGCCCGCCAACGAGAGTATCACCGAGGTCATGATGATGGAGGTTTGCAACACCGAGTTAAACTGAGCAATCAGGATCAAGGCAATGAGGAACAGCGCGATTACGAAGGCCCGCATGAGGAAGCCCTGCGTTTCTTCCAAGTCTTCGTTCTCACCGGTAAAGCTGATCTGGTATCCGGCTGGCATGGCGAGGCCTTCCAGCTTTTCCGTCACATCGGCCAGCACTTCCGCACCGCTACGGTTCACCACGTCTGCCGACACCGTAACTACGCGCTTACGGTCAATGCGGCGTATGAAGCCCAAGCCTGACCCCTGCTCCAACTCCGCCACGGCGGAGAACGGAATCGCTTCCCCGTTCAGGTTTACCAGCGTCATCGATTCCAGGTTGGCAAGGTCGCTGCGGAACGCCTCCGGGAAGCGCACCGTCACATCGTATTCTTCATCGCCTTCGCGGTAGTCGCCCGCCTTGCGCCCGTTGATGGCCGCCTGCACCGTTTGCCCGATGAACTGCGTGTTGAGGCCTAGGGCCAGTGCCTGCTGCCGGTCCACCACTACGCGCACTTCCGGCTTGCCCTCGTCGTAATCGTCGCGGACGTCTACGGCATCGGGAACGGTCTCGACCAGGTCGGCCACTTGTCGGGCCAGGCCGGTCAGGGTGGCATAGTCTGGCCCGCTAATTTCCACATTGATGGGCGGTCCCGTGGGCGGCCCTCCTTGTTCCTCCTCCACGAGAATCTCGGAGCCGGTAATGTCCGTGAAGCGTCCACGCAAGTCCTCAATCACCTTGCTCGGCAGCACCTTGGCGTCTGCCAGCTTGGGGAAATCGAGCACGACTTCGCCAATGTTGCTCTCGCCGCCCCCGCCCCCGAACTCATCGAATGAACCCTGAGACCCAACGCTGGCAAGCGCATAGTCCACCACGTCATTGTCCACCAGGTCCTTCACGCGCTTTTCTATTTCCGCGACCACCGCGTCGGTCACCTCGATGCTCTGGCCCTGCGGCCCGTCTACCTTCACGATAGCGCTGGGCGGTTCGACAGTCGGCTCAAACTCCACCTCAGCCTGAGATATGTACACGCTCGAAACCACCACCAGCAGCATCACTGCCAGCGTCATGGTCACCACGCGCCAGCGCAGCGCCAATTCCAGCAGGGCGATATAGATGCGGATGACCGGGTTCACCTTCACCACCTTGGCCTGATGCAGGCGCTTATTGCGCACCATGAAACGCCCCGCGAGTGCGGGGTTCACGATAAGCCCCACAAACAGCGACCCCACCAGCGTGAGCGTCAGCGTCTGCGGCAAGTACTTCATAAACTCGCCCCAGATGCCCGGCCAGAAGAACATCGGCGCAAACGCCGCCACCGTGGTGAGGGTAGAAGAAATTAGTGGCCACGCCACTTCCGCCGCGCCCCGCTTGCACGCCGCCGTGCGCGACATGCCCGCGTTGTAATGGCGGTACATGTTCTCGACAATCACGATGCCGTTGTCCACCAACATGCCCAGCGCAAGGATGAGGCTGAACAACACCACCATGTTCATCGTGGTGCCAATCATCTCCAGCCCGATGAAGGCAATGAACATACTGAAAGGAATGGCCAGCGACACCATGACCGCGTTCACAAAGCCAAGGAACATGAAGATGATGACGAGCACGAGAATCAGCCCGCTGAGGATACTGTTCTCCAGTTCCGAAACCATGTCCCGAATCTCGATGGACTGGTCGTTGGTGATTTGCAGTTCCGTGCCAGGCAGCAGGTAGTTGTCTGCCTCCTCCACCAGCACCCGCACCTTGTCGCTAATCTCGATGATGCTCTCGCCCGCGCGCTTCGATATCGAAAGTGTCACCGCGTCCGCGCCGTCCAAGCGCGACTTCGTCTCCACTTCCTTAAAGCTATCGCGTATCTCCGCAATGTCGCGCATGTAGACCGCGCCCTCGGGCGACACCCGCACCACGAGGTCTTCAATCTCCTGGGCCGAGCTAAACTCACCCGGCACGCGCACGAGGTACTTCGCGCCGCCCAGGTCCACCGAGCCTGCCGGGGTATTCACATTTTCCACCTGCGCCAATTGCACCAAGTCCGCCATCGACACGCCATACTCCGCCGCGCGAACCGGGTCCACCACAATCTGAATCTCGCGCTCCACACCGCCTACCACCTTCACCTCGAGCACGCCTTTGATGGCCTCGATTTCGTCCTCCAGCTCTTCCGCCAGCTGGGTCAACACTGGCAGCCCCACCGTGCCCGTCAAGGACAGATACATGATCGGGAACTCTGAGAAATTAATTTCGCTGATGACGGGGTCGTCCGCGTCCGTCGGCAGATCGGGCTTCGCCTGGTCCACCTTATCGCGCACCTTTTGCAGTGCGGTGTCGATATCGATAGTCGGCTCAAACTCGAGGTCGATGCTCGATACGCCTTCCGCGCTGAACGAGCTCATGTCGCGGAGATCATCCAGCCCAGCCAGCTCTTTTTCGAGCGGCATGGTGACCAAGGACTCGATGTCCGTGGGGGCCACGCCTTCATAGTTGGTGGTAATGATGACGCGCGGAATGATGATCTCGGGGTAGTTCTCGCGCGGCATACGGAAGTATGCGCCGAGGCCAGCCACGGTGATAAGCAGCAAGGCCACGAACGTCGTCGTGCTGCGATCTACTGCAAAGTCAGTCAGCTTCAAGTGCGCACCGTTTTCCTGTCAAGAGCTATTCAGCCCAGCACGCCAGCCCCGCAAAGTTAAATCACCCCCGCCTCGCGCACCACCACTGCCGCGCCCTCGCGCAGTTCTCGGTGGCCGGAGACTATCAAGCGGTCGCCCGCGGCAACGCCCGAAAGCACATGGACCCGATCGCCGTTCAACTTGCCGGGCATTATCTGGCGCATGTGCGCCACGCCTTCCTGCTCGATCATTACGAAGTACTGGTTCTCCATCGGGCGGATGGCAAACAGCGGAACCGTGATGGCATCTTCAATCCGTTCGCGCACCATCTCCGCGCGCGCCGTCATGCCCGGCTTCATTTCCCCTTCGGGATTTTGTATCTCGATTTCCACCGGATAGGTGCGCGTGACAAGATCCGCCGTGGGCTGAATCCTGAATATGGTTCCCTCGTAGGCCTTGTCCGGAATCGCGTCAAAACGAATGCGTACTTGGTCGCCTTCCTTAAATCGGCCAATCTCGCGCTCGGGCACGGGTATTGCTGCGTTCAATCGGTCGGTTTGTACAATCTCGCAGAGGGCCGTGCCGAAATCGGCAAACTCTCCCAGCTCCTTGTGCAGCACGCTTACCACGCCATCGATCGGGGCGCGCACCGTGCTGCGGTCCAGCCGCACCTGCACCGAACGTAATGCCACCTGCGCAAGTTGCTCCTCAGTGCGTGCCTGGTCCAACAACTGCGGCGCAGCCACGCCACTCTTGCGCAAACCCTCAGCCCGCTTCAGCTCTTCCTGCGCCAGCGCAAGGCTGGCTTTCGCATGGGCATGGTCCGCCTGGATGGCCACCGTGTCTATCTGGAAGAGTTCGTCGCCCTTCTTCACCGCCTCGCCAATCTCTATCTCCTGGGTATCAATCCGGCCATTCGCCTCGGAGCTGATGTCGATCGTTTCCCACGCGAGCGCCTGGCCCGTAAGGTAAAGAATATCTTCGAAGGGCGCTGGGGCAAGCACTTCTACATGCACATTCGTGCCAGGTGTGGGCGGCTGGGGTTCCGGGGGGGCTTCCGCCGCTGCGCGTGCAGGCAGCACGGCAAAGAAATAGACCAGCCCTGACCCCACCGCCACGGTGACGGCACAGAGGACAAAGCTTAGAGCGAACTGTTTCATTGGCTAATGTGTCCAGATATTCGGCCCATGCCAGAACAACCAACAATCGCGCCTGCGCATTCCAATTAACGTCATTGATATGCGCACCTGGAGCCTATCGGCCCAGCGCCTCGACCACCTTGTCGCCAAATTGGCTGGTGGTCAGCACGGTGCTCTTGCCCTCGGGGTCACGCAGGTCGGCGGTGGTGATGCCTGCACCGAAGACTTGCCGCATTGCGGTCCATACATCCTCGGCTGCCTGCTTCATGCCGAAGCTCTTGTCGAGCATCAGGGCGATCGACCCAATCATGCTGTAAGGATTCGCAATCCCCTTGCCCGCGATGTCGGGCGCGGAGCCGTGCGAGGGTTCGTAGTAGGCCTTGTCGGGTCCAACGCAGGCGGAGGGCATGAGGCCAAGCGAGCCGAGGATGCCGCCGCCGAGATCGCTGAGGATGTCGCCGAACATGTTCTCCATCACCATCACGTCGAACTGTCGCGGGTTGAGCACGAGGGCCGTGGCAGCCGAATCCACTATGATGTGCTTCACCTCGACCTCGGGATAGTCCGGCGCAACTTCGTCCAGAATCTCATTCCACAACACGCTCGACTTTAGCACGTTGCTCTTGTGTACGTTGTGCAGCACCTTCTTGCGGCCCATCGCCTCGTCGAACGCCACCACAAGGATCGCGCGAATCTGGTCCTCGTCGTATTCGAGGTGCTCGTCCACATAGCGCTTGCCCGCCGCGTTGATGCCGCCTTCCTTCTTGCCGAAGTACAGCCCACCCACCAGCTCGCGGATCATCATCATGTCGATGCCGCCCGCCACGACGTGCGGCTTCAGCGGGGAGAAGTGCGCCAGTTCCGGCGGCAGGTATACCGGGCGAAAGTTCGCAAAGGTGGAATAGCGGCGACGCAATGGCAGCAATGCGCCACGCTCGGGCTGCTCATCCACGGGAATCTTCTTGGACTCCTCGAAACTCAGGCCAATCGGGCCTTTCACTATCGCGTCCGCCTCGTCGCAGAGTTCCTTGGTCGCGTCGGGAAAAGCCTGCCCATGCTTGAAGTACGCCGCGCCGCCAAAGTCGCCCTCGGTAATGTCGAAGCGCACATCGTGCTTCGTTTCCAGCACGCGCAAAACCTTGACTGCCTCGACCGAAATCTCCGGGCCAATGCCGTCGCCGGGAAGCAGGGCTATCTTGAAGGAAGTAGACATTTAATTTTGCTCCGAAGAAAAGTGCCGATGCGTCCTGATGGTCCTATGGCTTGGGTTTAATTCCAGCGGGGACGAAGGCTTTGAAAGTAGCCCACGTTGTCCGCGCTTTCGGCAGGCTCCACCGTGATCTCGAGCGTATCGAGCAGCGTGCCTTCTGCCGTCTGCAAATCGATGAGGGCCTTCTCGTGCGCAATCTGCGCCTGAAGCAATGCCGTCTCGGCCAGCGTCAACTGTTCCTGCACCTGTAACACCTGCCAGCTGGTGGTCACGCCAAGGCGCAGCCGGCTTTCTTCCGCCGCCACTTCCGCCTCCTGCAAACGCACGGCTTGGCGGTTGCTCTCGACCAGTGTCTTGTTCGTCAACACTGCGCGCGCTGCCAGTTCCACCGTCGCCATGATGTCGGTCTTGGTGCGCTCGCCCTGCAACTCCGCCTGCCGACGCTGCAAGCGCGAGCGTTCGTATTGGCCCCGCGCCGCGCGGTTGCCCAGCGGAACCGTGGCTTCAAAGCCCACGGTATAAACCACGTCCTCGCCATCGCGGATGCCATACAGCGTGTCACGTACTTTGTGGTCGCGTCCGCCTTGGCCGTAGCTGCCGTTCAGGTCCAGCTGCGGCATCATGTCGCGCTGCGTGCGGTATTCATCCAGCTCGGCGTTCTCCAACTGGATCGCCGCAATGTCCAGCTCGGGCCGGTTCTTCAGCGCAAGGGTAATGCTTTCTTCCAGGCTGGCCTCATACTGGGCCGGGTCAAACTCGGCGGCATCGCCCACGTTTGGGCGGTCCACCGGCACCACCAGCAAACGCGAGAACATCTCGCCATCGCGCATGTTCATCAATTGCTTCAACCGATCACTCGCCGTGCCCACTGCAGAGCGCGCCGAGATCAGGTCTCCCTGTCGCGTGGCCACTCCCGTCTTCGCACTGAGCACTTCGATGTCCGCCGCCGTGCCAATCTCACGCCGCGTCTCGTTCACGGTAAGCAGGCGACCCGCGTTGTCCAGCGATCCCCGGTTCACGCCCACCGCCTCGACCGCGCCCACCAGATCCCAATAGGCCTTAATGACCTCGCCCACGGTGTTCATCGCCGTCAGGCGCAACTGGGCCTCGGTCATCTCGCGGTTGTTCTTGGCGGCGGTAATGCGCACGCGGTTGTACTTAAGTCCGAATCCGCGCAACAACGGCTGGGTAAGGGTAAGCGCCACCTGCGAATTGAACTCTTCGATGAACTGGCCGAAGGTGTCTTCGCTCTTGTCCATCGTTCCCACGATACCCCACATGGTACCGGTGTGCAGCTTGCCACCCAGTTGAGCGTTCAGCGTGGTCGAGTGGCTGCGGATAGACTCGATACCGCCAAACACAATCTGCTGCGCTGACAAGGAAACTTCGGCGTAATTGTAGGCACCGGTCAACTTGGCAGCCGGGTCGAATTCCCCCTTCGCCGAAAGGATATCCGCGTCTGCCATCAGCGGCTCCAGCGCCGCGATTTGTATATCTGTGTTTTGCACCAGCGCCAGCTGGATGCAGTCTGCCAGCGTTAGCCGCACCAGCTTGTCCCGCTGGCTCTCGTCCAGCGCGCGCATGATCGCGTCCACGTCGAGCAGCTCAATCTTTATTTCATCCGCAATGCTGCGGCCACTGTCTTCCATGAAGATGCCGTCGTACTTCAGGGACACTTCGCCCGCAGGCGCCCACAAGTCCTCGAGCGGCGCGTCCTGCGCAGTGTCTTGAGCTAAGTCCGGCTGTATTTTCTCCACGGCTTCCGTTGCAGGTGCTACCGCCGCAGGAGATTCGGGGGGCACTACTTCGGCCCGCGGGGCTGCATCCGCCGAGGGCGGTGCAATGGACTCTGCCTCGACCACCGGCTGCACGGGGGCGGGTTCTTCCGCATAAACCATGGGGGCCGAGAGCGTTAGACACAGGAAAAAATGGAATAGGGTTCTCATCAGCAGGGTACTCCGGCAGGCCGTGTCTTGATTGGACGCGCGAAAAGCCTATCGCGTTTGAGCAGCAACATTGCGCACCTTACCGCCCAGACTCCGCACGTATCACGTGCCCGCCCCAAGCGGGGAAACGTATGGGGGAAGTTTAGCGTGCAAAGCCACCGGGGTCAATGCCATGCCCCGGCCCGGCAGGCCAAGCGCAACTGCGGGGTATCTCGCGGAGCACTCTACTCTAACTTCCTCCACAACTGCTCGCTCATGTCGTAAACGAAATAGGGCAAGTTCTCGCCGGCTCGTCCAAGATGCGATGCCACTCCGCGATGCTGATCATTGTCGAGTCACGCTGTTGGCTGCTGATGGAACTGCAGCACCAAGTTGTGCCCCCTCAGTGGACATGCCCCCCCCTATATCAGGCCCATCGCCTTCAGTACCGCATCTACCTTTGCCGCGCCCGGTTCGAGGATGGGCGTAAGCGGCAGGCGCAGCACGTTCTCAATGAGGCCCATGCGGGAGAGGGCGTACTTGACGGGGAGGGGGTTGCTCTCGACGAACAACACCTTGAAGAGCGGGAGCAACTGGTAGTGGATGGCGCGGGCTTCTTCGTAGTTGCCCGCATTGGCGTTGCGACACAGGGCCGCCACTTCTGCCGGGATAACGTTGGCCGCCACGGACACCACGCCCGTGGCACCCACGGCCATCATGGCAAGGGTGAGGCTGTCGTCGCCGGACATCACGTTGATGTCGCACAGCGAAAGTATGCTCGACACCTGGTCGATATCGCCGCAGGCTTCCTTCACCGAAACGATGTTGGGGATGGTGTTCATCTCCGCAATGGTCTCGGGCAGAATCTTGGTGCCCGTGCGGCCCGGCACGTTGTAGAGCATAATCGGCAGGGGGGCCACTGCCTCGGCAATGGTGCGGTAATGCGCAATCTGCCCGGCGGGTGTGGGCTTGTTGTAGTAAGGCGTAATCAGCAGCGACCCATCCGCCCCAACTTCCTTGGCGTAGCGCGTCAGGTCCACGGCTTCACGAGTGTTGTTCGACCCCGTGCCCGCAATCACTGGCACCCGCCCGGCCACGCGCTCGATGGCGAACTTGATGACCGCCTTCTGCTCGTCGTGGCTCAGCGTTGCAGCTTCGCCCGTGCAACCGCACGGCACAATGCCATTGGTGCCCTTCTCGATGTGCCAATCGATAAGCCGCCCATAGGCGTCAAAGTCTATATCGAGGTTGGTCTTGAACGGCGTTACCAGGGCGGGGAAAGAACCAGCGTACATGGGACAAAATCCTGTTGGGAGAAATGACATACATACCCCACGCGCCTATGCGCACGGGAGACCGAAGTGTAGCACAGGAAATCCGTGGGATGGGAGCGAAGAGGAGACCTATCGGTCGGAACTCCGCTGGGACGCGGGGCCTCGAAGACTCGGGAGGTGGCGCGGTCAGGAGACCACGCCACAACGAGGGAGAGTGCCACACTGGGAGCGCAGCGCTACTGCACTGCCGAGCACGCAGCACGGAACTAAAACGCCATCTCGTCTTCTTCGTAGCTCTCGGCGATGTGGGGGTCGGCGGCGTAGGTTTCTTCGGGGGGTGGGGAGGGGGCGCTGCCACCTTCTCCGGCGAGGTTGCGGAAGCGCTGGACATTCTTGTCAAAGAGCAGGTCGAAGAAGCCGGTGGGGCCGTTACGGTGTTTGGCGACGTTGACGCGGATGATGTTCTCGCGGCCTTCGCTCTGGTTTGCGGGCAGGCGGGACAGCATCATGACGACGTCGGCGTCTTGCTCAATGGCGCCGGATTCGCGCAGGTGGGAGAGCTTGGGCATTCCGCCGTCGTCTTTTTCGGCTTCGCGCGATAGCTGGGACAACGCGAGCACGGGCACGCGGAGTTCGCGGGCGATGCCCTTGATGGAGCGGGAGATGTCGGCGATGGCGACTTGCCGGCTTTCGGCTTTGCGGTCACCGGACATGAGCTGGAGGTAGTCGACGATGATCATGTCGAGGCCGTGGCGCGCGTGGTGTCGGCGGGCCTTGGAGCGGAGCTCGAGCATGGTGACGCCGGGGGAGTCGTCGATGTAGATGGGGGCGCGGCTGAGGGTTTCGGCGGCGCGTTGCAGCTTGGGGAATTCGGCGCGGGCGAGGAAACCGGTGCGCAGGCGCCCGGCATCCACTTCGCCTTCCATGCAGAGCAGGCGCTGCACGAGGGACTCTTTGGACATTTCGAGGCTGAACACGAGCACGCTCTTGTTCATGTGGGTGGCGGCATGGGCGGCTATGTTGAGGCTGAAGGCAGTCTTGCCCACGGAAGGACGCGCCGCAAGCACAACCATGTCGGAAGGCTGGAAACCGGAAAGCAGATCATCGAGCCTGCTGAAGCCGCTGGGCACGCCAGTGATGTTGCCGCCCTTCTTCATCTGGTCTTCAATGCGGCGGATGCCGTCTTGCACCAGTTCGCCTACGCGCATCACTGGGGCGTGCTGGCGGGTCTCGGCCATGCGGAAGATTTCGGACTCGGCCCGGTCGAGCATTTCCTCGGCGGGGGTCTCGGCGGTGTAGGCCTCGCTTACCAAGCGGGTGGCCGTGGTGATGACGCTGCGCAGGATGGCGCTGTCCATCACGATGCGGGCGTAGACCTCGATGTTGGCCGAGGTGGGGACGGCGCGGGTGAGCTCGGCGAGGTACATGGCACCGCCCGCTGCTTCCAGCTTGCCGGCTTGGGTGAGCTGGCTGATCAGGGTGATCGCATCGACCGGCTGGTTGCGCCCGAACAGGTTTACGATGGCGTCGTAAATGTGCTGGTGCGGCTCGTGGTAGAACATGTCTTCGCCACGGTCGCGCAAAATTTCAACCCCGGCGCCAACGGCGTCGGGGTTGAGCAACATCGCCCCGAGCACGGAGCGCTCGGCTTCGATATTCTGTGGGGGTGTCCGGTCGAACACCCCCCGTTCAGTCTTGGACCGGGGGGTGGCCGCCACGGCTTATTCGTCGTCTTCGGTGGCGTAGCCGCCCATCGATTCTTCCTCGACGGGTGCGACTTCGGCCTTAACTTCGTCGAGCGGGCTGACCCACACCTTGATCTCGGGCTCGATGCCGGAGGCCAAGCGCACGGCCACGCTGTAAATGCCCAGCGCCTTGATGGGCTCGGCCAGCTTTATCTGGCGCTTGTCCACCTTGTGGCCCATCTCGACGAGTTTCTCGGCAATGTGGCCAGTGGTTACGGAGCCGAACAATTTCTCGTTCTCGCCCGCGCGCACCTTGATGGCCACGGTCACCTTGCTGAGATCGGAAGCCACGCCGTTGAGCGCCAGGCGGCGCTTTTCGTCGTTGCGCTTGATGATGCGCAGCTCGTGCTCGATCTGCTTGGCGCTGGCCGAATCGGCCTGCACGGCAAGGCGGCGGGGCAGGAGGAAGTTGCGCGCGTAGCCGCGTGCGACCTTCACGGTCTCGCCCATATCGCCCAGGTTATCGACATCTTGACAAAGGATTACGTTCATTTTTCTCGCTCCTCAATCCGAACAGGACGGATAGGACCTATCGTACCCATGCGGACGAACTGTCGTCCGAGTTCAACACAGGGAGCAAACTCCCTGATTCTATTGTTCTTCCCCGTGCTCTTGTTCCCTGCGCTGCTTTAGCGCCCGGTCCATTCGCTCACGGAATGCATACCACGTATCGAACATGCCAACACCACCCACCATGGCACCCAATTGCGCCACGAGCAGCATTCCCATGCAGGCTGCCACCAGAAGCGGGTGCCACTGCAAAGCCAGCAGCACATACGCCACGATGGACAAGCCATTTAACCAATACACAAAACTCAGCCCGAGGGCGGCGTTCCACGTCACGTTTCTCAGCGCCTCGTTGGGCCAGTAGTGGTCAATCAACCACAGGCCCGCCAAGGCTATCGCCAGCCACACCAGCCATTCCGGCGGTCGCATTGTGGTGAAGGCACCCGTAATCCGGGCTGGGCCTTCGCCCCGCAACGACTGCTGGCAGAGCCAGGTGAACCCCGTCGCCAGCATCAACACCGAACCGAAAAACGCCCCGAGGAACAATGCCTCGACATGCGTTTGCATCCACATCATCGCCTCAATCATCTGCACGCTGCCGTCGTTCAGCTCGCGACCTTCGCCCGCACTCGCGCGCGCCGCATCTTGCAGGTCAGCCACACGCGCGGTCAGAAACAGGTGGGCGGCATCTGCCGACGTGCGCCACCGAAGCAGTACGTTTCCTGCACCCAACCCGAAAAGCGTCGCCGACAACACCGCCACGCACCAGCCAAAGCTCCAGTTGCGCATGGCCGCGACCCCGAGGAAAACCCCAAGGTCTGCCACCAGCACGTACAATGCCGCAAGCCCTATCGAGCCGCTCGGCACATACGCCGCGATGGCCGCCACGGCCACCAGTGCCAATGCGCGCGGGTAATGCCCTCGCGCCCAGCACAAGCCGACCGGCAACGGAAACAACAGAACAGCTGGGATAACCAAGCCTGCCGCAGTCAACTGCAGGGCTGCCAACAACAAGGCCGAAGCCAATAGCAGAAAGCGCGGCATGGCGCGTTATCCCAAACTGGCGGCTATCAATCCGCCGAATACGGCAGCAGGGCAATCTGACGCGCCAACTTGATCGCGTGGGTAAGCATACGCTGATGCTTGGCCGACGCGCCCGTGATGCGGCGCGGAATGATCTTGCCCCGTTCCGTGATGTAATGCTTGAGCATGGCCACGTCTTTGTAGCTGATATGAACTACTCTATCGACGGTGAGCCTGCAAACCTTCTTGCGAAGCTTCTTCTTCTTCTTGCGCGCCTTCTTGGCGCGTATCTTGGACTTCGCCTTGGCGGAAACCCGTGCCATATATCTACTCCCGTTTTAGTTGTTTCAGAATGGAATGTCGTCTTCAGGTATGGGCTCGTCGTCGACCGGGCTGTAATTGCGTGCTGCTGCGGGCTGGCTTTGTCCGCCACCTCCGCCATAAGAACGCTGCTGCCCGCCGCCCTCACCGCGATTGCCACCACCGGGTTTCTCGTCCCAGTCCAGCGGCGTCACGCGTTCGGCGTTTATTTCAAGACGGCTGCGCTTTTGTCCCGTGGCTTTATCTTCCCACTCAGACGTACGCAACCGGCCCTCGACAAGCACCGGGCGGCCCTTACCCAATTTCTGACCCACGCTCTCTGCATACGGTCCCCAGATGGTAACCTCCACAAAGGTGGTTTCTTCCTGCCATTCGGCACCGTCACGCGCGCGAAACCGGCGGCTATTCGCCACCGATATCTTGCAATACGGTTTACCGGAGGTGGTGTACTTCAATTCCGGGTCGCGTGTTAAGCGCCCCGCAATGATCACCTTGTTGAGATCCGGCATCCGGAGATCGCTCATGTATGAACTCCTGTGCTGGTCCGCTGCGCGAGGTTAGTCGTCGTAGCGGTTGCGGCGTCCACCGCGTTCCATCCGTTCATCGTCCTCGTCGTCGCGTTCGTCCGAGTTTGCGGCGGAATTCGCCAGCTCGGCATCGCGCTTCACCTGCTCAATTTCAAGCTTGAGCGTGCGCTCGTCGAGGTGCGTAACCAAGTGACGGAAGATCGTTTCGCTCAGGCGGAAATGCAATTCCAACTTGTCGTTGAAAGTGGGTCCCGCTTCAAATCTCAGCAACACATAGCAGCCTTCGGTAAATTTCTTTACCGTATAGGCCAGCCTGCGCCTGCCCCAGATCTCCGAGCGCACGATAACGCCACCGTTTTCAGTGACGAGGTCTTCGACCCCCTTGGCTACCGTCTGGATGCCAGCATCGTCCAATTCTGGACTGATGATGTACAGCGCTTCGTAAGTCCTCAAGACAATTCACCTCCTTCTTGCATAGGAATTTTTTCGGCGCGCAGCAACTTGCGCGCACACAGAGCCCCGGATAATAGCAGCCATTCGGTGGGAAAGGCAAGGTTTTAACGGGGACGGGGAATCCTACCCGAAAAGCCTTCTGCAATTATTCTGGGCGCGTTTTTAATGTTCCACAGGTTCAGGGCTTTGGCAGGGCCAGGTTACGGAGGGCCTCCTTCGCCTTGCCCACCTGCTCAAACGCTTCGTCCACGTTGCAGATAACCGCAATGACCACACCCGCATCGGGGTATACGGTGAGGTTGGTGCTGGTGCCGGATTGGCCTCCGCTGTGGGAGTAGGATGTGAGTTCGTCCTTCATGCCGCCCACGTTCCACCCGAGGCCATAACCCGTTTCAGTGCCGTCGTTTAGTTTGGCTGGGGACAGCATAAGGGCGCGGGTTTCGGCAGATAGCAGCGTGTCCGCTTGAAATGCCTGGGCGAAGCGGACGAGGTCTTCGGCGGTGGAGAGCATTCCGCCGCCGGGGTATTTGACACTGAGGTCAGTGGGGCGGGGGATGGCGAGTTTGCCGCCGCGTCGCTGGGTGTAGCCGGTGGCGCGGTTGGGTACTTCTTGCCCGAGGAACTCGAAAGTGGTGGTGGCCATGCCTGCGGGTTCCCATACGCGCCGCTTGAGCAGGTCGTGTAGGGGTTCGCCTGATGCGGCCTCGATGGCTGCGCCGAGCGCGGTATAGCCGTAGGTGGAATAGATGTACTTCTCGCCTGGCACGGCAATCATGGCGTCGGCCTGAAATACCGGAAGGGCTTCCAACAGCGTGTTGTAATGGGTGTTGCTCATCGACTCGACACCCTTGTAATGCCGAATGCCGGAGGTATGGGAGAGCATCTGGGCGATGGTGATGGGGAGATAGGCCTCGGGCCATGTGGGCACGTGCTGGCGCAGGGTCTGGTCGAGCGCGAGTTTGCCGTCCTGTACGAGCAGCATGGCCCCGACGGCGGCGATGGGCTTGGAGATCGAGGCGATGCGGTGGACGGTGGTAGCGGTCATGGGGGTTTGGGCTTCCACATTGGCGAAGCCCGCGCCGCCGCTCCAAAGGATGGCCCCGTCTTTGCCGATGGCGGCAGAGATGCCCGCGAGCTTGCCTTCGGCCACGGCGGATTCGAGGATGGCCTGGGCAGCGGCGGGGTCGAACGGGGGCTGGGCTTGGGCGATACAAGGCAGGGCTGCCAGCAGGAGGGACAGAAACATGGGGAGGCGGGTGAACATAGGGGAATCCTTTATAGGGGGCGTATGTGCGCAATCGAAACCCTACCGGATTACTTGATTAATATCCATCTTTAGTTGGCTTCTTTCGGGTGGTTCGTGTATTTCGTGGTAAATCGCCCTTGCCAATTTCACCACCACTGGCGTATCCTTCACTAGTCGCTGGTCGATGCCTGCGGAAGCAGGTGTCGCTAAGAGGGAACCCGGTTAGAAACC
>JBIKMR010000165.1:0-9486 GCA_044359155.1 Candidatus Hydrogenedentales bacterium | reverse complement strand
CATGGTCATCGTCCATGTGCTCATACACGTCCATCGAAAGAATCAGGTCCGGCTGGTCATCCTGAAACGGCAGGTTCTCAGCGCGCCCCAAGTACAGCCCCGGCACTTGTCGCTGCTGGGCGAAGCTCAACGGAATCGGCGCGCCATCCGCAATCGCCGTGTGGCAGAAGGGCAGCTGCTTGCGAAGGTGCCACACCACATACCCCGTGCCGCCACCCACGTCCAGCACACGAATCTGCTCACGCCCCGGAAACAGCTTCCGCACCATCCGCTCAATCAACACCGCACGGAACCACGAAAGGTAATGGCCCACTTGTTCCCGCTCATACACCAAGCCATGGTCCTCGTCCGGAAACCCCGTCTCCGGCGCAAGGTAGGGATAGACCATCGAAGGGAACCCGCCTTCCAAGCCCCACTCCTTCCCGCAGCCTGCGCAGGTTTGCGGCAGCGGGGCGAAATCCAAGTTCGTCTTGCAAGCGGGACACCGCAGCTTCAGCGCATCGTCGTCCACCGCAATAGTGCTAGGCATGGGCAAGGTCCAGATCAAAGTAAAGGCTGGGCAAACGCGCGGCCTGCCTAAACATGCGGCGCAAAGGAAACCGGGTTTCTATCACATGCCGCACAGCCCTATCAACACGCCCCTCTCAAATACTACCGGTGAATGAAAACCACCGTGCCCGGCTGGCACCATCCAAAGACCTTCGCCGCATCCTCCGGGAACATGCGTATGCAGCCCCGGCTCTCGTTTCCCCCTATCGAATCCGCATCCTCGGTTGGGTGAATCCCTACCCCGTCCGGCGTCAGCCCCAGCCAATGGTTGCCCAGCGGGTTGTCTGGGTGCCCATGGGGAACACTCGCCCCCCGGTGGTACCAGTCCGGGTTCTCAATCTTGTTGCGAATCGCAAACTTCCCCAGCGGCGTGCTGTCTTTTGCGCCTAGCCCCACCGGGAAGCGCGCCAACACAGCATCCCCCTGCCGCACCTCCATTGTATAGCTGCTCGTGTCGATGTCCAGCGTCACCGATTCCAGCGCTTCCTGCTGCATCGGCGCGCCAGCCACCACCTCGGCGCTCGAACCCACTGCCAGCATGGGCAACGGCACAGCCAACCCGGCCAAGTCTCCCCCCGCAGCTGCCAGCCGAAGCCGCTCCGCATGAAGCCGCCAAGCGGCAGGCGCCGTGCCCGCCTCCTCCAGTGATTCCAGCTCCGCCAACTGCGTGCTCGCCCCGGCCCGGTCTCCCTCGCCAAGTCGCAACTGCGCCACCAGCAATCCCTTCACGTAGGTGTCGTCCGGGTCCGCAGTCGGTCGAGACAACTCTTCTACAATTTCTGGCGTTTCGGCAGTAAGGGAAGGCAAGTGCAATGCCTCCCAACCCCGCGACACCGGGTCATCCGCAGCTTCCAACATCACCGCCCCCTGCGGAGTCCCAGTCTGCGGGTGGTAAACCCTTCCCTCGCCTACATGCCCCGCTTGGCGCAGTCCCTTGGTGGCCGCTGACGGAAACCGATACCACAACATCGTGCCCGCCAGGAGCACCAGCAGCAGCAACACTCCCCAACGCAGCTTGCTCCTGCGGCTGGATGGTTCGGGTTCGGAATCTTCCTGGGGGTCATTTGCCTCTTCCGGATGGAAGGTAAGCTGGGTGGTTGCACACGCGCCCAACCCAGCCAAGGCCCGACGCAAAGCCTCCATCTCCACCCGTATGCCCTCAGCCTGCAAGGGCAGCGCCCCCAGTGTCACCATCAACTTCACCCCCGCCTCATGCCCCCCCTTCGTCACCACCACATGCCGCACCTCTCCACGCACCCCAATGGCTTCACCCACCCCATCACGCGGATACACCTCAATCTCCAGCTCATCCCCCAAAGCCAGCCCCACCGGGCAAAGCAACCGCAACCCGAAAGGGGCAATGTCCGCCACCCGCGCCTCAAACACCCCGCCCAACCCCGAGCGCAACCGCACCCGCGCCCGCCGCTCGGTGGCGGCGCGCGTGCTGGTTCGACGTTCTACAGAGGGGGTTTCCATACGTAGTTCAATTCTACCACCTGCACCTCGCATTGCTCGCGCTACAATGGCGGCATATAATGGCGCAGGTCTATAAAGGAGAGAGGGTCTGCGGGGTATGAATGCGCGTGAACAGGCAACGGCTGACTTGAATGCGGCGCTTCGCAAATGGAACGCCATTGCCACCGCCAGTTTTCCTGACCTGAAGGAATCGCTCGAGGAAGCCCGCCGAGAGCTGGGCGACCTGCTCCACGCCATCGAGGAGCGGCGGGTGCTTTCGCAAAACATTCTCCTCAAGGGCAATGGCACGGGAGAAGCCCTGGCCAACCTGCCCGATCTGCTGGCCACCTACCACGTCGAGCTGCGTACCCTCGCCGTGCAAGCCAACCGCGCCCTGCGCTCTGGCCGCGAAGTGGCAGGAACCCTCGGCTCCCTCAGTGGCAGCAAGCTCACCCTGCGCGACATCTCCGTGGCCGAGCCCCCCGAGACAGCCGGGGACGACGGACTGGTTGAGGCCCTGCGCGCGCGCGTCGCAGAGTTGGAATCCAACGGGAACCACACCCACCTAAGCGTACCGAGTGGCGGCAGCCTCGAGATAGAACCCATCATCGTTCCGCCCGCGCCCATCGCGCTGCAAGACGAGCTGGCCCGACTGCGCCGGGAAGTGGAAGAGCTTCGCGAAGAATCCGAACTCGCCGTGCCAGATGAACCTGTTGAAGAACGTATTCAAGACGAGGCCTTTGACGATTCCGGCAAACGCCGCCCCATGGGCCTCATACTTCTCAAGGCCGGGCTCATTTCTACAGAGCAGCTCGAGAAGGCGCTGTCGCACCAGCGCAGCGCGTGGAACCGGCACCTCGGCTCCATCCTCGTCGAGCTTGGCTTCGTCGAGGAAGAAGCCGTCGCCCGCGCCATCGCCGCGCAAACCCGCGTCGAGTTCGTGCGCCTGCGCGAACAGACTCCCCAGATGGACGCTGTTCGCCTCGTGTCGCGCAAGCTGGCTGAGCACCACACTGTCATTCCCCTGCGCACCCATATGAACGACCTCCTCGTGGCCATGGCCAACCCGCTCGACCTTGTCGCCCTAGAAGACCTCAAGCTCGCCAGCGGTCGCCCCATACAGCCCCTCGTCGCCACCGCCCATGACATCGCCACCGCCATCGCGCGCTACTACGGCGCGTTGGCATGAGCGGCGATCCCCGCCCAGACGAGGTGCTCGCCCGTGTGCGCGCCATGGCGGACGGACTGCGAGAGCGTCGCGAAAAAGCTCAGCCCGAAGGACTCGCCCAGCGCATGGAAATGGTCATGGCCGAGGCCGTCGTCAGCGAGGCCATGTTCGGCATGGAACCTGTAATCGACGCCATCCCCACCGAGGCCGAGATACAGGACGGCTACTTCCACTTGCCCGAAACCGCGCCAACCCAACCCGAAACCGCGTCCAACCCCGAAGCTGAACAGGCATGGGAGCGCGAGCGCGACCAGTTGCAGGCCAACATCCTCACTCTTCAACAAGAGCGCGACACTCTGCGCCACCGCCTTGCAGAGCTCGAATCCAAGCTGCAACACGCCGAAGCCGCCACACACCCTGACGCTACCGTGCAGCCCAGTCCAGCAGAGTCCCCAGACTTCGACGCGCACGATCCCTCTGGCCATAAGAAGCGTATGGGGGAGATACTCGTTGAGGCGGGCGTCATCTCCCAGGAACAGCTCGACTCCCTGCTCGCCGAGCAGGTAGGCTCCAAGCCAAAGCGCATCGGTAAACTGCTCGTAGAGCGCGGCATCACCTCCGAAGAAATGATCGCCAAGGTCATCGCCGCCCAGCTCAAGCTGCCCTTCATCAACCTCGTGCCCGATGCCGTAATCGAGGCAGCCGCGCACCAGATATCCGGCGAGCTGGCCCGCCGCCACGAATGCATCCCCATCGACGGCGACCTCACCCGCCTCACCCTTGCCATGGCCAACCCCATGGATCTGCTCGCCATCGACAACGTAGAGCTGGCCGCCAACCGCCGTGTCACGTCTGTGGTTGCCGTGCCCTCAGCCATAGCCGCTGCCATCATCAAAACATACGGCTAGTGTATTTTTATTCTTTACACCATCCATATTATGCTTTAGCCTATGAAAGCTCGGTCCAAAATATGCGTCAATTACGCATGGTGTCTACGCGTGAAGTAGACTGGCTTTGCAGGAGGCTCGCAGATAATGGGCTACTTAAGGACAGGCACAACATTATTCACAATTCCGTCTCTGGCAACTTTGCTGATTACGGCGGTCTTACCGTCTGCCTCTTTCGCGGGCCAAGCAGTGAACTTCCCGGATCCTGCCCTCAATGTGGCCGTTCGCACTGCCATTGGCAAGCCGACGGGCGATGTGCTTGCCACTGATCTCGTCGGGGTGGGCTTTTCCTCGCTCAATGCCGAGGGGGTCAGCGAACTCATTGGTTTGGAATATTGCCTGGACTTGCAGGAACTGACCCTGATCAACGGATCAATCGCCGATCTTTCCCCGCTCGCCTTTCTAACGAAGCTCACCCTGCTGAACCTGAACAGCAATCAAGCTACGGATTTGGGCCCGGTAGCATCGCTTCCGAATCTGGAAACGCTGCGCCTGAGGGACAACGGAATTTCCGTGCTGCCCCCACTTGGCGGATTGACCAATCTCACAACCCTTACCCTGGGGCAGAACGAGATTGCAGACCTCTCTGCTCTGGTCGATCTGCCCGCTCTTGTCGCGGTGGGACTCGCGGATAATGCCGTTGCGTCGATTCCTACCGGCTCCATTCCTGCAACGCTCGAAGAGCTTCTCCTCTCCGGCAATGACGTGGTCGATTTGAGTGGCTTGTCCGATGCGGCAGCATTGCGCCTCCTGGATCTTTCCAGCAATCAGATAACAGACATCTCCCCATTGCGGATTAACTTCGGCCTCGGGGAGGAAGACAGCCTGAACCTCTCGGGCAATCCGCTGGGCGTAGACGCCCTGTGCTTCGATATTCCAACGCTTCAAGAGCGTGGGGTGACAGTCACTCATCAGGGCGAGTGTGACGGGGAGGGAGAAGTCGAGCCGCTAATCCACGTTGCCGATCAGGACGGCGATGGTGACATCGGCTTGACGGAATTGCTGCGTGTCGTTCAGCTTTTTAACGGGGAAATGTATTCTTGCGCCCCCCTTACAGAAGACGGTTATGACCTCGGGGACGGAGACAGGACCTGTCCGCCGCATTCGGGCGACTACGCCCCGCAGGATTGGCGCATCAGCCTCAGCGAATTGCTGCGCCTCGTTCAGTTCTTCAACGCTGGGGGGTATTATGACTGCATTGCGGGCGAGGACCTTTTCTGCGCCGGCCAGAAGGATCTCCCGCCGAATGTGGTCTTCATCGTTATAGACACCCTGCGCGGAAGCCGAATTGGCGCAACAAGAAACGGCATACCCGTCACCCCCTTTCTCGCGGGCGTAGCGGCGCAAGGTGCCAACTTTACCAATGCGCATGCGCCCAGCAGTTGGACACGCCCGTCCATGTTTGGCTACTTCACCGGCATGTACCCGAACCCTGACCTCGACGCGGACGTTCCCGGCAGCGAGCTGTACGCCGTGCCGACTCGCTTTGTTGCCCTTGGAGAATGGTTCGCCGGGTACGGCTACGACTGCCGGGGATGGCAGACCAACGGAAACGTGTTGGCGGAACTGGGCTTTGGCCAAGGATTCGACACTGAGCGCTATGTGTTCTTGAACGAATACCCTGCGGCGCTTGTCACAAACGCAATCCTGGAAAGCCAGGCGGAATGGAAGGAACCCTTCTTTAGCTTCGTTCAATACTACGATCCCCACGGACCCTACGCGCCGCCGGTGGAATACCAGGAAGTGTTCGGGCCGCAACCCGTCATCGACGCGGCGGACTCGATGAACCTCAGCGTCATGGCCTTTCGCGCCTACTTGCAAAAGATTTTCGGCGCGTGGTTTTTCAACATACCACCCGCAGCGCCCGTGCTCTCCGAGAATGGCGTTGCCGCCATGCGATATCGCTACGATGCGGAAATTCGCTATCTCGATGACGAGCTCGCGCGATTGTTTGATTCGATTGAGGAAGCCCACCCCAACACGATTTTTGTCGTCGTGTCCGAACATGGCGAGGCGCTTCAGGAGCGAGAGTTGCTCATTGGCCACGGGCACACGCTGTATGACGAGCAAACCCATGTGCCGCTTATCTTCAAAGGTCCCGGCTTTGAACCACAGACAATCGGCGCGCGCGTCGAGGCGCTCGGTGTTTTGCCAACCCTGGCGAATGCCTTGGGATTCAATCCGCTTCCCCAGTGGCAGTCGACCGATTGCTTCGAGCAGGCCGCGAATCCGGGAGCGGTATTCGGCAGCACACTTACGTTCTACGATATTTTTCCGATATCCGCCGATTGCGTCACGGAGAACGGCCTGAAGTACATCGATCACAGCAAATTCGCGGCGCCGCACCTTTATGACCTGAGGGTCGATCCGGGAGAGACCACCAATTTGGCGGAATCCCAACCGGAAACGATGTCGTACTTGAGCGGCCTGCTGGATGCGCACCGTAACGAGGTGGCGCAGTCGGGCAAATGAGTCATTGCTTGGGCGAGGCCATCAACCGGGCAAGGCCGATTCCAGCGCCTTGAGCCTGCGTTCCATTTCGCGCATGGGCATAAGGTCGCCCTTGCGACCAGCGGCGGCGATGCCATCGCGGTAGGCCTGCGTGGCATCAGCGGCGTTTCCAGAAAACTCGTGACACTTGCCTAGGTTAAGGAAGGCGGCGGAGTAGTCCTTCTGCACACGGGCAGCGGTTTCCAGGTGGGGTATCGCCTCGGCGTATTGCTCCAGCTGCATGTAAGCGGAGCCGATCCCCATGGTGGCGATGGGGTCTTCGGGGTCGATGTCGAGGACTTCCTTGAACAGGTCGATGCGTTCCTCCGCTTCCTGCCGGATGTGGCGACGTTCCGCTTCGGCTTGCTTGGCGGCCTGCTTCGCGTCAAGTTGCAGCTTGAACTCCAACTGCCCGGCCAACGCCTTCTCTTCTTCCGCCTCCTGAATCATGCCCTTGGCCACATAGAAGACGGATAAGTTGGTGTGCGCCATCACGCAATTGGGGTTCATGGCAGCCAGTTGTTTCATGATACGGATGGCCTCGTCCACCCGATGGTGCCGATGCAGCACCACGCCGAGAACTTCATACGCGTCCTCGAAAGCGGGGGAAAGGCGGATGGCGTCTTCCAAGAGGTGGATGGCGGAATCGTCCTGGTCATCAGGGTCCTGGTCGAAGTGGGCGAGTGCATCGTGATAGAGGCGCGCCGCATATTCGTCGCGGCTCGGTTGGTCGATCAGGGGCAGGTGTTTCACTGTCGCGCGAAAGGCGTAGCGACCGGTTGCGTCGGCCAGGTCCAGCGTGTCCCCCTCGGTGCGGTGGTTGCGGTCGAGGTAGGCGCGGGCAATCCAGCCGGACAGCGTGGGGGAGTAACTGAAGGAACACATCCTGCCCATGCGCGCGCCGTCAATGAACAGCTCTGCGCCAGGATCGGGAATTGCGGGGGAGTCTCCCTCGATCAGCAACCCTGCCAGTGCTTCCTTCGGCGTGCCATAAGTCTTCAGGCGGGTGACCACTTCCTGCCCGAGGTAACAGCCCTTGTCGTAACTCACCGCGTCACGCTCGAAGGGGGTCTCGGCAATTACGGTAGAGATACTCCATTCCGTGCCGTACTTCGGCAGGCCAGACTCGACGCGCAAAGTATTGCGCGCAGGATCTGAAACCTCTGATACACCCAGCATTACTCCCTCGGAAGCCAGGTCTTCGTACAGAGCCTCTTCGTCTCCCGGCGCGGCCAACAAGAGAAAGCCATCCTCGCCCGTTTCCGTAAGGCGCAGGGCCAGCACGTCCCGCTCGCAGAGGCGCAGGGGGGCAAAGTGAAAGGGCGCTGAGGGCAGGGGAGCGTCGCCAAGGTTTGGCACGGGGTCGAGCAGGGTCAGCAGGAACAGCGCAGCGCGCGGACCTTCCAGCATGATCTGCCCATGCCCCGCGCCCACGTCCTCGATGGTTACGTCTTCGAGAAAGCGGTGGCTCTCATGGCGTTCCAGCAAGGCTGGTGCTTGCGTCGCCTCGATGACGGCCCAGTATTCGTCGTCAAAACGGAGCAGGTCGAACACACATTGCAGTCGCCCCTGCCTGTTGACCAAAGCCTGCCGGTTACCCGTGCCACTGGCCAGCCCGACCACATCGTTCGTAGTCTGGTTGTGCAGCCAGCTTGCTGCATCCGCCCCGGTAAAGCGCAGCACGGTGTAATCGTGCCGCATCCAGATGCCCGCGTTTTGGCGGACAGATGCTATCTCGTGGAGTAAAGACATTGGGATACTTTATCACGCCCGGGGCAGCTGGGCGTCCGCTATACGGAGAACGATTCCCCGCAGCCGCAAGTGCTGGTGGCGTTGGGGTTGCGGAACACAAACCCTTTGCCCTTCAGCCCGGCAGCATAATCCAGCAGGATGCCCTTCAGGTAAATCGTAGACTTGCGGTCCAGGTAGAAGGTGATACCGTCCTGCTCGACAAGGTTGTCGCCATCGCGTTGCAGGTCAAAATCCAGCACGTAGGAAAAGCCCGAGCATCCGCCGCCCTTCACGCCTAGCCGTACACCGGTCTTGCCTGCGCCATCGGTGTGCATCAGCACCTTCAGTTGCTCAATGGCGTCGGGCGTGGCGGCCACCAGCGCCTTCGGCTTCGGGGCATCTGCCTGAATATTCTCCGCTTGCAGTGTAGACACGTTAATGCTCCTCAGTTACCGTCAGGGCGGCGTCTTCCGGCGGGCGTTCCATCAAGCCTTCCAAGACTTCCAGCAGCACGGCGGCGTCCACGCCATAGGCGCCACATACCTGCGCGATGCTTTCGTAATGAGCTATGCCGCAGCTTCCACAGCCGCCCAGGTGAAACGCGGCAAACACTTCCGCGACGCGCGGGTGCATCTTCATGGCCTCTGCCACCGGCATGTCCGGTTGAAAATATCGTTCTTGTGCTTCCAGCATGGTCTTCGTCCTCAACGCACGCGGTCCGCGTGGCTGCCCGTAGTATAGGCCAAGGCGTTGCATTGTCGCCAGTACTGTTAGGAACGCTTAACATGGGCCGGGCATTCCAGCCCTACCTCTTGCTATCCTTCCGGCGGAGAATTCACCAACCGTGCAGATGATCAAGATAGCCCACGTGGACGATTTCAAGGGCACGCGGATGCGTTCCTACAAGATACTCGCGCGCCCCGTGGGCATCTTCAAGGAGGGGGACGGAACCTTCCGCGCCATGGAAGTGGGCTGCAAGCACGAGAACGCCAACCTGCTGGAGGGCAAGCTGCACGGAGACGTGATCACCTGCCCATGGCACGGGTGGAAATACAACCTCAAGACCGGCGAATGCCTCTGGGGCAGCACCACCTGCCTGCGACCCTATGCGCTCGAAGTCCGCGAGGGAGCCATATACATTTCCTT
>JBIKMR010000419.1:0-2554 GCA_044359155.1 Candidatus Hydrogenedentales bacterium | reverse complement strand
TATCGGGCGCGTGTTCAGGTGGAAGAGGTCTTCTTTGACCGTGAGTTCGCGCAGGGCAAAGGGGAGCCGGGCGTGGTCTGCCGTGCCGTCTTCGGCCACAAAATCCACGGAGAGCGTGTAGAGGTTGGGTGAACCCGGTGCCCAAGGCTGGCCGTCGGGCAGTTCGATCGAGATACGTGCCTCGCCCGCGTCGCACTCGTGGTGGATGGACAGGCCATCGATGCGAAAGTGCAGGCGACCGGGAGCGTTGGTCGAGGCTTCAACCTCAACCACCTTGCGGCGCGGGTCGGGCCATACACGCAGGCGGTCAATACGGCGGGCGGGGAAACCAGCCAGCGCAGGCACGCCCAGCACGGCGGGCTCGGTGAAAGCCAGAGGGTCTACCACGCCCTGCCATGCGGGCACGGGGGAAGTTGCCGGGGAGTCTGCCAAGCGCAGGGCCAATACATTGCCCGTGGGACGCAGCAGGCGCGTGACGGCGAACTCTGCGGGAATGAAGGGAAGGGGGGTATCGCCCAAGCGCTGGCCATTGAGCCATACCTGCGCGGGCCGGGTGGCCCCGGCGAGGTGAAGTTCCGTCTCGGCGCAATCCCAACCTGAATCCAGGTTGAAGGAAAGCAACATCCAGCGATCACCCGAGGCGGGCAATACAGATGCAGGCAGGGCGTCTGCGAATGCGGGCGGCGCGTCAAACGCGGTTCCTGCAACCACAATCCAAGGTTCGGTCAATGACATCCGGCGCCGCATCGCATTCAACTCTCAGGTATGTTTTTCGGGGAACAGTTACTGCTTGCAGTAGTTTAACGCTTAGTCTGGCCCAGCCGCAATATATCGTGACAGACACCGACGAATCCCCCACTCCATCCGGGGCTACCAAGTTTCGGAAATAATATTTGCTTTCATACTGTTTGGCGTTTAACAATACAGGCACGGCAGGTCTGAGATCCGGCGGTACACCCACGGGAGCCTTGATTGAATGCACACCATTACGCTTGACGAATCTGAACAGTTCACCGACCGCAGCGTTCACCGCTATGAGGTGATTTTTGGGGAAGACTTCGTGAGCACCGGCGGGCTGGAATCAACGCGGGATATCTGTGCCGGGTTGGGGCTGAAGCCTGGCGTGCGCTTGCTAGACGTGGGCTGTGGCATTGGGGGCTCGGCGTTTCACATGGCGCGGGAATACGGCGCCCAGGTGACGGGGGTGGATTTGCTGCACCAGTTGGTGGAGCAAGGCACCCAGCGCGCAGCGCAGCGGGGTATTCCCCATGTGCAGTTTATTGCCAACAACATCATTGAGGCGGAGCTGCCCGAGGCGGGATTTGACCTGATATACAGCCGCGACGCGATCATGTACAACAACGACAAGGCCGCCATCTTCACCCGCCTGCGCAGCCTGCTGGCCCCCAGTGGGCAGTTGTTCATCAGCGACTACGGGCGTGGCCCCGATCCCCTGTCGCAGGAATTCACGGACTACGTGGCGGAGACCGGATATTACTTGCTTCAGGCGGATGAATACGCCGAGACATTGGAAGAAGCTGGGTTCACGCAGGCTGTTGCCACGGACAAGACGGGCGCGTTCATCGAGATTCTGGAAAGCGAACTGCTCCGCTTGGCAGAAGTCTGCGCGGGACCCAAGCCTGCGCTGGAGGAAGACGATCGCGACTTCTTGCACGAGCGCTGGACCCACAAGATTGACTGGTGCAAGGCGGGTCACATGCGCTGGCTGCACCTTCGGGCCAACGCCTAGGTGCCAACCAGCAGCATGGCTTCAGGCTGAAGGGTTATTGCATGCCCATTTGGCCAAGCAGCCAATATAGCACCACGAAAATCAGGATGGTGGAGAAACAACCGCCGCCCAGCTTCCACGCCCCCAGTCCCGCCAATCCGCCGCGTAATACGCCCATGGGTGATTCTCCGCTTGTCGTGTGCCCAGTTGCAGCACGCCATAATGTTGTCAACACAAGTCGCGCAGCAGGCATTCCGCGCTTGTAGATAAAAATCGAAAGCCTCAATCATGAAAGCTTTCCTTGGGATTTTGGCCGAAACCCTGCGGCTTTCCAGATTGCGTGCCAGCGATGGTCAGCCTGAGCACCACGATTTCCCATTGTGGACAACTGCTGAAGGGCGGTGTGTTCGGAAGCGCCTTTACTTGCGCTGTCGATGATTTCATGCCTTACACCGCAGAGCGGCGTAGCGAGAGCTGGCAAAAGCATATGGCGTATGGGTTATTCAGAAGCACTACTTTGCCAAGCGTCAGGCCGTTCCCGGCGTAACAATCGATGGCTTGTACTTCTCAAACAAGGGACATGAAATCATGGCCACAATGCTGGCGGGGATGTTAGAGAAGTTGCCCGGCGAGGGGGGCAAAATTAAGAAATGGTCGGGGTGGCGGGATTTGAACCCACGGTCTCCAGACCCCCAGTCTGGCGCCTTAGCCGGGCTAGGCCACACCCCGACTCAAGATGAGGCGGATTTATTTGGAAACGTTATCGAGCAGGCGGAGGAGGGCGTTGGCTTCTCGCTCGATTTGACGGGCGAGTTCCAAGGCCTC
>JBIKMR010000417.1:0-2563 GCA_044359155.1 Candidatus Hydrogenedentales bacterium | reverse complement strand
AGAAGTCGGGCTTGGGGGCGCCATTGCCGAAGAAATCGGTGCCAATTGCTGGCTCCGCCCGGCCCGCAAGGCCACCGGGGCGGGCGCCGCCGTCGAACGCCATCTTGATGCGCCACCACGGATCGCCGCCACCGGGCGGGAAGGGCACATACTCCCATTCCAGCAAGCCCTTGGTAACGTAACCATGCGGCACGGGCAGCGTCTCGCTCGGGTTTACCAGGAACATCGAGGTGTCGGTGCCGTTCATATTTACCCCGAAATCGGCGCGGGGCACGGGCGGCTCGAACAGGCCAGTATTGTTCGCGTCCCAGAACAGGCCGACGCCGTTAAAGGTGTGGTCTTCGCCGCCAACCTGCAGGTTGTCTGGATCGAGCGTCGTGGTTTCTGTTGTGAAGTTGTTCAGTCGCCCGTTGCGCGGGTCAAAGCCGCCATTGCCGGGCGGGCCAAAGGGATCACCCCCAATATCGGTGAGCACCAGGTTGATTTCCGCAGGCTGGGCGAGGTTCTCTCCGGCGGGCGTACCGTGCAAGTCCCAGCCAAGCAGGGGAGACCAAGCCTCGATGGAAAGCAGATCGCGGATGTCGAGCGTTTGACCGAGCACGCTTTGAAGCACAAGGCCGGTGGCGTTGAACCGGAAGCGGTTGAACTCTGCCGTGGGCGTATATTGGTAGTTGGGCCAGTTCCACTGGTTGAATCGGAAACCACCGTCCAGCGGGCTGCGGATATCGGTGACTGCAACGTTGAAGTCGTTGCTGACATAGCGGGTGCCGGCATCAAGCACGTCCTGGCTGAAGTCCGGGGAGTAGGTGTCGTCCGGGTTCGGCGTGCCAATTGTCTGCGGAATAACGCCGATGATGTTGCCATCATCGTCAAACTGGATACGGGGCGGAATGATGGGGCGCATTTCGGCATCGAACACCGTGATGCCCATGTCGTCGGGAGAATTCCACGTGGCCGACGTGCGAACGGCAAGGAAATAGCCCTGGCCCGGATCGGGCCCTGCCCTGAGCCACTGATCTTCGGGCAGGAAGCCGGTGTCGCTGTCGGGATCAAAAATGAAATTGAGGTCGTAGAACAAGTCGCCGGGCCCGGAGGTGTCATAACTGAAAGCGCCCCCCTCGATGTCGGTGCCGTTACCTTGCGAGTCGAACGTGAAAATGGGCAGGGGCGGATCGATGAGGGGCAACTGGAAGATGTTTCCGCCAATGGGGAAATCGAGTGCCTCAAACTCTCCGTTGGGAGCGCCGCCCTCACCGCCGCGATCCTCGAAAATGCCGAAGCGAGAAATGTCGGTGGGGGTCAGGGTGCCATTGTTGCGCAGGGTGAAGACAAGCCGGGCCAGCACGCTCGGTGCTGGGCTGTCGGGGGCAAAGCTCATGTTGAAGGAAATGAGCGGCACCCATTCGTTGATGGGAACAAGCACTTCCAAGTCGCGCACTTCGTCTTCTGCAGCAAAGCTGGCGGGGTTCGCGTCGGCGGTATCGGTTACCGTAATTACCCCCGGGAAAATGTAGGGCAGAATGGTGGAGTTGCGCGCAGCCGTACACCAGCCTTCTTCGCCGGTCACGGTGTCTTGGATGAACAACCGCAGGCCCAGGTCGAAAGATCCCGCGTCTTCGTAGGTGTGTTCCACCTGGTTGCTCGGGAAGTTGTTGGGCACGTTCGGCGCATTAAGCTGGCGCGGCAACTCTTCGGGAAAGTTGATGACCGCATCGCCGGTGTCGGGATCGGTGGTCATGGTTTCGCCATCGGCGTCTGGAAACAGCCAGACCACGCTCAGCACACGCGGCGTGTAGCCGTTCTCATGGCGTATTTCCGGCACAAAGTTTACCGCCGTGCCGGTGGCAATGAATATCGTGCGACCGGGATTTCCCTGGTCGGTGTCGAAACTGACGATGTAATCATCGCAATTAGTGATGACCTTGTCCGTGTTGGACGCAGCGAGGAACGCCTGGCTCGCCAAGGTGACCGAGCCCGGCGCGGACGCCACTTGGAATAGTTCCTCTACTGCAGGAATGTTTTCCTCGATAGGCACCGGCAGGGATGGCGAATCGGCTGCCTGATGGCCAAGCCCGGGGGATTGGTCTACCGGGGCCGGATGCCCGTTCCAGCGGCTGGTCACCCCCACGAGCGACAATGCCGAAAACACCATGCCAGCAAGCAACACGTAACGCTGTGTCACGATCGGAATCTCCTCCCGCTGCAGGCAGCCGCTTCTGCGGCCCGCCAGCGGGATTCTATGCGAGCGCCTCCCGGCACAACTTCACCACACACGGCAAGATGCCGCGCTTGGCGCGCTGTCCGGAAACATAGACTCACCTCGTTCCCCTCAGACTCTCAGGGCGCACTCACGCCATGCGAAAAGCCCACACGCGCACGGAGCCATCCGGCGCGGTAAACCTCCCAGACATACCATAATACAAAGCCAAGCGTATCGGCAAAGACAATACCCCTGCCTTTACGCCATGAAACACGTTATAACACAGGCCCCCTAGGGTGTCAATAAACAAACTCTACGCAATCCCGCTCAGTAATTGCAGTTAGCTTAGTTCTACAACTTTCG
>JBIKMR010000418.1:0-2563 GCA_044359155.1 Candidatus Hydrogenedentales bacterium | reverse complement strand
CTGCTCCCGATAGTCGGAGGCATGGGGAGTGCAGGCGCGGTCGCCCTCGCCCAACGCGAACCCGTCCTCCGTTTCCAATGCACAGCTGAACCCGCCGCCATTGTAGAACTGGATGACCCGCAACAGTTCCTCCAGATCGCATATGCCGTTTCCGTTGGTGTCCGCCGAGTGAAGCTCCGGTTCGCCTTCGCCTTCCGTCGCGCCTTCGCCCTCTGCCAGTCCCTCGCCTTCCGAGATACCCTCTCCTTCAGAAAACCCTTCGCCATCAACGGCACCCTCGAAGATACCTTCACCCTCGATAGCTCCTTCGCCTTCGAGTACACCCTCACCTTCGGACATCCCTTCGCCCTCGGCACTACCCTCGGACATACCTTCTCCGTCGACAATGCCTTCTCCCTCAGAAATGCCCTCGCCTTCGAAGCTACCTTCGATAGCGCCTTCGGCAATGCCTTCACCTTCTAGAACACCTTCACCTTCTATTGCACCTTCACCTTCTATTGCACCTTCACCATCTATCGCTCCCTCGCCTTCAGTCACGCCTTCGCCTTCCGCGCTTCCTTCGCCTTCAACCTGACCCTCGACGACACCCTCTGTAATACCCTCACCGTCTATTGCACCTTCGCCCTCGCTGATGCCTTCGCCTTCCCCTTCCTGCACGATGCAATTGTCGAGCACGGTCACGGTCCGGTTTACCGGGGTGGCGGCGTTGCCTGCGTCATCGTTCACGGTGTAAACCAGCACATAGGTGCCGGGCGTGGCTGTATCCACAATGTCGCCGCCCACGACGACTTCGTTGCTCACGCTCACGTTGTCTTGCGCCGTGGCACCGGCATCGACGTATTCGCTGCCGCAATCCACGGAGATGCTCGCTTCGCCGAGCAAGGTGAGGGTTGGCGGGGTGGTGTCTATGCGCTCGCGGCTGATTTCAGTTCCTGCGAGTAGTAGAAAGGTCTGGGCGCTGTCGCTGCCGGGCACGGCCACTTCGCCGCCATCGAATGCCGCCCCTGCCTGCGGACCGCCCGCCTCGAAGGTAAAGGCGGCAAAGGTGAAGGGGTCTTCGGAATCGATGGCCTGCGGCACGCCCGCGGTGAATCCGGCAAAGCCGCAGAATGCCCCCACGCAGGTGTTGGTGCCCTGCACCTTGTAGGGGAAGCTCTGGGTCCAGGTCAGCACGCCGTTGGAAAGTGTGCCCTCGCTAAACGTTTGCGCCCCCGAGAAGTTCGCCTGCGAAGTGAGGTCAGACGTCACCTCGGCACCCGCGCCACCAGCCGTGAAGTTGAGCACCAGATCGTAGCTGCGCATCTGCACGGTGCCATCCACGAGCGAATCGCCCACGATGGGGTAATCCACCACCAGCGTGCCGGGCCCCACCGGGAAGGAGCCGTCTCCAATTCCGAATGGTGTGCCCCGTATGTCAAAGCGGGATCCGTCCAGGTCGTAGGTTACCCGCCAAACATCGGCGTGGGACGTTCCGGCCAGGACCGAGACCACCGCGACGAGCACAGATATTGAGGCAAAGCGACACAGCATGGGGTGTTCTCCGAAGGCATAGGGATTCGTCAATCGCCCGTTAAACATGGCGGCGTGCCAAAATATGCCCGGCCATTGTACTCCCCCCTCCCTGCCGCCTACAATCGCGGCACGGAGGTTACCCCATGAATGCGCTTGCCGTTGCCGCTTCGGCAGAGTTGTTGGTGTCGTTGGCGCTGGCATGGCTCGGGGCGTTCGCCATGTACCTGAAGCCGTCGATCCTCACGCGCACCTTCACCCGGCCCTTCTACCTCATCAAAACGCACATTGACTTCCTGCTGATGAGCCTGCTGCTCTTCACGTTCTACCTGCTGGCCGTGCCGCTGCCCACGTGGATCATCGCCTGCACGATCATCGGCAGCATCACCAACCCCATGTTGTTCCTGGTGCTGGCGGTGAATGCCAACCCCAACATGGCCCCCACTGGCCCGCTGGGAATGTTCACCGTGGTCAGCTTTCTCATCGCCACCGCAGGCTTCGGTGGCACGGGGGTGGTGTTGCTGCTGCACTTTTTGCAGTAAGGGATAGCCCCAAAAAGCAACGCCCGCGCTGGATTGCTCCAGCGCGGGCGTTTTTTTATGCGGGGGTTACGCCTTCTGGTAGGGCTTGTCCAGGCTCCAGCCGTTGTTGTAGGGGCGGTAGGCGAAGTCGTTCGCCTTCTTGGCCAGCTCGGTGCAGTCGCTGGTGAACTTCTCGTTCTCGGCGTCCCAGCCCAGCTTGCCGCCTGCCACATACGCCGCCGTTCCCATGTGGCAGACGGTGGTCGTGTTGTGGATCAGCTCGACGGTCGAGTTGGGCTTCTCGTCGCCGCGAATGGCGGCGGCGAAGTTGTCCCAGTGCGGCTCGTTGAGCACGGTGGCTGCGGCTTCCTTGGGTTCGCAGCCGCCGCTGTTCGCCACGGGGAATACCTTGTATCCGCCGCGATGCGCGTAGAGCGTGCCGAGGGTGCCGTGGAACAGGATGCCGTGGCTCTGGAAACCCTCGGGCAGGAACTGGTTATACACTCGGTTGCTGAAGCTCATGGTGCAATCGT
>JBIKMR010000164.1:0-9552 GCA_044359155.1 Candidatus Hydrogenedentales bacterium | reverse complement strand
AGCGGGGAAGCTTTGATTGCCTGCGCGAGGTAGAGCGCTTCCTGCGTGGCGGCGGTGTGCCATGCCAAAGAGAAGGGAGAAGCAAAGCGGGAGGTCTGCCCCGGCATTTGCACCGTGGCTTCGGGGTGTGCGTCGAGCCATTCGGGCGTGGGGTTCAGGTCCACTTCTAGCATGAACACCGCCTCGGGGTCGCGCTGCAATACGCCGGTCAGGTGTTCAATCAGGGATACTTCGCTCCACGGCTCGCGCCATGCCAGTTTCACAGGAACGGCATAACGGTGCAGCCCGTGTTTTGCCGCCAATTCAACCTCACCGTAGAACACGTTCCACTCTTCTGGTGTGCTGGGGGATGCCATCAGCATCAGGGGGGGCGCTTCGAGATTCAGTGGCGCGTCTTCGGTGCGCACTTCGCCCTTGGGCGTTGGCACTTGCGGCCCTGCCACGGTGCGGCCCTTGTTGCTGGCGCTCATCCAACCCACCCAAAGGCCAATGCCTGCTGCCGCCACGAAGACCAACAACAGGGCTAGCAGGTAGGTGACCGGGCCGGGAGGTTCTATAAGGAAACGTTTTATCATGGTTCTTCCGTGAACGCGATCAGTCAGATTATGGCCCATTCAGGTGCAAGCGCATACATATCCAGCGGGCTGCCTGTTTATGCAGAGAGTTGCAGATAGCCCCCCGTATCATGGGGGAATCCTGATTCCTCCGCAGTGCGGATGGTATCCGAGGCAAAGGACAAGGCTTGCCCATTCCAGTGCAACGTCACCCCGTCTGCCGACAGGCTATCGACCAGCTCGGAGACTGGACCCTCATACACCTTCTGAAGGTAACAATTAAGCACCGCGAGCCTCAACTCGCCGGGGCAGCGGAGCGAAAATTCTGGTGCCACGGGATGCCAAACGGCTCCCTCGATAGGCTGCGCGGGATAGACTCCGGAGTGGGGGAGCACTACTGTCGGGCAGAACATGTGGTCGCGCGTGAGCAACTGCAATAGCTTCTTTGTATATTCGGGGGAAAAGCGCCGTTCGCGCCGCAGGCGGGGCAAGGCCAGCCACAACGCGGGCATGGTGCCCCAGGCTTTGGCTTGGCCCGCCGCGCGCCACCACTGCCCATCACGCAGGGCACTGCCAAATGCACGGAGTTCGGCTACCTTGATGGCGACAATAAAGCGAAACAGTAAGGACCACGGGAAATTCAGCAAGAGGCAGCGCAAGCGGTTTCGCTCGGTGAGGAAATGCTTGCGCCTTTTACCTTCCACACTACCCGAGAAGCTCGCGCTGAACTTGTGCCCTACGAGAGCCTGCGGGCAGGTGATGCTGGACCAGCCGCGTTGCCAGAGCCGCAGGCACAGGTCTACGTCGTCGTAGTAGATTCCATAGTCCGGGTCCAACAGGCCGCTTTCTTTGAGCGCACTAACCCGCAGGAACATAGCGCCGCCGCACACGGCGGGCACTTCGCGCACGTCTTGCCATGCCGGGCCATCCGCGCGGCCCACGCCGATATCCCACGCCGCACCCACGTAGCTGATGGCGACGCCAAAGGAATTGAGCACACTGGGGGTGTCGAACAGCACCATCTTGGGGGCCAGTGCCCCGGCCTTCGGGTGCGCCTGTGCAAGTGTCACCAAGGCATCTAGCGAGGTAGGGTTGGTCCAGGTATCGTTGTTCAGCAAGAAGATGAAGTCCGCACCGGCCCCGATGGCCCGGCGTATACCCTCGTTGTTACCGGGACTCCAGCCCAGGTTCTCGCCCAGCCGCCACACCAGCACGCGCGGGTCGGCACCGAAGGTCTGCTCCACGTAAGCGTCTGACCCATCAGTGCTGCCGTTGTCCAACAACACATAGCGCACGTTTGGATACGGCGATTGCAGCAACGACGCGAAGCAGGCTTGGACATGGTCCATGCCGTTCCAGTTGATGATAAGCACATAAACGAGTGGGGGAGTCATGGCGTCCAATCAGTGACACATTACCGACAGTCGGCAGTATAGCAAGAGGCGACTTTTCACCCGGGTGAATAACCTGGGCGGTCGAGCGGTATACTGAGAACAACAACCTGGAGTATTGACCAAGTGAGTATTCTTCGCGCAATCGTATGTATTCTGCTGCCGCCCTTGGCGGTTATTGACAAGGGCTGCGGTTCCATCCTGCTGGTGGTACTGCTGACCCTGTGCGGATGGGTTCCCGGAGTCATCGGGGCCATGGTCATTTGCACCCGCGACCCCGGCACGTGGTAATCGTGTAAGGTTTCCTTTCCATGCGGTCAGGCTGTATACTCGCAAACGCGGGGCAGGGTGTGACCTGTCAATACGTCACAACGACCAAAGGAGCGGACTGCCATGAACATTATCACCACCATCCTTGAAGTGCTGGGGAGCTTGACCTCTTTCGCACAGCTGTTCAACGTCATCGTTGAAATCCTGCGGGCTATTGGCATCACCATCTAGCCGTGAGTGAAACGACTGTCTGCCGCCCGGAACCCCAAATGGTTCCGGGCGCGCTTGTTTAGGCCTGCACAGGAGGACGTCCGATCATGGGTACATTCCGCCTCGCTGGATACGTAGGTTTGGCCTTGCTGTTGGCCTGCCCCGCATTAGCCCAGACGGAGGGGGAAGGCGAGGGAACTACACCGGATTGCGCGCTGGAGGAACTCACCCTGCTGACCCCACGAGGCGGGGCGACGTGGTTCCTCAATGACACCAGCGCGGGACTGGATGTGTCTCTTTTGGCAGAAGCGGATTGCCCGGAGGATGTGGACAGCGTCAGCTTTTTCGTGCGGCAAGGGGACGGTGCGCCGCAGCCGATTGGGAGTCCCGACGAAACGGCGCCCTTTGAAGCGGCTTTCTCCAGCTTTTTTACGCCCACGATTGGGCAGGTGCTAACGTGGCGGGCCGAGGCGCGGCGGGTATCCACGCCCACCTTGGGTTTGGCCACGGAATCCACCGTGACTTTGCAAGGCACGGACCAAGCGGACCTAGACGACAACGGCTTGCCAGACACCCCCTTTGGCGCTATGAACAGCAGCGATGACCGCTGGTATAGCGTACTCGCACTGGAAGATGAAGACGACCGGGTGGTTACGTGGATGCGGGCGTTTCGCGGCGACGACGACGCAGCCTTACCCGACAAGATAAGTGCCACCCTGCGTAGCCCGGAAAGCACCGGGCAAAACCTGACGGTAACCTTTGACCGGGATTTGCTGGATGGCACCCAGCTGGGACTGTTGGTGGTGTGCTTTGCACCAACCTTGTCCGCTCTGGTGGGGAGTGAAGAAGTAGAGCAGTTCTCGCGGGAACCTTCTGGGGACCTGAACGGCGCGGGGCAGTACTTCGCCGTGAGCGTGCTGGTGTCCAACACCAACGGCAGTACCTTTAATGAGGTCGCCGTGTCCCGCTTACAGGCGAATCCTATCGAATTTACCCTAACTGGGCTGGATCTGGATGCCACCCGGGAATACACCGTGGCAGGGCACAGCAGCCAATTGACGGTGACCACAGACAGCCTGGAGCTATTGGCAAAGACCGGTGCATGGCAGAGCATCAGCGAGCAGGACATCGACCTGACCGTGGGCACTGCCACCGGGAGCATCGAGAAAATTGGGGTCTATACGCCCTACGTCATCGTGGATGAAGACGAGCTTTGTCCTTTGGGCTTCTGCCTGTCTGGTTCTATCATCATCGAGCTGCTAACGATTCTTGCGCTGGCTATACTCAATCTTGTGCCCGGCGGCGTGGGAGGGGGGGAGAGCCCCTGCTTCATCGCTACTGCTGCCTATGGCACCCCCTTGGCTGCCGACATCGACCTACTCCGTGCAGTACGCGACGAGTGGCTGTTGAGCAACCCGGTCGGTACGGCGTTCACGGATGCCTACTACCGTACCAGCCCGCCGCTGGCCGACTTCGTAGCCCAGCACGGCTGGGCGGCGATACCCATCCGGACCGCCATCATGATTACGGTGGGCTTCCTGAAGCTGCCGGTCATGCTGCTAGGTACTGCGCTCCTGCTGGGGGTGGGTTGGTGGCGCAGTAGGGCTTCGAATCAGAACAGAGCCCGAGCCAAATAGTGGGACTATCAGCGCAGGGGCGCCGCCACCCCATCTATAAGGAACACATATAAAGTCTGATAATTTATATTATGGTACTTATTCTTGTACCTTGGCTTTCGTATGGTATCCAGTGAATGCAGGGAAGCCGGGGAGGCCTGGATAGACCGGGGTCTTGGGTGGCAGGTGCTGACTTCGGAACCGTCTCAATCAGGTGCTCTAAATGGATACACCATGCTGGCAGCTTGGTTTGACAAGACGCAATTCATAGTCTAGCAATTTCACTTGTCATATTATTACCTTACATGATTGATTAGTTCATCGGAGATTCTCATCCTAATTGCAGTCTTAATATCATCTCATGTGTTGAGTCAAGGAAACTAACATCCGAAGATTTTCAGTGGTTAATGGTTGGTGTGACAAAACGCGACAGACCTTCCTTGCTCAACGTGATATTGAATGAGAAGTGTTTATCGGAGGTCGCCGAACGTGGTGGCATGATGGTGAGATTTGAAGAGCTATGTTCTGGTAGACAAAGGCTCCTGAATGTGTGTAGCTCTCCCCTATCCCATCCCTTGAGAGCGACATGTGAAATTTTACGTCCGATAATCTTTTGATCCCTTGATTGAACCGGAGCAGTGTTGGTGGTGATGTAATGTCCTTGCGGCGAGCTCTTCGTCGTGTTGCGGTTTAAGAGCGTCACGGATTGGCACGGACGTACACAGACCTGCACGGAGTCAACGGTAAGACTGGTGCTGCGACTTGCTTCCCCTTTTCAAGGTCCAGTCTGCTTCCCCACACTGCGTGGCTGCTTGAGGTAGCGTATTTCCCATGGCCTTAAATGTGGGCGGAAAAACGAAAACCGGCCAAGGGTGGCCGGTTTCGTGCGGAAATTTGGAGCGGGAAACGGGGTTCGAACCCGCGACCCTTGGCTTGGGAAGCCAATGCTCTACCAACTGAGCTATTCCCGCTCAAGGAGAAGTCGAACGTAGTGTAGCAACCCGTTTTGTGGGAGTCAATCGGAAGATATTCTCCATCCAAATACTGCGAATTATGCAAGACAAAAATGATAAAATGAAATCATTTAAAATCATTAAGAAACATAAACCGTTATAAATCAACAACCCCACAATATCCATCCTCGCTCTCTGGATGGGTGCAGGAAGCGTATTCCGCGAGGTTAAAGAGCTGGATTACGCGCAGGATTTCGGAGAGGTTGAGAGCCCAATCCTGGGGGGCGTAGTCCGCACTGTGGGGTGGGCAATCTTGCGGGCCAGCGCCTATGGCGTAGCCATCTTCCATTGCTTCGTTGCAGGAGAATTCTTCGCCGTTGAAGAGCTGAACGGTGCGCAACAGCTCGGTCAGGTCAATTTTTCCGTCCTGATTCTGGTCGGTTGCGTGGTCGGGCAGCAGGGGCTGCCCTTCGGCTTCCCCCTCCAAGGTGCCCTCCCCTTCTCCCTCGACCTGCCCCTCCGGTTCTCCCTCGGGGAGGACTCTTCGGTGGATGTAGAGCGGCTGCGGGGTTCCGTTGCTAGGGCGTTCGCTGGTGGTGTAAAAGTCCTTGCCGTCCGGGGTGAAGGCAATCACTTCGCTTTGCACTTCAAGGCGGGTTGGCACCAGGCAGGAGTCGCCGGAGAGCACGGTGCCCAGGTTGGGCTCCCCCGTGTACTGCCAGATTCTTGCACCGCCATATTGACGCAGGAGTATCTCGCCACCGTTGGGGGATACATCGCCCCCGGTGACCCGGCTGAACTGGGTGGCACCCAGGGTGATGCTGCCGACCTGGGACAATGAGGTCGCGCCTTCGGTGTTCAGGCTGGGGGCGTAGAAGACGAGTACGGTTCCTTCCCCGGTGCCTTGCTTGGTGACCAGATAAACGCCGCCGTTGGCCGGGTCTACCAGCAGGGCTTCGCAGTCGTATACGGTTTCCGGGGCGTTGGGGTATTCCAGCACGAAGGTTTCTACGCGGGAGACTGTCTCTACCACGGTGGACTGGCTGATGCTAACGAGCGGTTCCTCGATGCGGTAGAGGGTGATGTTGTCGCGCTGCCGGGCGTTGTCCCCAATGTCGCCGATGTAGAGGTAGTCTTGGGCGGGGTCTGGGCCGGGGCCCATGGCCATGTCTTCCCAATCCTCATTGCTGGACCCGGTAAGGGAGTACTCTCCCAACATGACACCATCATTTCGGATGGCGAAGATGCGGGCGGAGTCGCCGGAATCGTTGTGCACCCAGAGTACGCCGGGGGCGGTTCGGCTGGCCACCATGCCGGAGATTTCCTCGAGCGCGGGTGCGGTGGGCGTGCCGAGGCCTGCGGCAGCCTCGAAATCGGGACAGCCTCCCCCCCACGCCGCCTGCGTGGAAATGCCCAGCGCTATGGCAGCGAGCGCCCGATTAAGCACGCGTCCTACTCGGCGGTTTTGCGGCGGCTTGCCAGCCATTCGCGCGTTATCTCGAAGACTGCTGGCAGGAGCGATACGATTATGATGCCGATGAGAACCAGCTCGAAGTTCTTTTGCACGAAGGGCAGGTTGCCGAAGAAGTAACCCGCCAGCAGGCAGATGGGCACCCACATGAGCGCGCCGACGACGTTGTAGAAGATGAACTTTGAGTAAGTCATGCTGCCCACGCCGGCCACGAAGGGGGCAAAGGTGCGGACTATCGGCACAAAGCGGGCGATGATGATGGTCTTGCCGCCGTACTTCTCGAAGAACTCGTGGGTCCGTTCGAGGTGCTTGCGGTTCAGGAAGCGGATCTGGTCGGTGAACACGCGTGGCCCGATGAACTTGCCGATGGCGTAGTTCACGGAGTCGCCCAGGATGGCGGCTACAATGAGGGAAACCATCATCACCATGAGGCTCAAGTCTCCCTTGGCGGCAAAGGCGCCGAGGGCGAAAAGCAGGGAGTCGCCCGGGAGGATAGGCGTGACCACCAAGCCGGTTTCGGCGAAGATGATGGCAAACATCAGGACATAGGTCCACGCGCCGAAGTAGGCGATGATATCGCTGAGCTTGTCGTCGATATGCAGGACGAAGCTGAGGAGCTCCTGAATCAGTTCCATGATAAATCCTTATTCACAGTTCGGCACGGGTGAATTGTTAGGGTACCGGCGTGCGCCGGGGGAAGTAAAGCCGGGAAGCGCATGGAAACGGGATGGGTTAGCCGTTTCCGTAGAGGCGCTGGATGAGGGAGAGGAAGAAGTTGGGCGCTATGCCGGGGAGGATGGATAGTCCGGAGAGGGTGATTAGGGCGGCTGCGGCTAGCTGGGAAATTCTGACGCGCTCGGTGCGGCCTGCGGCGGGCGAGAGGATGAGTACCACGACACGGAGGTAGTAGTACGCGCCGATGACGCTGGTGATGGCGAGCACGAACATGAGCAGGGCGCGCGAGTTGTGTGAACCTGCGGCGGCGGCGAGGATGAGCAGCTTGCCGATGAAGCCGCCCGTGAATGGAATGCCCGCGAGGGACAGCATGGACAGGGCGAGCACGGCACCGAGCGTGGGCTGCACTCGGAAAAGGCCACGGTAATCCTCAAGCTGCTCGACATCCTGCGTGGCCTCGGCTCGGGCGGAGAGGACAATGAGCACGCCCCATGCGGCGAGTCCGGCGGCAGTGTAGGTAACGGCGTAGAAGGCGATAGCTTCGGACGCGGCTGGCCCGAGGGCGATGAAGGCGGTGGCGATGTAGCCCATGTGGGCAACGGAGGAGTAGGCCAACATGCGCTTGAGGTTGGTCTGCACGATGGCCAACAGGTTGCCGATTATCATGGATGCGGCAGCGGCTATGGCCAGAAAGTTCATGAGGGATTCGGCGACAAATACTTCCTCAACGACCGCCAGCCGGACGAGCACGGCGAGCATGGCGGTCTTGCCTGCAGTGGCAATGAAGGCTGTGACGGGTGCGGGGGCACCTTCATACACGTCGGGGGTCCAGAGGTGGAAGGGGGCCAGCGACAGCTTGAAGCCCAGGCCCACGGCGAACATGGCGAGGCCAAGAAGCAAGACTCGGTTGCCGAGGTGATCGGGAATGAGCACAGCCATTTCGGAAAACTGCATGGTGCCAAGCTCGGCATAGAGCAGGGCCATGCCCATGAGAAGGAAGGCGGCGGACGCGGCGGCGAGAATGAGATATTTGACGGCGGCCTCGGTGCCGCGCTTGTCTTTGCGGATGTAGCCGATGAGACCGTATTGAGATACGGTAAGAATCTCGATGCCTAGGTAGAACGATGCGAAGTGGGTTGCGCCGGACATGACGCTGGCCCCAGCGACTGCTGTGAGGATGAGGACGTAGTACTCTTCGGGCTGTCCTTCGCGGCGGGAGATGTAGGGCGCGCCGAGCATGATGACGCAGAGCCCGGCGAGTATGGCGAGGCCGGTGTAGAAGAGGCTGAAGTTATCCACCACCATGAGCGGGGTGTATTGCTGCGAGTCCATGCCGCCGAGGCGCCCGGCGCAATAGAGCGCGAGGGTGAGCATTCCCACGGAAAGGGCGAGGCAGGTGCGCTGATCGCGCTTTACAGCAATGGCCAGCATGACCACCACGGGCGCGGCGGCCAGCAGGATGAAGGGGAAGAAGGCGTACCAGGATGCGGCGTTCATGGCCGTTCTCCGGCTTCAGCCGCCGGTGCGGCGGAAAGTTCAATTACTTGCACGGGGTGGATGTCGGCCACCCATGCGCGGTTGAGGAGCGGCCCAGGATAGGCCCCGATGAAAATGAGGGCGGCGACCAGGATGGCGCAGGCAAAGCCGAAGCTGGCCGCAGGCTTGAGCTTTGGGGCTTCGGGGTGTGGGGTTCCGAAGAAGACCAGTTGCAGGATACGCAGCGCATAGGCGGCGGAGAGCACGGTGCCCACGGCGGCAATGGCCGCAATGGCGGGGCTGGCCTGAAACACGCCAAGCAGCACGATGAACTCACCCACGAAGTTTGCCAAGCCGGGCAGGCCAAGGGTGGCCATGACAAAGACCATCGCCACGCGGCCCGCGACGGGGGAAGTGCTCCACAGCCCACCGAGGCGGTACATCTCGCGGGTGCCGGTGGCGGACTCGATAAGCCATGCAACCAGGAATAGGCCGGTGACGCTAAGGCCGTGGGCCACCATGAGGAGCACGGCGCCCTTTTGGGCCAGCTCGTTCATGGAGAAAGCGGCCAGCAGCACAAAGGCCAAGTGGCCTGCACTTGAATAGGCGATGAGCTTCTTCAGGTCGGTCTGGCCGAAGGCGGTCCATGCGCAATAGATGATGCTGGTTGCGCCGATGGCCATGACGGTTGGGGCCAAGGAAGCAGCCGCTTCAGGGAACATGGGAACGGCAAAGCGCAACAGGCCGAAACCGGCAGTCTTCGCCATGAGCGCAGAGAGAAGAATGGAGGTTTCGGGGGGTGCGTCGGCATAGGCGGCGGGCTGCCACAGGTGTACGGGGGCGACGGGCAGCTTGACGAGGAACGCCGCGAGGAAACAGGCCAACAACATCATGGCGCTGGTGGGCTCGATGAGCGTGGTCGAGAGCAGGGCGTAA
>JBIKMR010000416.1:0-2571 GCA_044359155.1 Candidatus Hydrogenedentales bacterium | reverse complement strand
ATACATCTCCAGCAGACGCTCGCAATGTTCGTTATAGTAATCGTCGGGAATCTGGTACAGCCCCGCCACAAACTTCATGAACTCCCGCCCCGTCAACTTGTCATACAGGAACGGGTGATCCGGTACATACCCCAGCAAGCGCTTCGCCTCAACTGGGTTCTTCTGGATATCAATCCCCCCCACCAAAGCCCGCCCCCCCGAGGGCCGCAACAACCCGGTCAACATCTTGATAGTCGTCGTTTTTCCTGCGCCGTTCGGCCCAAGAAAACAAAAGAACGTCCCCTCGGGAATATCCAAATCCAACGGCTGCACGGCAAGTTTGGCGCCGAAATGTTTGGTCAGTTGTTCTGTAAGGATCACAATGAAATCTCCGAATCCCGGCCTGTCCACTCAGTACTACTTCAACCTACTGCACCATCTCCCCCGTCTCGCTGCCCTCCAGCTCCGTGTCCACCAGCCCGCTTGTCTCCACCACCTCTATCTGCACCTTGCCGATATACGACACCAGCGCGGGCCACTTGTCGATGCCGCCGTTCAGCAGTTTGATGTGCGTGGCATCTGCCACGGGCTGGCCCAGCGTGGGGTCCATGGGAACCCACTGGCCCAACCACACTTCGGGCCACGCGTGGTATCCAAAGCCGCCGAGGGTTTCGCTATACGTCAGCCCAATGGCAATCCGGCAGGGCAGCCCAGTCGCGCGCGACAGTGCGGTGAACAACACCGTGTGCTCGTTGCAGTCCCCCTCGCGCGTGCGCAGCACGTCGAGCGCGGCAGGTACAGACAAGGTGGGAATCTTGCGGATGTTCACATACACCCACTCATAAAGCGCGCGCGCCTTGTCGGCGTCCGTGGTTGCGCCGCCGGTAATCTCCGTGGCCAAGGTGCGAATGGCGTTGTTGTCCCAATTAACGAGTGGGTCGGAACCCAGCGCCGCCGCCCGCTCCTCCTCGGGTAACTGCTCGTCCCCTTGTTCCAGTTTGGGCGACGATGTCACCATCAAACCGCCGCCCGCGTCGCGCTGGTTCTCGTCAAACGGCAAGCCCACTTCCGGCGGCAAGCCCGATAAGCGGAACTGCATCTCCCCCACGCCCCGCGTCAACGGCGCGCCCGTGGGCACGGCAGTCATGGATTCCAGCAAGGCCAGCCGTTCCCCCGGGGGTATCGGGGCCAACGCTTCCTGCGAGGTGATCTTCTTCAGCGTTATCCCCAGCGGGGTCTGCGCCTTGACCGTCTCCTGATTCTCGTCAATCCACGTGCGCGTGGTCATACCGCCCAGGGTAATGTCGATGATGGTCGTCTCGACCGGCTCGCCGCCCACCGTCAACGTCTCGCGCCCGGTGCATTTCAGCTTAGCCTTCCCCACCGACATGCTCGTCGGGTCAAAGCTGTCGATGTAAACCTCCTGCCCCGGTTCCAGCGCGGGCAGTTCCATCGCCGTGCCGCCCATGCCCATCCCCAGCAGCATGTCCTCGCCCACGGGAAACTTGAAGGGGGTCACCGCGCCGCCGGTGTCCAGGTTAGCTGATAGCTGCCCATCGCGCAGTTCGCCATAAACGCGCGACTTGCTCTCCCCCGCAATCAGCGTGTAGTCAAAGTCCGCGCGCCGCCGGTCTTCCGCCAGCCACGCCCGCCCCGTCACCGCCATGTCCGCGTCAAACCCAAACAGGTTCAACTGCGCCCGCGCCGACGCGGCAATGTGGCTGCCCAGCGTGCCGTCCCGCTCTTGGGGCCGCGTGCGCACGTTCACAAATCCCGCGCGCTGGTCTTCCCCCAGGTAAATCCCCATCCAATAGTCCGAAGGCATGATGGATGCCTTCGCCGCAGGCAGGGTCTGGCTGGCGGGCACCACGATTTCGCGGTACACCAGCCACCCCACCATCCCCCCCCAGAAAAGGAGGATGGTCGAGGCTATCAGGATTCTACGCGGCCGTGGCACTTCTTGTATTTCTTGCCGCTGCCACAGGGGCAGACGTCGTTGGGGTTCACTTTTTCCACCGCACGTACCGGCTCCGGCTTGGCGGGCGCTGCGGGCCGGTTGCCCTGCGCTGCCTGCGGTGCATTGGCTTGCTGTGCTGCCTGCGCGGCATGGGCAGCGCGTGCGGCACTCTGGCCTGCCAAATCGAACTTGCCGGTATCAAAGGCCGAGAAGCTACGGTCCGACTCCTTCTCCGATGCGATGTACTGGTACTGCCGCAAGTTCGCGTAGGGGTCCTCCTGTGCGGTAAGCACGCCCTTGTTCAACTTTGCCTCGCGCTTCTGACGCACTTCGGGATCGGTCAAGTGGAACAGGCTCTGCAACACCCCATCCTCTATCGAGCGCACCAGCTCCTGGAACATCTCGAAACCTTCCTGCTTGTATTCCAGCAGGGGATCGCGCTGTCCGAACGCGCGCAGGCGAACCGACTCCTTCAGGTAGTCCATCTCTTTCAGGTGGTCCACCCAGCGGTCGTCCACCGTCTTGAGAATCACCATCAACTCCAAATCATGCGTGCGCTTGCGAGCAATCGTCTTGAAATCCACCCGCGACTCATCCCCGCCAATCTGTTCGCGAAAGGCAACGCGCAACTCCTC
>JBIKMR010000163.1:0-9610 GCA_044359155.1 Candidatus Hydrogenedentales bacterium | reverse complement strand
GGTATCGGTGCAGAGCTCTGCCGGAGCAACGCGCAACTTACGCAGCTTGGCGAACACATGCTCGTCCACATAGTTCTTGGGCTGTGCATCTTCCGGCCAAGCCAACTGCACGTTTGCCGGAATGACAATGGCCTTGGACACCACGGCGAAGCTGCCGAAGCGTGCCATCACATAAACTTCGCCACTGCGTTCGCCCGACTTGGCCAAGCCATTGCCATCGATGGTAAGCGTAGCGTCGTCGCTGGTGGACAGAATGGCCAGCTTGGTCACATCGCGGTCGCTGCCATCGGTGTAATGCGCACGCACGGTAAACCGCTGCGGCACTGCCACACCTTCAATGGCCACCTGCTTGGGCAATATCTCGATGTCGGACAGGTTCTTTACGCCCGCCGGATCATTGCTTGCGCCCTCGGCAATCCAGCGGCGCAGGCTGTTGTACATGGGGCTGTCTTTTTCCAGCACCGTGCCGCCCTCGTGCGCAACCGCGCCGATGGGCTTGGTGAGCATCAGGCTCTCTTCCGGGTTTGCCACGTCCATGCGGCGGCTCCGGTTCTGACGGGTCAGGTAGATGAAGTCCTGGTCGGGACCGTAACCAAACAACGTCAGCGCGAAGCCGTTCTTGCCGCGCGAGCTGCCATGGCACTTGCCCGCATTGCAGCCAGCCCGGAACATGACCGGGAGCACGTCGTTGCGGAAGCTCATCGCCGGGTCGGCGGGGGCGTTGGTCACCTTCACAGGCACCGTGATGGTCTGCCCCTCGTAGGTAAAGTTAATCGCCGTCTCGCCGTCGGCCACGGGTGCAAGCACGCCCGTGTCGGGCACCCATGCTGCTACGCCTTCGGACGCGAAGGCGATGGTGGACTGGGCGGTGACGTCCAAGGTAATGCCATCGTCACGCGTCCACACGGCCACCACTGATTGCAGGTCGCGTGCATCTTCCAGCTTGGCATCCGGGGGGTATACGGCCAACGAGCCCGCATGGGCAGCAGACGCTGCCAGCAGTGCGGTTAGAGCCATCATCCCGGGGATGATTCGATTCATTGCACTTTTCCTCATGAAATCAGGAACTCACTTTCGTAAGGATTAGGATTTAGGGAACCGGGTCTTGCGTTCCGGTGCGCCTTCCACAGGGGCCTGCTCTGCGACAGGCGCGGGCGCGGCAGCCTGCATTTCTGCGGGCAAAGGTTCGTACACCGTCACCTGCCCACCGCCGGACACGTGGCGCACGCCTTCGCCGTTCACGGTTACAAATACTTCACCCATAACGGAGGGGTGTTTGCCCACAGGTGCATCCGCCGCCACTTCAATGGGGAAGCGTACCTCGGTGGTGTCTTTCGTAATCTTCTGCGGCGTGGTGGTAATGCCGCGCGGCAGCGACAGCAGGTTCACGTCAAACTCGCCATCAAAGGGCTTCACCTGTGACACCGCCACCACCATCTCGACAGGCTTGCCCTGTTCCGTTTCCACGTTGGGCACGGCAAAGTTAAACCATTGCGGTTGCACGTTCACCGGGGTAAGCGGCGAACACACCGTATAGCCCGCTGATTGAGCCTGCACAAAGATATTCTGTATCTGTTCGCCCGCCGCGCTGGTTACTTCAAGATAAATAGGGATGGCACTTGCGTCGCCGGGAATGGTGGCCGAACCACCCTTCACGCCGCCGGGCAAGTACGGGAAGGACAGGGTGATGGGATCGACAAAGCCTTCCTTGCGCACCACTTCGACGAGAAGGTTGCGCCCGGTATTGTGAACAAACGGGGCCTGAATCGTGGCAATGCGCACGGTGAAGGGAGCAGGCTCTGCCACGCTCACGGCGATGCGGTCCACAAAGTGGGCAAAGAATGTCGTCTGGTTGTTGCCTTCAATGAGGCGTACTTCCTGGCGCAGGTCTCCTGCCACAAACTTGCCGTTGGTTTCACCCAAGCCAAGAATGCGCAAAGGGCTGCCCGTCACCGGGGCATCTGCTGCAGCGGTAAAGAATATCGGCGTGCTGCCTACTCCTGCGGGAATCGGCACATGCTCGGCGGTCACGCCTTGGGGCACGCCTTCTAGCCACAGCTTCACAGGACCGTCGAAGTCTTCGCGGGCTGCCGACACCAGCAAGAAGCCGCAGGCACCCTGGTGCAACGTCAACAGGGACGGGCGGTTTTCCAGCAAAGATAGGCGCATGGTAGGTTCCACTGGCACCGCCTCGATGCGGTAGGCGTAGGTGTCGCCCCCTGCGCCCAGTTGATCCCGGACACGCATGGCGTAGCGGCCATCGGCATCCACGGTGATACGCAGGCGCGCATCCGCGCCGTAAGTATCGTCGTTCTCACCCAACACGGCAGCGGCAGGATTCCACACCGCCAGCACACTGTCGAGCGGAGAACCCAACTCGCGCGCCCAAACGCGGATGTCGTAAGCGCCATGCGGCGCACCCTCGAATGCGAAGAAATCTTCGTCCCCTGCGGTGGAAAGCACGCCCTCGAAAGCGCCCACGGGGCCGACAGTCGGGGTGTCCAGCCCGTTATTGGGCTCGGCCTCCATCGTCACGGGCAACTCGACACGACGCACAAGGAAGGGCGTGGGGGCAACGCCTTGGTCGGTCGAGGCCTGCATTAATTTGGACATGCCCTTGGGCATCAGAATTGTCGCGGGGTCTATGCCGTCCACTGCGGGAACGATCATTGGCTCGCTCACTGGCAGGGAACCTGCCATGCCCACGAGGCCGGGGTCGCCCAGCCAGGTAACTTGTAGCGGCTGCGTGGCGCTGCCGCCGAGCGGCGACAAGATCATCGGGCGCGGGAAGTTGCCCACATGCAGGCGATAACGGGCGTTGCCGTTGCCGCCATAGCTCGCGTCGCTCACGGCGACCAGATGTCGCCCCTCTTCCTGCGCCACGTACACAAATGCTGGGTCTTGCAGGAAGGCTTGGGTATCGTCTGCCGCCACGCGCTCGTGTCCTGCCGGGCCAAACAGGCGCACCTTCGGGTCGAAGGGCATACCGACATACAGCATACTTCCGAGGCGCAAGCCTTCGAGCTCCACCGCGAGACGCTCACCCACGGCAAGGTTCACGGCGTAGTAGTCTACGTCTTCCGATTCGATCACGCCTTCGGCGGTCTGGTTCTTTTCGATGGCCTGCGCTTCTTCGGCCTTCGAGTTCGGCTCGGTTTCGGTGAACTGCGGCAGGGCACCCACGCTGAACAGCACGCCGTTGCTGATGCCGGACTTGCTGCGAAGCCGAACCAACTGCGGGCCAAGTTGGCAATCGGGGGCGATGGTTACCACCGCCTTTACTGCTGCGGCACTCTCCGGCGTGATGCTTTTCAGCGTGATGCCGGGCGCGTGGAAGAACAGATCGACGGCATCGTCGAGACGCTCGCCGCTGAAGGTGAGTTCAACGTCAGTGCCGCGCTGCCCGCCGCGCGGAAGGATGGTACCCAAGTTCGGGCTGGCGGCCTGCGCAGCCCAGCCTGCCAGCACGACAACTGCAAGCGTCAAACCCAAGGCGAGCCGACTCGGCATGGCCGGCTTTGTAATTTTGATGTTCATGTGGAGCCTCGTCAGGCGATCGCTTTAATGACCGATCCGCCGTTTACCAAGTCGATGGGACGATCGCCCGCGGACATGAGCTTCTTCTCGGGCGAAATGCCCAGCATGGTATACATCGTTGCCGCAACGTCCGCCGGACCCACCGGATCGGAATCGGGCGCGGCACCTTTGAAGTCGGTCTTGCCGTGCATGATGCCACCTTTGATGCCGCCGCCCGCCATAAAGACGCTGAAGGCCGTGGGCCAGTGGTCACGCCCGCCGTCTTTGTTGATGGAGGAAGTGCGGCCAAATTCCGAAGCCACCACAACCAAGGTGGAATCCAGCAGGCCGCGCTCGCTCAGGTCGCTGATAAGCGCCGCCAAGCCTTGGTCGACCTGCGGCAGCTTAGCGTTCATTTCGTCCTTGATGCGGAAGTGCATGTCCCAGCCGCCGTCAATGACGGTGATGAAGCGTGCGCCACCTTCGACAAGGCGACGTGCCAGCAACAGGCGCTGGCCAAACGGGGTGTTGCCGTAGCGCTCACGCATGGCAGCGTCTTCTGCCTGCACCAGGAACGCCTCACGGGCGCTCTGGCTGCTGATTAGGCCGTAGGCCTTCTGGTAATAGGAATCCATCGCCGCGAGTGCGTCGCTCTTTTCGGCTTCCATGAAATGCTTGTCCACGGCGGAAAGCAGCGAACGGCGCTGGTCCATGCGCTCGGGCGTAACGCCGCCGGGCAGGTTCAGATCGCGTACTTCAAAGCTGGCCGACACCGGCTCTCCGCCCACATTGAAGGGGCTGAACGCCGTGCTCAGGTAGCCCGGTCCATGGAAGGGGCCGTCCACGTTGGGAATCGCCACATAGGGCGGGACGTTGTTACGCGTGCCCAGTTCGTGCGCCACCACCGAGCCAAAGCTGGGGAAGGTGATGGCGGGGCTGGGGCGATAACCCGTGAGCATGTTGTGCGTGCCGCGCTCGTGCGCCGCTTCGCCGTGCGTCATTGAGCGGATGATCGAGAACTTGTCCGCCATCTGCGACAGGCGCGCCAAGTTACCACCGAGATATTCGCCGGTGTTTGTCTGCGCCACGCCCAGTTCGCCGCGTATCTCGATGGGAGCATTGGGCTTGGGGTCGAAGGTATCGATATGGCTCATGCCGCCGGACATAAAGATGAAAATGGCCGACTGCGCCTTGGGCGTTATAACTGGGCCAGCCGCCTCTTGCGCCATGGCCTGCAACTTGAAGTAGTCGCCAAGTGTAAGGCTCAGTCCCCCAATGACGCCGACCTTGAGAAATGCCCGACGGGACGGGCCAGGGCAAACGTGATTCGGAATACCAAAGTCGCTCATCGTTAGCTACTTCCTCTGTTGGGTAGCCGCATACCCTGAAGCTCGTGCTTCAAGACAGCGGACAGTGCGAATAGTATACAACAAATCACCGCCAACCGCACCCCCTCCCCAAAAATCTCCCCCCCGCCAGATACACCTCGTCGGGGTATGTATACCCTGTGATTCCCCCAAGTTCCCTTAACTTCTCCCCCCAACTCCCGCAGGAATATGCACGGGCTTGATTTCGTTCTGCTTTTTGTCTATTTTAAATTAGGCATAAGCAAGACAAGAGAATCAATGAAAATCGCTATCATCGGGTCTGGGATATCCGGCATCACTGCAGCCTGCCTGCTTCACAAGGAGCACGATATTACCGTGTTCGAGGCAGAGGAACGCATCGGCGGGCATACCCACACGGTGGAAGTGGCCGTTGGAGACCGCACCTATGCCGTCGATACCGGCTTCATTGTCTACAACGAGGCCACCTACCCGAACTTCATCCGGCTGCTGGAGCGTTTCAAGGTGCCTACCCAGTGGAGCGACATGAGCTTCAGCGTGGAACATGCCGCGTCGGGGCGCGCCTATGCCAGCCATGGGCTAAGAGGTTTCTTCCCTGACGCACGCACCATGGCCAGCCCGGCGCATTGGAACCTTCTCTTGGATATCTTTCGCTTCAACGTGGAGGCCAAGCGCTTTTTGGCGCGCAAGGAAAACCACTGTACCTTGGGGGAATTTCAGCAGGAGTTCGGCTTCTCGGACTATTTCGCCGAACGTTATCTCGTCCCCCTTTTCTCTTCCATCTGGTCAGCTGCACCGGGCGACATCGCCGATTACCCGGCTTCCTACTTCCTGAACTTCTTCAAGAACCACGGACTGTTGGAAATAAACACCGGGCCGCGCTGGCGGGTGATACAAGGCGGCTCGCGCAGCTACGCCGAAGCCTTTACCCGCGATTACCGGGACCGTATTCGCCTGAACACCCCGGTTCGCAGCATTCGCCGAGACCAAGATTCCGTGACAGTGCAGCCTGTCAACGGGGAAGCAGAAACGTATGACCAGGTGATCCTGGCCGTACACAGCAACACGGTGTTGTCACTGCTGGAAGACCCTTGCGACGCAGAGCGGGAGATTCTCGCAGCCTTGCCTTACCAGGACAACGACGTAGTGCTGCACACGGACGAGTCCCTGCTGCCTAGAAATCGGCGCGCGCGCGCCAGTTGGAATTATTACCTGCCAGAAATGGCGGGCGAGCGCGCCACGCTTACCTATGACATGACCCGACTTCAAAGCCTCGACACGTCCATGCGCTTCTGCGTGTCGCTCAACAGCAACCACCGCATCGACCCCGCTAAGGTGATTCGGCGCTTCACCTATGCCCACCCCATTTATACCGCGCGTGGCATCGCCGCGCAGTCGCGCCACAAGGAAATCAGTGGCCAACGCCGCACGCATTTTTGCGGCGCCTATTGGGGATACGGCTTCCACGAGGACGGGGTCAAGAGCGCACTCGAAGTGGCGCAGGCTTTGGGAAGAAGTCTTTCCGATGCATAGCGCGCTCTATTTAGGCACGGTGCGACACCGTAGGCACACTGGAAAACAGCACGCCTTTACCCACCCGTTGTACCTCTGTTACCTGGACCTGTCCGAATTGCATCTGGCACTGGGGCCGTGGCCATTCTTTTCCTCCACGCGCAGGGCCTATGCGCGGTTCCGGCGAGCGGACTATCTGGGAAACAAAGATGTCCCGCTCGATGTCGCCGTGCGCGACTTGGTGGAGGAGCGCACCGGCACGCGGCCCGAGGGTCCCATTCGCCTGCTCACCCACTTACGCCAGGCAGGGCATACGATGAACCCCATCAGCGTCTACTACTGCTTCGAAGCGGACGATGAGCGCGTCGCATTCCTGGTGCTGGAAGTGACCAACACCCCTTGGGGAGAGAAGCATTGCTATGTGCTGGATAAGCGTGACCGGCTGGACGTGAAGGGCGCGCCCCAGTATGCCTTCCGAAAAACCTTTCATGTCTCGCCTTTTCTCGATATGGACTACACCTACCACTGCCGCGCGACCGCGCCGGGTGAGAGCTTATTGTTCCACCTTGAGAACCGCAAGGGAACAAGGCTGGACTTCGATGCAACGCTGGTGCTCAAGCGGCGCACGCTGACGCGCGGCGCGCTGGTCTTGGCCTCGCTTCAGTATCCGCTGATGACCCTGCGCGTGGCTGCAGGGATTTACTTCCAGGCCCTTAAGCTCTGGCTGAAGGGCGCGCCCTATCACCCTCACCCCCATTCGATGAAGGAGCCCGCAACACATGAGCGATAGAGCTATCGCACAAAGCTCGGTATTCGGATCGACCAAGGCCACCCCTTGGCAACGCGCCGCCCGCCACGCATCCTTTCGCTTGGTAGGCCAACTGCGACATGGGTGCATTACGCTGATCGAGGGCGACGAGACCGTGCTCTTTGGAAACCCCGATGATGACCTTCAGGCAACCGTAATCGTCAACAGTCCCGAGTTCTATTCGCGCATGGTGCGGGGCGGGGCGGTAGGCGCGGGTGAGGCCTACATGGAGGGACTGTGGGACACGCCCGACCTGTATCCGGTCATCCGCCTGATTGCCCGCAATGTTGCCGTGTTCGACCATCTGGAGAACCGCTGGGGGCGAGCTGCCAACGCAGGACGCTGGCTGCTGCATGGGTTTCGCCGCAACTCGATACAGGGAAGTCGCAAGAACATCCATGCCCACTATGACTTGGGCAACGACTTCTTCCAACGCTGGCTCGATCCGCAGATGATGTACTCAAGCGCCATCTATCCCCGTGAGGATGCAACGCTAGACGAAGCATCAATCCACAAGCTCTGGACGGTATGCCGCAAGCTGAAGCTCTCCACAGGGGATCACCTGCTGGAGATTGGCACCGGCTGGGGTGCCATGGCCATTCACGCCGCGCAACACTTTGGCTGCCGGGTGACTACCGCCACCATATCGCAGGAACAATTCGCACTGGCGCGCGAGCGGGTGGCCGTAGCAGGGTTGAGCGACCGCGTCGAGGTTGTGCTCTGCGACTACCGCGAGTTGTCCGGCAGCTACGACAAGCTGGTCAGTATCGAAATGATCGAGGCGGTGGGTGACGCCTACCTCGACACCTTCTTCTCCCAGTGCTCAAACCTGCTGAAGCCAAATGGCGTGATGCTGCTGCAAGCAATCACCTGCCCGGACCAGGTCTACGAGCAAGGCAAGCACACCATCGAGTTTGTGAAGCGACACATCTTTCCCGGCGGCCAAGTGCCTTCTGTGGCCCGCATGATGGACGCCGTGCGCCGCAAGACGGACCTGCGCCTCGAACACGCGGAAGATTTTGGGCGGCACTACGCCCGCACGCTGCTGGCATGGCGAGATAACTTTCAGCGTGAAGTCGAAGACATACGCGCCATGGGATACCCCGAAACCTTTCTACGCATGTGGGAGTATTACCTGAGTTATTGCGCGGGCGGGTTCACCGAACGGCAGATTGGCGTTTGTCACTTGGTGTTGAGCAAGCCCGATTGCAGGGCGGTGTGGGGCGTGGGCGACAGCCCCGCGCTGGCGGAGTAACACACGATGGAATTTACCACGGGACTGGCTGAACAGGGATGGCTGCCGGATGCAGCAATACGCTGGGGCATTCGCCAGCGGCTGCGCGCAGCGATTGTGGAAGGGCAGGAGAAGTTACGCTCTGGGCAGGAAGCGGCGTTTCGCGCCAGCCTGCGGGCTGCCCCCATTGCCATCAACACCGCCGAAGCGAACGAGCAGCACTACGAGTTGCCACCGGAATTCTTCGAGGCGGTGCTCGGCGCGCGCCGGAAGTACAGCTGCTGCCTATACGCGCGGGGCGATGAGGCGTTGGAGCAGGCGGAAGAAGCGATGCTTCGCCTGACCTGCGAGCGGGCTGGCATTGAGAACGGTATGCGCGTGCTCGACCTGGGCTGCGGCTGGGGCGCGTTTTCACTTTGGGTGGCGGAGCACTATCCCGAATGCCGTGTGACCGCCGTGTCGAACGCGAGCAACCAACGGAGGTTCATCGAGCGGCAGGCAGCCGCCAGGGGACTAACGAACATCGAGGTGGTAACGCGCGACATCAACGCGTTTCGACCGGATTGCCTCTACGACCGCATTGTTAGCGTGGAAATGTTCGAGCATGTGCGTAACCACCGTGAACTGCTTCGAAGGATAAGCCGTTGGCTGAAGGACGATGGGCGGCTGTTCGTGCATATCTTCTGCAACGAGCGCCATGCCTACCCCTATGAGACCGAGGGCGACGCCAACTGGATGGGCCGCTATTTCTTCACCGGCGGGATCATGCCGTCGTTTGATTTATTGACGAGCTATGACGACGACCTGCGCATCGAACAAAGCTGGCGCGTGAACGGGCGACACTACGCGCGCACCTGCAACCAATGGCTGGAGCGCATGGACGCCAACCGCGACGTGGTCATGCCTATCATGCAGGCTACCTACGGCGACGATGCACAGGTCTGGTATCAACGCTGGCGCATGTTCTTCATTGCCTGCGCCGAACTCTTCGACTACGACGGCGGGCGGGAATGGTTTGTGGCGCATTATGTATTCGAGCCAGTGGCCGTGGAGAAGCAACACGCCAACGAGTTGGCGGAACTGAGTATCAACGCCTAAGGTAGGCTGCGTGATCAGTGGCCTTGCCGTCAGCGCCAACCGCAAGCTGATTGCGGAAATGCTCCGGCAAGGGCTTCTTGGTGAGCGTTGCTGAAT
>JBIKMR010000162.1:0-9611 GCA_044359155.1 Candidatus Hydrogenedentales bacterium | reverse complement strand
CACCTACCGCGACGTAAACATCGCCCTCGCCAATGAGGCAGCACTACTCTGCGAGGGACTGGGTATCGACTTCGCCCAAGTGGGCAAGCTGGCCAACCGTCACCCCCGCGTGCATCTGCACCAGCCGGGGCCGGGCGTGGGGGGGCATTGCATCTCCGTGGACCCGTGGTTTCTGGTGGATGCCTTCCCCGAAGGCACGCCCCTAATCCGCACCGCGCGCCTGCGCAACGATGCCATGCCCGCGCATGTGGTAGGGCAAGTGCAGGCGTGGCTGCAAGGGTTAGCCAACCCCAAGGCGGCATTGCTCGGCGCAGCCTTTAAGGGCAACGTGGACGACATCCGCGAAAGCCCCGCCATTCACGTGGCCGAGTTGCTGCAAAGCGCCGGGGTGCAGGTGGCCGTCCACGATCCCCACGTGCCCAGCATATCCGCCCCGCTCGAAGAATGCCTGAAGGATGCGGATGTGGTAATTCTTCTGACCGACCACGCCGCCTACCGCAACATCGACCCCAAAGCTTCGGCAACCCTAATGCGCGCCCGCCGACTCTACGACACCCGCGCCTTCCTCGACCACGCAAGCTGGCAAGCCGCCGGGTTCGAGGTGAAGATTCTCGGCGCGGGTTAAGGCTGGGTTACTAAATGGGCAGCTGCTCTCCACCTATGCATGTCGTTCAGCAAGTTCACTCTCTGGTCCCCTCTCCACCGCCTGCCTTGCCGATGAGACTTGACGAAGGCTGTGATTCGGGGGAGAGGGTTAGGGTGAGGGGGTTGGCATAGGTCCGCGCTGATTTCGGTGCGCCAATCTCCCGATTGGTGGTCTAGCTTCTTACGCCGATGGGGACATCGGCGCTCCACCCGCTTGTCGCTGTCCCATATCACCAAGCCAATCCTCAACCGCACCCGCATTCCGCGCGGTTGCCCTCTCGGCCTTGCGCGCCGTCGGTGGCGTAGCCATCGCGCTTCCACCAATCCAGCCCACCTATCAGTTCCTTAACGCGGAAGCCCAAGCGCGCCAGGTTGTAAGCCCCCTTGGTCGAGGCATTGCACCCGATGCCATCGCAATACACCACGTACTGCCGGTCCCGGTCCAGGCTCGATGTGCTTTCCTCGTTCATCAAGCGGTGCGGAAAACTGATAGCCCCCGGCAGGTGCTCGGTGGCGTAGGCCTCCGCCGAGCGTGCATCCACAATCGTCACGGCTTCCCCAGCTTTCACCGCCTCGAACAGATCCCAAGAGTCGCTCTCGTGAGCGAGCTTTGCTGCATAGTGTTCAACCTGATCATTCATGGCGATTCTCCTTACAAGCTACCCCCTAGGTATGCACACAAAAAAAGCGCCTGCCCGAAATACAGGCAGGCGCGATAGCTCAACGAAAACTTTTTTCTTAGCGCATCATCTTCTGCTGGCGTTCCAGCTCTTCCTGGTATTCCACGCAAAAGCGCGCCGCCGGGAATACTTCCAAGCGCTTCATGGGAATCGGGTTGCCGCTGCCTTCGCAGGTGCCATAGGTGCCGTCCTTGATTCGACCCAAGGCTTCCTCAATTTCGGCCAAGCGATCACTCTCGCCACTGGCAATGTTCAACGCCGTTTCCAGGTTGAAATTGTCCGTGCCGGATTCTGCATAGCTGGAAAGGTCGCCGCCGTTGTCACGGCCCGATTCATTCCGCGAGGTATCTTCAATCCGGCGGATGGTGCCCACCAGCTTTTCGCGTTCTTCCCAAAGCAATTTCTCGAAACGGGCAAGGTCTTTCTTCGTCATCCTGAAACTCCTGCCTAATGTCCTTGCCCAGTTATACCGGGTCAAGGAGAGCGTAAAAGGTTGTCCAGCGCGGCAGATGCACACGCCCCCAAAATAAAGCGTGGAGTGTAGCACGCCACGGCAAGTGGTGCAACCAAACTCCTTTGTCGCAAACCTGCCTATAAAGCAAGCGCGCCCGCAGTTTCAGGGTGGGGGAGGGTCCACCAACTGCGGGCACGCGCAAGAAGGGTCAAGATAAGGCGGGGCGGCGAACCGCCCCGCTATTTCGAAAACGGCGCCCGGGCAGGAAGTATCCCGGTGCTTGGCTTATGGGCCGCCCTGCCAAGCGAGGACGATGGGCTTTAGTTGCCTGGAGTCGAGTTGTGGCATAGGTCGCTAGTCGCGGGAGGGAAACCGCGAAGAGGAAAATGGGAAGGGGTTTGGGTTGGGATTCGACTCACCCGGGCGCCGGATTCAACTGTCTAATAACCGAATCGGGTCAGCGGCAGAAGTTTGCCAAGGACAACGTGTAGGCCTGCATCAGCAACCCTTCGCCCGTATTCACCGGGGCAGCCGCCGGGTTTACCGTCTCGAACCACCGCAAGGGCGCGGTATTCGTCGTATAGACCATCTGCTGGCTGCGTGTCTCGGTGGCGGACTGGAAGGTTCCCACGGTCGTCGTCCTTTCCTTCGTCGTTGTTGTCGGCTTTGTTTTCAGGCTTTCTTCCCCGGCGGCGGCTGGGCGGGTCGCCCCGCCCAGCTCCGCTAAAATCCCGGGGGAGATTCACAACGCAATCACGTGTCGCCTGAACGCAGCCTCCTTTCGTTTCTGGTTTACGTTTCCGATTCGATTGTTTGCTCCCGCTTTCGCAGTCGCACCATGCACAAAGCAACGCCCGTGCCAAGTATGTTTTTCTTAACAAAATCCCCCATTTATTGGGGGTTTTACACTGAGTGGCACATCATGTGGTGTTGGCAGGGCAGCGCAAGGAATACGCGCAGGAATGGCGAAACAAGGGGAAAGATACGGTTTGGTAAGAAGGGGTAGGAATTGGGGGAATCAGGAAGGAGGAGCTGCTGATGTACGCCGATGAACACGGATGAGAGGGGAGAAATCAGGAGTTTCCAAGACATGGGCATTGCCAAGGAGACCTTGGCAACGAGGGCGGTAGATGTCTACTCCCTACTCGGCTTGGCCTTCACTACCGAGTCGGGGGCAGTAGCCGTCTTCGGTGGCGTTTAGGGGGCAGGGGTGGTAGCCGAGAAGGTTGAAGAACTGGACGGTTCGGAGCAGTTCGCTCAGGCTGATGGTCCAGTTTTGTGGAGCATAATCGGTGTCGTGGGGGGCGCAGGACTTGTCATCGCCGGGGCCGGGGCGATAGCCGTCTTCTGTATCGGTGGGGCTGGCTGCGCAGTGGAGCCCCGATGCGTTGAAAAGTTGGATGGCGCGCAGGAGTTCGTCCAGATTAATGACGAAGTCTCCGTTCTGATCTGCCGATAGGATGCCGTCATCTGCGGGCTGGCCTTCTCCATCGGACTGGCCTTCCCCTTCGACGATACCCTCGCCATCTGTCGAACCTTCGCCTTCCCCCTCGACGGAACCCTCACCCTCACCCTCGCCGTCAGTCGCGCCCTCGCCTTCCAGTCCACCTTCCACGGTGCCTTCGCCTTCCTGACCGGGTGCGCAGTTCAGCTGCAGTTTCCAACCATCAAGCGCCCCAGTGTCTCCATCGGCGAAGTCGGTAACTTCGAGTTTCCATTCGCCTTGGACTGGCTGGCCGTCGAGCAGACTGAGCGGGGTATCGGGCTGCCATGCGCCGGTGAATGGGGCCGCTCCCGACCCGACTGGCGTGGTGGCCTCGTCGTCGAAGAGGGCGAAGGAGAAGTTGTTTCCGCTACCACCCTGCGCGGCGGCCATTATCGACGTGGCCCCGTTGGGCGCGGTAAGTACCAGCATCAGGTCGCTGGTGTAGGTATGTCGAATATCCACCAGCACGTTGACGTCGGTGACCAGCTGCGGGCCGCTCAGATGAATGCTCGATGTGACAGTCTGGTTGTCGAAGAGGCGCGCTGCCTCGATGCTGGAATGTACATCACCGCAATCTTCGCCCGGTTCGGGGAAGAAGGTGAAATCCTCCAGCCAACCCTCTGGCGCAGGCGGCTCGCCTTCTTGCGCGGTGTCCGTTCCCACGCAGATTGCCGCGCCCACATTGGCGATTTCGAAATATGCGGCAGCGTCTTCCGGCGTGTAGCGATAGCCCGCCGGGGGATTGAACGCCCAATGATGCTCGAGCGCCCATTCGCACCCATCCGCTTGCGGCATACCCGCCAGCAGCAACCACTTCGCGTCGCCCACGTCGAGCGGCTCCGGGAAGACATATCGATAGCGATAGATTTCCATCGAGAAGAAGACATGGCCGCTGTACACCCGTTCCGGTGTCACCTCCTCCGCCCAGACGCGCTCGCCCGGTTCGCCGTTCGCGTCTGTCCAAAAGGCAATGCGCATGTCCTCGGCGAAGCGATTGCAGCCCACGTATTGGCTGCGGCTACTGTCGTAACGATACGCTGTTCCCCACCAGGTAATCTCGGATATCTTTCCGGGCAGGTCGCCAATGTATTGAAAGGTACCCACCTCGCCATCGTACTGGCTGGTCGTATATCCCGAATCAAAGAACAGAGGTGAATTGTTGAATGCCGCGCCTGCATCGCAGCGCTGCAAGTTTGGCCCATAATCGCTCCCAGCGAATGTCGCCAGCCAGTCGAAGCCGGTCGTTACTGAAGAGGTGGAGGGGTAGACGTGACCGCCTGGTATGGGTTGCACAAAACATCGGTGGCCCAGGTTTAGTAAATTAATCTGGTGGTCGGCGAATCCGGCAAAGAAGTTGCTGTCGGTGCGCCCGATGATCACGTAGTTGGCAAAGCGGCTGTTCAATGGACCGAGAATGTCGCTCGGCATTCCCGTGGCCAGCGTAAGCACGCCCACGATCTTCTCGGGGTGGCGGCTGGCAAGTTTCATTGCGATGCGCGAGCCGCCGGAGAAGCCAGTAGCAAAGCGGCGATCAGGGTGCAGGTTCAGGCGTGCTTCCGTGTCCACCAACAGCGTGTCTTGAACATGGTACACCTGTTCGAAGTCGTCGAAGATGCCATTGTTGTAGTTGTTCGATGCGGCCACAATCCAGCCTTGGTCGAGCGCTGCAGGCGCAAGCAAGTTCATCAGGTTCTTGCCATTGCCGCTTGCGTCGAAGGCATACACAATCGAGCGCGGCCCCGTTGCCGGCACGGTAGTTGGCACATACAACTCGTAGGACTGCGTCGGGTCGCTTAAAGCCACGACTTTCGTATTGCCAGAGCGATTGTGGTAATCGCTCTCGTCCAGCATTTGCGCCACAGCAGCGGGCGCGGCCACGCCCAATAGCAACAAACCCAAAAACTGATGAGACCATTTCATTTGCTGCCCTACTTTCAAGTAGCACAACATAACAAATCTCTGCCTGATCGGCAACCTCCGTCGCACATTTATATGTTGCTGCAGCAGGGCGAGCTGCAATGCATAGGCGCCGGTGTGTCGTGGTGGCTGGTTCGCCCAGGGAATTCTTCAAGCTCCTATGCGAATCGGGTGACTCACTTTCCGGGTGGGCAGTGTCCCTATTGGACTACCGGCGCGTCGCCAGCGCACGGCGCGCTTGCGCCAAAGAAATGCGGGGGCTACGGATTGATTTGAGCGGGTATGCCTGGATGCGCGCATGTCAGCGGGTCGCAAGGTGTGGGAGTTCCATTAAGGAGCCCCGATGATTGACTATATGCACCCCTGAATCCGCAACGAACTTGGGGCTTGCCGCCTTTGCAGCAACGGAAAACACATATCTAACATTCGATACGTAGGCTTGCGAGAATTCCACCTTTTCAGGATACCCACCATGATCAGCCTATGCCTTGTTCTCGCCAGCCTTAGTGCCGCCCAGTTGCCTGCTCCCGTCGAGGGGGGATTCTTCTTGCCGAATGGCTGGACGATTACGCCCGCCGGAAAGCACTTGCCCGTAAAGGACACTGTGCTCAATCTGGCGCTTTCTCCGGACGGCCAGCATGTTGCCGCGCTGTCAAGCGGGTACAACGAGCACGAAGTGACGATCATCGACACCGAGACGCAGGAGATCAGGCAGCAGCTAATGCTGCCGGTGGCGTGGCTCGGCATGGCTTGGGCGCCGGATGGGGAAGCGCTCTATGTTTCGGGCGGCAACCGGAAGAAGGAAAAGGCGGGAGCCTCGATCATCTACGCCATTCCCTTCAACGGCGACAAACTGAGCAAACGTCGCACGAAGGAATTTCTCGACACGTTGCCGCAGGAGCAAACCTTCTGGACCGGTATCGCCCACCACCCTTCGCAGCCATTGCTCTACGCCGCCAACCGGCTGACTGGCGAGGTCGTCGTGTTCAACACGGAAACTGGCGCGGTGGCGGGGCGCATCAAGGTCGAACGCGATCCCTACGATCTCGTGGTCTCTCCAGACGGCGCCTTCCTCTACTGCAGCAACTGGGGTAGCGACACCCTTTCCGTGATCGATCTTGCTTCGGGCAAGGCCGTGCGCACGCTTGCTGCCGGTGACAACCCGAACGACCTGCTGCTGCTTCCCGATGGCCGCCTCTTCGTCTGCTCGTCCAACGACAACAGCGTGCTGTGCTTCGATACCACGCAGCAGCGCTTCACGGAGCGCATCGTCACCTCGATGCACCCGCTGGCACCGCAAGGGTCGACGCCCAACGCGCTGGCCTATGACCCGAACACGCACGATCTCTATGTCGCCAACGCCGACAACTACAACGTCTGCGTGATCAACGTGGAAGAGCCCGGCGAATGCGTGGTCCTCGGCTTTATCCCCGCAGGCTGGTATCCCTCCGCCCTCGCCCTCTCGCAAGATGGTCGCCACCTCTACATAGGCAACTCAAAGGGCGTTGCATCTTCCGCCAACCCCACCGGCCCCACCCGCCCGCGTGCAGAAGACGACACCCGCAACGACACGATCAAGAAACTGATGCAGGGCGACGTGAGCATTGTGGACTTGAAGGATGCAGACCTTGCCGCTTGGACGGCACAGTGCATGAAGAACAGCCCCTACAACGACACCCTGCTGGCGCAGGCCAATCCCTCGCCAACCCCTAGCGTGGTGCCGCGAGAGGTGGGCGCGGGTTCGCCCATCAAGCACGTCATCTATATCATCAAGGAAAACCGCACCTATGATCAGGTGTTCGGCGCCCTGCCCAAGGGCAACGGCGATCCCAGCTTGTGCCTTTTCGGCGAAGATGTGACGCCGAACCAGCACGCGCTTGCCAACCAGTTCGTGCTGCTGGACAACCTATATTGTGATTCCGAAGTCAGCGTTGACGGGCACATGTGGTCCAACGCCGCTTATGCCACGGACTTTGCGGAAAAGACCTGGCCCGCCGATTACGGCGGCAAAGTTGAAATGGGCGAGTCGTTGGCTATGCTACCGGCAGGCGGATTCCTCTGGGACCTTGCCGCGCACAAGGGGCTGACGTATAGGAACTACGGCGAGTTTGCCGAGCGCCAGAGCGACGGCGGCAGCATGGAACCCCGCAGTGAAATGCTGGGGTCGCTGCATGGCCACATCGCGCCGAATTATCTTTCGTGGGGCGCGCGCGACACTGCCAACGCACAGGAGTTCATCCGCGAGTTTGACGAGTACGAGAAGAACTACGACGCTACGGACAACGCCAAGCGTCTGCCAAACCTGATTGTCATGGCCCTGCCCGAAGACCACACCGTGGGCACAAAGCCCGGCCTGCCCACGCCCCGCGCCGCCGTTGCCAGCAATGACCTGGCGCTGGGCATGATTGTCGAGCGCGTTACCCACAGCAAGTATTGGCCAGAGAGCGCCATCTTCGTAATCCAGGACGACGCGCAAGACGGCTCCGACCACGTCGACGCTCGACGCACCATTGGCCAGGTCATCAGCCCCTACACCAAGCGAGGCAGGGTGGACAGCACGATGTACACCACCAGCTCCATGCTGCGCACCATGGAACTGCTGCTCGGGTTGCAGCCTATGAGCCAGTACGACGCCGCCGCAACCCCGATGTACGCCTCGCTGGGCGACGTGGCCGACCCTGCCCCCTACACCCACGTGCCCGCCAAGATCGATATCAACGAACTCAACCCGGAGAATAACCCCGGCGCCCAGGCTTCGCTCAAGATGGACTTCAGCGACTATGATCGCGCGCCGATGTTCGAGTTGAACGAGGTGATCTGGAAGAGCATCAAGGGCGTCGACAGCGAAATGCCCCTGCCGGTGCACCGTTTCCACGCGGGCGATCCCGTGCTTGCGATGGTCAAGCAATAAGTTCTCGCGCGGCTTAACGGGAGAATTCGCTATGGTCACACGCCGTGGTTTCACGCTCATCGAACTGCTGGTGGTCATCGCCATCATCGGCATTCTTGCGGCGATTCTGTTGCCCGCTTTGGCGCGCGCCCGCGAGAGTGCGCGCCGCTCGGCCTGCCAGAACAACCTGAAACAGCTTGCCCTTTCGCTGAAGATGTACGCGAACGAGAGCCGGGGAGAGCGTTTTCCCCACCGGCAGACCCGCCGTATCACCGGGGCGCTCAGCGCCGAGATGATGTTCAATGGACCCGCCATGATCCCCGAGTACGTGAGCGACGTGAACGTGGTCTGGTGCCCCTCGTGGACAGCCACTGCAGACATCCTCGAACGCTACGACGTGGGCAAGGGCAACGGCGACGGCATCATCCAGCCCGAGGAAGTGGGTCAGGAACCCTTTCACTACACGGGCTGGCTGCTGCTCGACGACGAGAACATTCTCGGGCCACTAGTCGGCACCGTGGGCACCGACAGCTTCGGGCGCTTTGCCGAGTCCCAGTTTACCCAGACCCCATGGGGTGAATTGGCCGCAGAGAACGTCGCCACCTATGGTGCCGCTAGCGACGAGGACTTCGAGGTATCCTCCCAATTTGCGGGTACCCAGAGCGTGGGGGGCGGAGACATGATCTACCGCCTGCGCGAGGGGATAGAGCGCTTCATTGTCACCGACATCAACAACCCTGCCGCCAGCGCCGAGGCTGCCAGCATGGTTCCGCTAATGTGGGACCACGTCTCCACCAACGTGAAGGACTTCTCGCACGTGCCTGGCGGCGGCAATGTCGTCTACCTCGACGGGCACGCAGAGTTCCTTACTTACCCGTCCGACCGTTTCCCCATGACCGAGGACAGCGCCCGCCTGCTGGGCCGTTACGGGAAGCCCTTCGACGGAATATAGCGCCTATCCGAAAGCCCGATGCAGCACATCTCTCAGGAAAAGCACAGTTACGGGTTACGCATAGATTTAATGAAGTGCCCGCACTTGTTCGTAAGTTGCCCAGGTAGGTGCGCATACAGCTGCAACCTTACCCCCTGCCTCACTTGAACGCCAGCGCCCGGCTTGCTTGCGCCATGTGGCGCTCGGCGTGCAGGGTGAGCACGAGGTAGAGGTCGGAGAAGTTCATCCGAAACAGGGGCACCACGGGATTACGGAATACCACTCGGTTCAGGTCCAGTCCGTCGGATCTCGCCATGAGTTTGAGCAAGGCTTCGTGGGCGCTTATGCAGTGGTCGAGGGCGGAGAGGTCCATGGTGCCGCGCGGGGCAAGCGAGCCGGGCGCGGGCATCTTGCGGTTTCGTTCGGGATTCGAGATAAGGAATTCGATCTTGCCCATGAACGTGTGCTGCGGGGTGAAGTGCGCTACATTCGCCGCCACCGGCGCAGTACCCACCACGGGCTCTGCCTTTTGCAGATACTTCTGCGCGGTCAGGGCCACATGTTCGGCGCATTCCGCAGCAGAACACGAGCCGGGCCGTGGGTGCCCG
>JBIKMR010000415.1:0-2591 GCA_044359155.1 Candidatus Hydrogenedentales bacterium | reverse complement strand
CCTGAACCCCACGCCCGAATGGCTCGACGCACACCCCGAAGCCACGGTGCAAATGCCGGGGCAGACCTCCCGCTTTGCTTCTCCCTTCTCTTTGGCATGGCACACCGCCGCCACGCAGGAAGCGCTTTATCTGGTGCAGGCAATCAAGGCCTCCCCCTTGGGGCGGCGCGTACAGGGGTGCATCCTGTCCGCCATGCACGAAGGAAGCTGGCGCTTCGAAGCGGGCTACGATTCCTCCCTCGCCAGCGAGGCCGCGCTGGAGAAATGGCTGGTCACGCGCTATGGCTCGCCCGAGAAGGCTGCCGAGGCATGGAAAGTGGACACCCTGCCGCGTCCGCTCACGCCGCCCTATCCCAACACGGCGGACGGCGAGCACGTGTTCTTTAAATTCCCCGAAGAAATTCGCTATCTGGATTACCTGCGCTTCGTGTCGGAATCCGTGGCCGATACTCTGGCCCGGATAGCCGGGGAATTCCGCGAGAAGCTGGGCGATGAGGTGGAATTGCTGGCACGCTACGGCTATGTGCTCGAAAGCGAGAGCAATGCCGCCGGACACTTTGCGCTGGGCAACCTGTTGAACAGCGAGCTGGACGGCTTCATCACGCCGGTGTCTTACGCCAGCCGGGGCTCCGGCAGCACGGGCGGGCCCATGGCCCCCATCCACTCCGGGCGGCTGCATGGCAAGGTGTGGTACCTGTTGGACGACACCCGCACCGGCGTGTCGCGCGATGCCTTGACCGGCGCTATATCGCGCATCGAGGGCCTGCGCGCGGAAGACGTGTACACCGTACAGGAACGTAACTTTGCGCTGGCGCTGACGCAGGGGATGGGCCTTATCTGGGCAGACCCCCACGCACAAGGCTGGTTGCACGACGAACCGCAATGGGAGAAGTTCCGCGAGCTGGCGGAACTGTATTGCCAAACGTGGCCGGAGTTTCGCCTGACGCTGGAAGACGAGACCCCAAAGAAAGAAGAACCCAAGCCAGAGCCTGAACCCAAGTCAGAATCGGAACCTGCCCCCCCGCTGGTACCCAGCGATACGGAGGGTGCGATAGAGGGATACCTCAAACCCAAGGTGGATCGCTTGGCGCTTCAGGTGGTGGTGGATGAAGAGAGCCGATTCTACCAACGCTTCGATGCGGGCTTGAACAATGCTCTGATTCTGGAGGGCCGCGATGCCGCGCTGATGTCCGGCGTACCTGCGGAGTTCGTGCTGCTGGATGACGTGATTGAAGAGCGCACCCCCGAGGCTTCGGTCTACCTGATGCTCAATGCGTTTCATCTCAGCATCGAAGAGCGCGAGCGGCTGCAAGCGCGCTTTACCCAGGAGCAGGCCTCGGTGATCTGGCTCTATGCCCCTGGCTATTTTCGAGACGAACCCCGCACCGACCATGTGAGCACGACGGCCCGCATTACCGTGGAGCCCTTTGAGAAGCCGGAGCGGGCAGGGTCGCGCATGGCGATTGATGGCCGCTGGATTCGGCAGAACGAAACCTTCGGCTATCGCGGCGTGCTGGCTCCCTTGTTCTACATCAACGACAACGACGCAGACGTGATTGCACTTTTCGAGGGAAGCAACAAACCCAGCGCCGCGTTCAAGACCCTGCCCGAGGGCTGGACTTCCGTGTTGGTAACCGAGGCGGGCATGGCCCCGCAACTGCTCCGGGAAATCCTGCACATCCTCGAGCAGCACACCTACTTCCAAACCACCAATGGCCGCTATGTGGACACCACCTATTTCGGTGAAGGCCTGATGGCCATCCACGCGCGCCAAGTGGGCGAACGCGCCGTGGACCTGGGGGACTACTTCAACGTGACCGACCTGCTCGACCCCACCCTCGGCTGGCCCGAACGTGACAGCTTCCTGATTCAACTGAACCACGGCGAGACACGGCTGATGAAGCTGGAGGGGTTGTAAGAATGGGACGGATGCGACGGATGCGACAGATGGGAGAAGATTTCTGAAACCTGTCTCGCTTTTCTCCCATCCGTCGCATCTGTCCCATCCGTCCCATTGCTCTTCGCAGATCAATCTGATATTGTTGACCTGCCTTAACTGAAAGAAAGGAGAACCTGCCCGACAACAAACTAAAACGTTCCTTAAAAACTCGACCACGTATCGCGGTACTGGAAGACGGTGTGAATCCGTCGCAGTCGCGCTGCTGTAACCGGGGACGAAACCCGCACGCTGGCCACTGTTCCACGAGGAATGGGAAGGCGCGGGGAGTAGGCTGATCCGGAAGCCAGAAGACAGCCGCCATACAATTCACTGTTACGCAGCTTCGCGGAAAAGTTGCCGCAGGTTCCGTCCTTGTGGGCGGGTGCCTCCTGCCTTCTTTTCCCCTTTTGTGTGAAATCGTTCACAACACCAAATAAGGGGATAGTCATGAACTACCATCGTTTTTGCCGGGCCACGGGCTTGGTCCTTGCCCTCTCGTCAATGTCTCTTTCTGCCTTTGCGGCAAACACGCTCACCAACTTGCCTACACCCGTAGGCTTTACCATTTCCGGCACCGGCCTGCCCGATGGGCGCATCGCCATTTACAATGGAGATGGCGTGTATTACCAGTCTTCCGTGGGGGCGGACGCGT
>JBIKMR010000414.1:0-2607 GCA_044359155.1 Candidatus Hydrogenedentales bacterium | reverse complement strand
CGTCGCAGGATGGTCCATGACCAAGAGCGTGATCAACGCCCTCGTAGGCATTCTTGTGCGCGAGGGAAAGATGGACATCATGCAACCCGCGCCCGTGCCCGAATGGCGCGAAGCCGGTGACCCGCGCGGCGCCATTACCACAGACCAACTGCTGCGGATGAGCAGCGGGCTGGAGTTCTCTGAGGAATATTTTAACCCCTTCTCCAGCGCCACGCAGATGCTGTTTGGCAGCACCGATGCAGCCGCAGTGGCTGCCGCCCTGCCCTTGGCCCACGAACCGGACACGGCATGGTATTACTCGAGTGGCACCACCAACATTCTGTCGCGCATGGTGCGGCAGACAGAGGGGGAGGAGGACTACCGCAACTTCGCGAACCGCGAACTTTTCGCCCCCACCGGCATGTTCAGCGCCCTCATTGAGCCAGACGCCAGCGGCACCGGCGTGGGGTCTTCCTTCGGCTGGGCCACCGCCCGCGACTGGGCACGCTTTGCCAAGCTCTATCTCGACGATGGCATGTGGCAGGGCGTGCGTATTCTGCCCGAGGGCTGGGTGGCATATAGCAAGACTCCCACGCCCCCGGCCCCCCAAGGAGAATACGGCGCACAATGGTGGCTCAACGCAGGCACCGCCGGAAACCCCGCCGACCGCCCCATGCCCAACTGCCCCACCGACCTGATGTACGCCTCCGGCTTCGAGGGGCAGCGCGCCTTCGCCCTCCCCAGCCACAACGCTGTCGTCGTGCGCCTTGGCCTTACCCAGGGCGAAGGCATCTTTCCTTGGGATCAGTTCATCTCCAGCATCCTTGCCACGCTGCCGGAGAAGACACCAACTCCCTAGTCCGTGTAACTCCATCTTGCTCTGCGTGCCGCACCCCGCCTACACTGCCACCCACGGAGCAGAGACCCCATGGATACCTACAAACTCCAACACCTCACCGGGCGCAAGCTGCGCGTATTCATAGCCATCGCCGGGCGCATCGTGCCTGCCGATGAATACGACGCCGGGGCAGGCACCCCCGCGACCGCAGGCGTGGTGGACTGGGCGCTCAACCGACTCGACCCCGACCTGCGCAAACTCTTCCTGGTCTTCCTCGTGCTCACCGATTTCCTTGGCGTGTTCTTCGGCGGGCGCACCTTCTCCAACAACAGTGCGGCAGCGCAAGACCGCCAACTCCGCTGGCTCGAAAACTGCCCCATCAAGAAATTCCGCATGGGCTTCTTCGGCCTCAAGAGCTACGTCTGCATGGGCTATTACACCCGCGAAACCACTTGGCCCACCTTCGAATACGAAGGCCCCCACGTCCCCGACCGCGCCTTCGCCGATCCCGTCATCCGCCTGCTCGAGCAGGAGCGCTTGCAGGTGGTGGAGTAGGAATCCTTGAGTCTCAAGGGGAAGGGGTAGCGATTCCCAAGCGTTGACGCTCGGAAGGATTTGCAATGCGAATTGGGATGACGATATTCTAGTTAGTAAGGTAGTGGAGGTAAATTTCCGACACTCCGAGGAGGGTCGTCCCATGCCTCTTGCTTGCTGGATTGGACTGATATTGTGTGTGTCGTCGGTGTCGGCCGAAGAACTTCCTACAGGCAATACCGCTGTGGTGCTGGGGCAGATCATGGAAGGAGGTGTGCCTTTGTCCGGGGTAGTGGTCTGGCTCACTGCACAGTCGGAAGACGGCGTTAGGCAAGAAACGACGACCGATTCGCAGGGCCGGTATCGCTTCGAGAGTGTTGCTCCAAGCGAATACACGGTGGGGAGGTTAGCGCGTGAGAAAATTCGACGTGGGAAAGCCTTTACCTATGGGGGTACATTGACCTACGTACGGTGGATATTCGTCGAATCAGGGGCTACGGTGGAGGTGCCGCTCTTGCCAACTGGCCACACGTTGCGGGGCCGCATGGTCGCCCCCAAGGATTGCCCCATTCGCATCGCATGGCAGGGCTGCGACATTCGTAAGCTCGCTACCGAGTACTCGTCTCCTGAGCCGCCAAGTTCGCTGCCTGAAGCTGAGCAGGATGCGTGGTATAGAAGTTATCGGCAGTCACCTGAGTACAAGGCAGCACGAAAGGACTACACTCACATCGTGCCGCATGTACATCCGGATGGCACTTTTGAAGCAGCTGAAGTGCCTCCAGGGGAGTACACACTTTACATCGAAGTTGCCGATGATGATGCCCCCTTTTATTCAGACTGCGCAGGCTATGCTTCAGCGTCATTCACCATGCCGGACGCAGAGTTTACCTTGCCGGATATTGAAGTGAAGTTCCGCGAGGGTTCGGGCAAGACCGTAAGCGAGTAGGCGAGTTGCCTATCGTCACACAGGGATTCCCGCTAATCCCGGAAAGCGGCGCAGACGCGCTTCGGGAAACCTTGACTACGCCGCCACGTTCTCACCGTTCAAGCGAACACAGTATCCTGAAGCACAGAAGATAGAGTTTCGGGCTATACGCTCTACCTATCGGAAGCGGCTCGCGGAGATTCCGAGCGGTAAAAGATAGCCATGAAGCCGAGCGAGAAACCCGTGAGCACATGCCAGAATCCGTGCCCTTGATACCAGACATCGGGATCGGTGAATCGCTTCGCATTGGTTAGGTTCCAGATGGTGAAGC
>JBIKMR010000413.1:0-2617 GCA_044359155.1 Candidatus Hydrogenedentales bacterium | reverse complement strand
CTGTTGCAGCGCCACCATCGCCAACCCGCGTGAACTCACCGAGCAGATCATTGAAGAGCCGGTCGAGCTGATCAACAACAATGGCGCGCCTGCGGGCCAGAAGCATTTCCTGTTCTACAACCCCCCCGTGGTCAATGCGGAGCTGGGCATACGCAAGAGTTCCGTGAAGGAAGCCAGCCGCCTGGCGTCGCAGTTGCTCTCGCGCGATATCCAGTCCATCGTCTTCACCCGCAGCCGCTTGCGAGTCGAAGTCTTGACCACGTACCTGAAGGAAGCCGTGCGCCGCATGGGCAAAAGCAGCGACCTGGTGCGCGGGTATCGCGGGGGCTATCTGCCCACCGAACGCCGAGCCATTGAGCAGGGGCTGCGCAACGGCGAGATCATGGCCGTCGTCAGCACCAACGCCCTCGAACTGGGCATCGACATTGGCGCGCTGGATGTCTGCATCATGACGGGATACGCGGGCAGCGTGGCCAGCACTTGGCAACAGGCAGGCCGCGCGGGTCGACGCAACAACGTGAGCCTGGTGGTGCTGGTGGCCAGCAGCGCGCCGCTGGACCAGTTCATCATCCAGCACCCGGAATACTTCTTCGACCAGTCCCCCGAGAGCGGCACAGTGGACCCGGACAACCTCATCATCCTGACCAGCCACATCAAGTGCGGGGCCTTCGAGCTGCCCTTTATCGAGGGGGAAGCCTTTGGGCTGGACGCGCATTCCACCACCGAGGTGCTGAACTTCCTTGCGGAGAACCGCGTGTTGCGGAAGGTGAAGAACAAGTGGCACTGGAGCGCGGACACCTACCCCGCTGAGGACATCAGCCTGCGCACCGCCGCGCCGGGCAACGTGGTCATACTCGACACCACGGACAATGGCCGGGTGATTGGGGAAGTGGACTACTTCGCCGCGCACACCGAGGTCTACGACAACGCGATCTACCTGCACCAGAGCAAGCAGTTCACCATTGACCACCTGGACCTGAAAGACCGCAAGGCCTATGCCCGGCCCGTCGAGGTGGATTACTACACCGAGGCCGAGCTGAAGGTGGACCTCAAGGTGATCGGCGTGGAAGAAGCCAGGCCCATCGAGGGCGTATCCAAGAACTGGGGCGAGTTAAGCGTCACCTGGCTGGCCACCATCTATAAGAAGATAAAGTTCGGCACGCACGAGAACGTGGGCTGGGGAGAAATACACCTGCCCGAGCAGACCATGCACACGCTTGGCTATTGGATTGAATTCCCCGCCGACACCGCAGACCGCTTTCAACTGAAGCAGGAAGAACTGGGCGAGGCGCTGAACGGCTTGGCAAACACCCTGCGGCAAGTGGCCCCCGTGCAGGTGATGTGTGACCTGACCGATATCCGCGCCAGCGCTATGCTCCGCGCGCCCGTGTCTGAAATGCCGAGCGTGTTCATCTACGAAACCTACCCCGGCGGCGTGGGCCTGAGCGAGAAGCTGTTCCACCACCAGGAAGCGCTGCTACGCTCCGCCATCAGCTTGATTGAAGACTGCCCCTGCAAGGAAGGCTGCCCCAGTTGCGTGGGTTCTCCGCTGGAGATCGGCGCGCACGGCAAGTCAGGCAGCGTGGCGCTGGCGAAGTTGGCTCTGGGTTTGGCGCCTGCCCATGTCTGACGACCTCAAAGCCAAACTCCAGGCCCTACTGAAAAACCGCAACCTGATGACAGGCACCCAGTTTGAGGGGCAGCGCCACGTGCAAACCGAACGCCGACGCGCCGGGGACTACGACCTGCCCGGGGTGTTGCCGGGGGAACTTTGGCCCACCGAATCGACTGAGGGCGACAGCGCCTTCTATCTGGTCCGCAAGGAATACCCGCTCGACCACCTGCACGGCAGCATTACGCTGGGCGCTGCGCTGGCGGCATCCGCCGAACACATCGCCTTCTCCGCCTGCGACGAGGAACTAGCCGACTTCGACCCTGCCACCGCGTGCTTTGTGGACACCGAGACCATCGGCCTGGCCGGAGGCGCAGGCACCGTGGCCTTCCTTGTCGGGGTGGGATACTTCACCGAAAATAGCTTCCGCCTCGACCAGTGCTTCATGCGCGATTACGACGAGGAAGAGCCTATGCTCCACTTCCTCGCCGAGCGCTTCCAGCACACCTCCGCCGTGGTGGGATACAACAGCAAGAGCTTTGACCTGCCCCTGCTGCGCACCCGCTTCATCCAGAACCGCATCCCCTTCCGCGCCGAGGCCTGCGCACATTACGATCTGGTCCACGCCGCCCGCCGTTTCTACAAGCGCCGCCTCTCGGATTGCAGCCTCGGCAACATCGAGCGCGAAGTCCTCGGCGTACACCGCAAGGGCGACGTGCCCAGCTACCTCATCCCCCAGATGTGGTTCGACTACCTGCGCACCCGCGACGCCCGCGCCCTCAAGGGCGTATTCCAGCACCACGAGATGGACATCCTCTCCCTCGTCACCCTCACCGCATGGCTCTCCACCTGCCTCACCGCCAATCGTGGCGAAGGCTTCGACCACCTCGAAGACAAGCTCTCCCTCGCCCGACTGCACCACAAGCAAAAGCGCTACGAAGAATCCGCCGAACTCGCCAAGGCCTGCCTCGAGTCCGACCGCTTCGACCGCCCCGGCGACCGCGA
>JBIKMR010000412.1:0-2625 GCA_044359155.1 Candidatus Hydrogenedentales bacterium | reverse complement strand
CAGGTCGGATTCGAGCAGGTCGAGGGCGTCGAAGTAATGCTGGCGTGCGGAGCCGCTGGCGCCGTGGAGGTTCAGTTCGCGGTAGTGGATGAGGTTGAGGTCGACGGGTTCGATGGGGTCGTTCTTGGCGAAGCCTGCGAAAACGCTCAGGTGTCCGCCCATGCCGAGCATCTGCACACCCACGGGCACGAGTTCCTTGGCGGATGCGGCGACGACCACGGCGTCTGCGCCCCCGCGCGTGTTTTCCTTCACCCACTTCAGCGGGTCGTGCTGCTGGGTGTTCACGACGTGCTCGAAGGGCAGGCCCAAGCGCCGGATGAGATCGAGTCGGCCCTGTGAGCGGTTCATGATGGTGATGGTCTTTGCGCCGCGTGCGCGCGCCACAAGGCCATTGAGCACGGCGATGATGCCCGCGCTCATGATGACCACGTGTTCCATGTCGCCGAGGGGGAGGTAGTCCATGCCGTTCACGCAACAGCTGAGCGGCTCGACGAGCGTGGCCACGGAATCGCTCATGGTTTCTGGCACGGGGATGAGCAGACCTTGCTCCACGCCTTCCTTCGGCATGATCATGTATTCGGCGAAGCCGCCGTTCCACTGGTAGCCGATGGCCTTGATGCCGCGCTCGCAGAGGTTCTGGCGGTTGCGCTTGCACATCTTGCATTCCATGCAGCCCACGATCGTCATCACGGCATAGCGTTCGCCCAGCTTCACGTCTTGCACGCCTTCGCCAATCGCCTCGACAAAGCCCACCAGTTCGTGCCCGATGATGGCCACGTCGACGGCCTTCTCGCCGCGCAGCACGCGCTGGTCGGTGCCGCAGAGGGCGCTGGTGCCCACGCGCAACAACACCTCGCCGGGGCCGGGAGCGGGCAGGGCAACATCTTGAACTTCGATAACGCCGGGGGCGGTGATGACGGCTGCTTTCATGGGACTTCCTTGGAATGTTGCTGGTGCGCCCCACGTGCCTGCGGTTTGGCAGGCGGGGCGGTGCAGGGAATGATACCGGGTTTTGCCGCCTGCCGCACGCTTTGCCCCGGAGCCATTCGCGCCACACCGATTCTTTAGTCACGGTATTCTTAGCCCCGGCAGGGGTTCAATAAATGACTTTCTTATTGAACCCCTGCCGGGGTTGTTCCTATTGCAGCATCTGATCCCCGGGTAGCGCCAAGGCGCGCAACCCGGGGCTACGTTATACAGCCCCTGCCGGGGCTAAGAGGCGCGGGGATCATGTCGAATCATCAACTCGGTGGGGCAGTCAACCCATAAAGGAATTGATCGTTTCGCTGGATTGCGGCCATAGTAGGGTCAGGAGGTTGGGCTGCCATGGGAGTGGAGAACCGGGGCGACGCGGATATCCGGCTGATGCTGGCCGTGCGCGCTGGTGATCTGGACGCCTTCGAGACCTTGCACAACCGCCACCAGGACAAGGTGTTGCGGTTTTTCTATGGCCTGACCGGCGCGCCCCATGTGGCCAGCGACCTGTGCCAGGAAACCTTCGTGCGGGTGTGGCGGATTCGCAAGCGCTATCAGGCCACCAGTTCTTTCGCGGCATACCTGTTTGGCGTGGCGCGGGTGGTGTGGATGGAGCACCGGCGCAAGGTGGCGCGGCTGTGGAAGTGGGAATCGCCCGGGGGGCTGGACACGCTGGACGCGGCCACGCTGTTGACCCCGCCCGACGAGGAAGCGGCCCGGCGCGAAACGGCGGCCCGCATCTTTGCCGCGCTGGAACAATTGCCGGAAGAGCAGCGCATCGTGTTTGTGATGCGCACCATTGAGGGGCTGCCGCTTGAGGACATTGCCACCGCGCTGGATTGCCCGGTGAACACTGTGCGCTCGCGCAAGATTCTCGCGGTGAAGCGGTTGCGCTTTCTGTTGCAAGAACTCTACGGCGACTGGGTAACGTCGCCCTCGGAGACCAAGCCATGAACACGAGGCAGATGGAATCCCGAATCATCGCCTATATCGACGGCGACCTGATGCCTGCCGAGCGGCAGCGCGTGGCGGATGCCGTGGCCGGGCAGCATGAACTGGCCGAGGCCGCGCAGGAGTGGCAGGAACGAACGGCGGAATGGCGCGATGCGCTGGCTTTTCCCGACGCGCCGTATACCTTTGCCACGCTGCGCGCGCGCCTTGCGCATGTGCGGCCCATAGACGAGATTCGCCTCTTCCTTCCGCGCGTGCGGCTGGACAGTCCCCTGCCCCGGTTGGTTGTTGCGTCGCTGTTTCTCGCGGCGCTGGGGGTGTCGTGGATGGCGGGCAAGCTGGCCCGCAGCCATGGCGTGGAGATTGCCCAGCGCATGAGTGATCGAAGCGCCCATGTGGATGACATGATCGAATTGACGGCTGACCCCAATGCCGAATGGCCGGGCGAGAAGAAGGCGTAGGGGCCGGGTGCTGTAGATGGTGTGGGTAAACCCCCTCACCCTAACCCTCTCCCCCTGCCAGGGGGCGAGGGGACCTGAGGGAGCGGAGTTGGGTTTGGTGCTGCGGGGTCAACATCCCCCGGATGCTGTGCTGAAGCACAGCATCGTCCCCCTTCAAAGGGGTACTTATGGCGTGTACTCTATGAGTAGAAAATTCAAGCGATATGGCGAAGCTGTTTTTCTGGTCCCCTCGCCCCCT
>JBIKMR010000161.1:0-9729 GCA_044359155.1 Candidatus Hydrogenedentales bacterium | reverse complement strand
CCTCGACGGTTTGTTCGAGGGCGATGTTGCGGGCGAAGGCGGCGATCTCGTCGTCCGCCAAGCCGCGCACGCGATAGGTCACCTTGACTACGGACTCGGGCACGGGGGGCTCCTTGCGTGGGGGGGGATTGCTGTAAAGGGGGAATGATAGCGCGTGGGGCGGGGAGGGGGAAATTATTTAGCCGCCGATGGACGCAGATGAACACGGATAAGAGGAAGGGGGGATTTCATGCAAAGGCGCAAAGGACGGCAAAGGGGCGAAGGGGGAAGGGGTAAGAGCGAAGAGGGGGAGGGGGAGGAAGCGGGAGGGGATAATGGATAGGCGAGAATAAAATGGTATGGGAGTTTCGGTGTATTCGATTTACTGTAAAGATTTTATTGTAAGTATTGAATTTATAGACTTTTCCACCCGAGCGTGCTAAGGTTCGGGGCATCGTTTTTTGGGGTGTTGGGCACGCCTTTGTTTTTGTAGTCATCGCGGTTCGGGGGCGAACAGCGGTTTGCCGTAAGCAGGAGAGAGCTTTGGCAAGCACGATTTCACGACAGTTGAATTCTGTCTGGATGGGCTGCATGGTGCTGGTTGTCTTTTGGACAATTGGCCTTGCCGCCCATGCCACGGACTATTACGTGGACGCGACCCAAGGGGTGGACGCGAACCCCGGCACTTCGCCCGAGCAGGCGTGGAAAACCCTGACCAAAGTTTCGGGCTTTGCCTTGGCGGCGGGAGACCGTGTGTTTTTCCAGCGGGGGGAATCTTGGCGGGGGCAGTTGCGCATCTCCCGCTCCGGCATGCTGGCCGCGCCGATAACCTTTAGCGCGTATGGCTCGGGAGAGCTGCCGCTCATCAACGGCGCTGAAGTAATCACCGCGTGGTCTGACGCGGGCACCAATCTTTATAAAGCCACGGTATCGCCGCGCGTGGAGCAGGTGTTCTTTGACGGCGTGCGCGGCACGCAGCGCGGCAGCGTGGCGGCGCTGGTGGCACCGGGAGACTGGCACTGGGCAAGCAACACGCTGACAGTTTATACGGTGGGCGTGCCGGGCTTTGTTGAGGCAGCGTCGGATTTGTTTACCGTGCTGGTGAATGGTCCGCAGCATGTGCGCGTGGAGAACCTGAAGGTGGTGCGGGGGGTGTACCCCGTGTGGGTGCAGAATGCGAACTATGTCACGCTGGAAGGCTTGGTGGTTGACGAGGGTGCAGGGTATGCAGGCATTTTCGTGACGGCGCTGCTGGCGGGCAAGGGACAGCACACGCTGATCGAGCGGTGCACGGTGACGCGGATGGTGGGCAACGCCGCATCGACCAGCAACGGCAACGATGGTTCGGGCATCGAGATTTATGGCAACGGCTTTGCCGCGAACAATCAGATACTCGATAACGTGGTGCATGACAACCAGCACGAGGGAATATTGCTGGCGGAGACTACAGACAACCTGGTGCGCGGGAACGTGGTGTACAACCACGGGGAATCGGGCATACGCGCGGGGCTGCCTGCCACGGCGCGCAACGTGATTGAATACAACCATTGCTACGCCAACGCGCTTACCGTGGACGATCGCTTTGGCATCGACCTGATCAACGTGGGCAACAACAACACGGTGCGCTACAACCTGGTACACAGTCAGGGGTCGCTGCCGGGCGGGCCGTATTACAGCGGTGGCATCCGCTTCGACGGCAACGATGGATCGGGCACGGTGCTCACGGAATCCACGGGCAACACGGTGTATTACAACGTGGTGTACGACGAGCTCATCGGCATCAACGTGTTCAGCTTCAGCAATGTTTCGGTGTTGAACAATACCGTGGTGGATACCAAGCTGAACGGCATAGCGGCCACGGCGCCTGCCGGGGTGACGCCGGTGAACACGGTGATTCGCAACAACATTGTGAAGCCTGCGTCTGGCGCGGTGTTTGCGCATGTGAACCTGCAAGGCTCGACGGTGAACAACAACTTCTATTGGCATGGTCCACTCAATGCGTTTGTGTGGAATACGCAGTACCTGACCTATGGTGCGTACCGGACAGTATCGGGCCTAGACGCGAGTTCCATCACGGCGAATCCCTTGTTTGTGGATGCGGCCACGCGGGATTACCGCTTGCAGGAAACTTCCCCCGCGCGCGACGTGGGCGCGACGCTGGGGTTGAGTGCGGACTATCTGGGCACGGCGGTGCCGCAGGGATTACTGCCGGACATGGGAGCCTATGAGTATTTCGTTCCGCCGCCGCCCGAGGGCGAGGAAGAGGGCGAAGGGATTATTGAAGGGGTGATTGAAGGGGAAGGTGTTGCCGAGGGTGAGGGTGTGTTGGAAGGCGAGGGTATGGTTGAGGGAGAAGGCGTGGTGGAGGGAGAAGGCGTGGTGGAGGGAGAAGGTATTGCAGAAGGAGAAGGGCTTGTAGAGGGTGAAGGTGTGAGCGAAGGCGAGGGCGCGGTGGAAGGTGTTGCTGAGGGCGAGGGTGTGACGGAGGGCGAGGGAATTGTGGAGGGCGAAGGTGTGGTTGATGGCGAAGGTGAGGTGGACAGCGAAGGTGTAGTAGAGGGAGTAGATGAAGGCGAGGGTGTGGTTGATGGCGAGGGTAATGTGGACGGCGAAGGCGTTGCAGAAGGTGAAGGGGAACTGAATCTTGCTTATGACTTTTCTGCGAGTGTGACCAGCGGCGCAGCGCCGCTGCAGGTGCAGTTTGCTGCGGTGCAGATGGAGAAGAGCCACAAGGCCATTTTCTGGCATTGGGATTTTGGTGATGGCAGCGAGGCGACGGGTGTCAACGTAAGCCACACCTATGAGGTATCCGGGCTGTTCAACGTGACGTTGAGCGTGAGCTCGGTGGATGACGTGGTGGTGGTGGAGAAGCAGGAATACATTGCGGTGGACCAGACGGTGCCGACGGTGGGGGGATGGGGGATGGCGTTGTTGATGGGGATGTTGGTTGGGGGATGGTTGTGGATATGGAAGGCTGGAAAATTGGAAGGGGATCATTAGGGGGAGGGGAGAAGAGGAGAGGCGACCTGTCGGTCGTAACCCCGCGAGGAGCGGGGTCTCGAAGACTCGGGAGTGGTGCGGTCAGGAGACCACGCCACAACATTGGTGTAACGAGGAAAGCGCTATTTCCGTGATCACGGGGATGGCGTTTTGCTTTTGGATTGCGACTGGTGGGCGCATTGCGTTACAACGCCATTGGCGCGTGGTGTGTGCGCGCATTTTTCTTGGGGACTTAGCGAAGGGAAACCGGTTGCATGGCGCGCAATTCGAAGGGCATTGGGGGTGGGTGTGGGCTGGCGTTGTTTGGGCTGCCGTTTGCCACGGTGGGGCTGGTGTGCGGAGCGATATTGGCGTGGACCCTGAACAGTTATTTCTCGGTGCAAAGCTGGATTCCGGCGCAGGCGCATATCTTGCGGGCCGACCTGAACGAGAGCACCGACAGCGAGGGGGACACAACGTATAGCGTGGAGGCGGACTATACGTATGCGCTGGATGGCTTTACGTATACCAGCAGCCGGGTGGGGCTGTGGAACGTGGGCAACGACAACATTGGCAGTTGGCATGAGGACAAGTACAACGTGCTGGTGCCTTATGTGGGGAGTGTCGAGAGCTTCCCCTGTTATGTGAACCCGGAGAACCCGGCGGACGCGATTCTGTTCCGCGAGCTGCGGGTGCCGATGGTGCTGTTCTTGTTGGCGTTTGCTTGCATCTTTGGGTCGGTGGGGTTGGGGCTGATGGCGGCGGGCGTGTTTGGCCGAAGTGGCACGGTGAAGGAGGCGGCGCGGAAGGAGTTTCACCCGACGGAGCCGTGGACGTGGAAGAAGGAGTGGGTGGGTGGGCGCATTGAGTCGGGGGGCAGGGCGGGCGCCTATGGCACGCTGGTGATTGGGGCGTTCTGGGTGCTCATCTGTTCGCCGTTCTGCATCTTGTTGCCGATGGAGGGGGTGAAGGAGGGGAACTATGGGGTGCTGATTGTGTTTGTGTTGCTGGCGGTGGGGTTGCTGATTCTGTTCTCAGGCTTCATGCAGTTGGCGCGCCTGCGGAAATATGGCATTTCGGTGCTGCAACTGGAGGGCCCGAGCGGGGTGTTGGGGGGATACCTGCGCGGGGTGGTGCAGGTGCCTGGTGCGGTGGATGCACCGGGTGGCGTGCGCGCGGCCTTGCGCTGCATTGAAAAGACGGAGACCAAGACACATCGGAACGGGAAGACAGAAACCTCGACATCGTCGAACACGCTGTGGGAAAGCGAGCGGATGATTCAGGGGGCGGCGTCCCCGGTCGGATTGAACGCGGGTGGCGTGTCGCTGCCGATTGAGTTCGTGATTCCATATGCGCTGCCCGAGCCGGGGAGGTTGGGGAACAAGGAGGTGTTGTGGCGGCTGGAGCTTTCGGCGGCCACGCCGGGGCTGGATTATTCGGCGAGCTTTGAGGTGCCGGTGTTCAAGACGGCAGAGAGCCAGGAGCATTTCACCGAGCAGGCAATGGCGCCGGCCGCGGCGGCGGGTGTGCCCGCGCAACCGGCCATGCCGCTGGACCCGCGCACGGTGCGGGTGGATGTGTTTGTGGATGGCATGGCGTTCACCTATCCGCGCACGCGCAACCTGGTGGCAGGCATTTGGTTCCTTGCCTTCACCGCTGGCTTTGGGGCGATATTGCCTGTGATGTATTACGGGGATGCGGGGATGTTGTTCACGGGGATATGGGCGGTGGTAGTGGTGGCGCTGGGGGTGTGTGCGCTGGGTTTCCTGCTGAACGAGATTGAGGTGGAAGCGAACAAGCGGGGGCTGACGATTAAGAGCAGCTATCTTTTGTTCTCGCGCACGCATGTGCTGTCGCCCGCCGAGGTGGCGGAGATCAGCACCAAGTCCACCATGCAGATTGGCGACAATGCTTATTACTCGATCATGGTGAAGACGCAGGACGGGAGGACGATTACTGCCGGGTCTGCCTTTGACAGCAGCACGCTGGCGGAACAGGTGGTGGCGTTGATGGCGGGGGCGATGTCGGGGTGAGCTGCGGGGCCGGGCTAAAGTCGCGCGCCCGGAATGCCGATGAATGGGACAGGCCAAACCAAGGACGGTGCGGCGGATGGAGACACGGAATGGTCGCACTGGCAGGCATACAAGCATTGGGCGGAAACGCCCCCCTGTCCGCTAAGCGGACGGAAGAAGCGGCGAATCGTGAACCGCAGGCTGTTGCGGAAGACCACGTGGACTTGAGCCCGGAGTCGCTGCAGGCGGCGGTGCTGGCGCGGATGGCGGCAGACCTGGCCGACAGCGAGGTGCGCCGGGAGAAGGTGGAGGAGGCTAAGCGCCAGATTCAGGAAGGCACTTACCGCGTGGTAAACATTGTCAACGTGGTGGCTTCCCGCATTTCCGGCATTGTTGCGGCTTAGGCCCCGGCTTAATTCAACGAACGTTGCAGCCCCACGACCACGCCTTGCAGGCTCACGATGTTTGCGGGGAAGGTCATGGGTTGCATGGAAGCATTGGCGGGGCGCAGTTCTACCATGTTGCCGCGCGGGTGGTAATGCTTCACGGTGGCCTCGTCCTCGACCAGCGCCACCACCACGTCGCCCGTGCGGGCGCGGCGTTCCTGGTCCACAATGATGATATCGCCGTCGAGGATACCGTCCTCGATCATGCTGTCTCCCTGCACGCGCAGGCAGAAGGCGCGGCGGTCTGCCAGCGCAGACGACACGGGGATGTACTCCTCGATGTTTTCTTCCGCCAGTATGGGCTGGCCCGCAGCCACCCGGCCCAGCAGCGGCAGCACACCCACGTCGGAACGGTAAAGCCCGATGGTGGCCTTGTCCGTAACGTGGATGCCACGCGCCTTCGAGGTGCGCTCGATATACCCTTTGCGCTCCAGAGCCAACAGGTGGTCGTTCACGCCATTGGTAGACGTAATGTTGAACGTCTCCCCCATCTCGGCAATCGTCGGGGGAAATCCATGCTCCCGAATCGACTCGATGATGAAGTTCAATATTTCCCGCTGCCGACTTGTTAAGCCCTTGGCCATGATGCTCTCCTACTGAATCCTTGTTCAGGATAGCGGAGTGCTGAAATTATGTCAAGTGGTTTAATTGGTGGTGGTACATTTTGAATATTGGGCTGGCATGTTGCGGGATGCGGCAATCTGCCAAGTGGCGTGCATTCTTTTGGGTGGGTATACTCGCAACGCTTTGGCTTCCCGTTTGTAGCATTCGGGGGAGCGGAGCACAGGAGTCGAGCATGTCCAGGATTTGGAAAACCGTTTGTTTGGCGTGTGTGTTGGCATTGGGCATGGCGGGGTGCGCGCCCACGGTAGAATTTTCGGCGGACCCTACAGGTGGCACACAGCCAGTGAAGGTTACGTTCAAGGACAAGAGCGCCTCGCTGGACGTACTGCGGATAAACTATAACGGGCTGGCGCCGATATACGGCTGGCAGTGGGATTTCGGCGATGGCACCGGCAGCACGACTCAGAACCCCGTGCATGACTACACCATAGCCGGGGAATACACGGTGTCGCTCACCGTGAGCAACACCTTTGGCACGAGCACCAAGACTTCGCCCGGGCTGATCAAGGTGACCACGCCCGCGTCTGGCCCCACGGGCAAGTTCAGCTTTACGGTGGACGCCACTGACCCGCTCAAGTTGAATTTCAAGGACGAGAGCATCACTGGGTCGCGCCCCATCACCACGTGGCTGTGGGACTTTGGCGACAACAAGACCAGCACCGAGCAGAACCCCTCGCACACGTATGCGGCGGCAGGCATCTACAAGGTGGCGCTGCGCGTGACCACGGTGGTCAGCTCTGACGACGAAGAGCTGTCTGTTCCCGTGGCGCAGGCCGGGCCTACGGCAGAATTCCGCTCGCAAGCCGATTCGACCAACTCGCTCATCATCCTCTTCACGGATGAATCCGTGGCGGGGTCGCAGGCCATCACCAAGTGGGAATGGAACTTTGGCGACACGGCCACCAGCACGGAGCAGAACCCGCGCCATACCTATGCGAACGCGGGCGAGTATGACGTGACGTTGAAGGTGACCACGAAGGCGGGAACGAATTCGAAGACCGAGGACGTGACCGTGGTGGCGCCTGTGCCCATCGACAAGAGCGGAAGCTGACCTTGCGCACCGGGCGCATTCTTGCAGCCGGTTTGGTCTTGTTTCTTGCGGGATGCTCGCAAGGGCCGGGCAAGGCGGTGGTCGTGGTGTACAGTCCCCACGGCACCGACGTGTTGCAGGATTACGAAACCCGCTTCGAGGCTGCCCACCCCGAGTGCGACCTGCAATGGCTGGACATGGGCGCGCAGGAAGTCTACGCCCGCGTGCGCGCAGAGTCGGGGCGGCCCGCGTGCGACGTGTGGTGGGGCGCGCCGTCCACCTTGTTCAGCCAAGCCGCGAAGGAAGGCCTGCTGGAACCCTATGCCCCCACCTGGGGCGCGGCGGTGCCTACGGAATATAAAGACCCCGAAGCCCGCTGGCACGCGACGTACCTGTCGCCGCTGGCGATCCTTTACAACGACCGACATTACAAGCCGGAGCAAATCCCCCAAACGTGGGACGACCTGCTGAAGCCGGAATGGCAGGGCAAGGTGAGCCTGCGCAAACCGCTGGCCAGCGGCACCATGCGCACGTTCATATCCGCCATGGTCAGCCGCGCGGAGAATGACGATGCTGGCATTGCCTGGCTGAAGCAACTGCACGCATCCACGGGGGACTACCCTGAAAATCCCAACCTGCTTTACGACCACATCAAGCGGAACCCCGAGCGCATCAGCGTGTGGATTCAGCCGGACGTGGTGATGCAGCGAGACCGCAACGGGTTTCCCTTTGGCTATGTCATTCCCCCACAGACTCCGGTGTTGACGGACGGCATCGCGATCATCAAGAACGCGCCGCACGCAGATGCCGCGAAGAAGTTCTACGAGTTCGTCACGAGTGAGGAAGCGCTGGTGCAACAGGCCGAGGCCTACGCCAAGATGCCCGCGCGGTCGGACATTCCCAAAGACAAGCTGCCCGAGTGGATGCGCAACACCGTGATAGACGCCATGCCCATCGACTGGCAGCAGTTTGCCGAGAAGGAAGCGGGCTGGTGTGCGCGCTGGGAAAAAGAAGTCTATGCCGCAGGCAAGTGACCCGGCATGAGCACCGTCCAGCTCGACAACATCACCCGGCGCTTTGCCGAGGGCGGCGGCGTTTCCGGCTTTAGCGTCACCATTGCCGATGGTGAATTCTTCGCGCTGCTCGGCCCCAGCGGCTGCGGCAAGACGACGACCTTGCGCATCATCGCGGGCCTGGAATCGCCCGACTCTGGGCGCGTGTTGTTTGGCGACGAAGACGTCACCCGCCTGCCGCCAGAGAAACGCAACGCCGCCATGGTGTTCCAGAGCTACGCGCTGTTTCCCCACCTCAATGTGTTCGAGAACGTCGCCTTTGGCCTGCGCGCACGCAAGGAAGCCAAGGCGGACATTGCCCCGCGCGTGGAAGAGGCGCTGTCCTACGTGCAGCTAGAGGGCATGGGGCCGCGCGCGGTGACCGAACTGAGCGGCGGCCAACAACAGCGCGTGGCGCTGGCGCGCGCCATTGCCGTGCGCCCCCGCATCTTGCTGATGGACGAACCCCTCAGCAACCTCGACGCGGAACTGCGCCACAGCACCCGTCTGCAACTTGCCGCCCTGCGTAAGCGGCTGGGCGTCACCATCATCTACGTCACCCACGACCAGGAAGAAGCCCTCGAACTGGCCGACCGCATCGCCATCATGAAAGACGGCCACTGCCACCAGGTCGGGACTCCAGAAGAAGTGATGAACCAGCCCGCCACGGATTTCGTGCGCAGCTTTCTGGAGCGCCAACGCAAGGCGGGCGCGCCCTGATTCGGTAGGGTCCCTGTCCTCTAGGACCCTACCGAAAGACTACAGCCCGCCTATCCTATCGAGCGAAGGACACTAACGACACTAACTATAGGCGGGGTATTATACTTACTTTAAGATTTCGGGGCTTGCTGTATTCCCCTTGACATGTGCTCTGTTTCATGCTACGGTTTGTTTACAGTTGAAGTGAATGTAAGCATCATGAGTGACGCGAGGGTTTTGGCCCTGTGACCGTCCGGCAACCTACCCATTGGGCAAGGTGCCACAGCCATCCTGGAATTTCCGGGAACGATGTGGTCCGCGATTGTATCGCGGGCAACGCCTGAATCGTTTGGCCCCTCGTGTGATGCGAGGGGTTTTTCGTTTTTAGGGCTGGTCCTCCTTCCTCCTGATGCGCGCATCAATCTAGCCTGCCCCACAAGGCACAACAGGAGGACAATCATGAGAACCACACCGAATCGAGTCCCCAGGATTTCCCGCTCGGGAAGCATCGACCTCGCATCGAGATCGAAGCGCATCTTCACGTATGCGCCACCCCCGCCGCCTCCGCCGTTGTTTAGGACTACGAAGAATAAGCTTTCGTCCTACGAGAGATTTCGGCGCGGGCTTCTGACTCAAGCCGAAATCGACGCAATTGGCAGGGGCACGGTAATCCTCCACTGAATCACGCGGTCGGACCTGCCCGCCACCAAACACTGAATAGAGAAGGAAAAGGAGAAAAGACATGTTTGGGAAATGGTTCAAACTGAACAAAAAGAATGAATGCACAACGCAACAGAAACAGATTTCTACTTCAAAGGACTTGAGAACGATGACACGGAGAACGGAAACGCCGAAGGAACACATGGCGAACCTGTCGAAACACTTCGGGGGGGGATCACTGAACGGTA
>JBIKMR010000160.1:0-9771 GCA_044359155.1 Candidatus Hydrogenedentales bacterium | reverse complement strand
TCGCGCAGTTTCTGGTAAGCCCCCGCCGCCGCGCTGAACCAGCCCAGCTTGTCATACGTTTCCGCTGAGCGGAACCGCGCTTCCATCCGCAGTTCCTCAGGGCCTGCCGCGTCCGCCGCCTCGGTCAACATGGCGGCAGCCGTTTCCAGGTCTCCCGATTCTTGCAGCGCAAAGCCCAGTTGGTAGCGCGCATACGGGGCAAGGGGAGAATCGGGATAATCCCGCACCGCCAACTCCAGCCGGGCCTTGGCCTGCGCCATGTCGCCCGTGGCGCGCGCCGCCAGCCCGGCGTGGTACAGCGCGCGTGGCCGCAGGGCCGCATCCAGCCCGGCGTCCGCCAATGGGGCCAGCGCGGCCAGCGCATCCGCCGGGCGGTTCAGGTAATACAGCACTTCGCCCCGCGTGAGCGACGCACGTTGTGCCAGTGCAGGCTCGGGCGCGGTGGCAAGGAAAGCGTCCAGCGCGGCAAGCGCCTGCTCGTGGTTGCCACTGGCGTAGGCAGCTTCGCCCAGGCGCAGTCGGGCAGACCCGACCTGCGGCGCGGCGGGAAACTGGTCAATCAACTTCTGGTATTCGGCAGCGGCTTCCGCAAAGAACTGGCGGTTGAACAGCCCGTCCGCAAAATCCAGCTGGGCCTGCGCAGGGTCGGCGGGCGCTTCCGGCGCGGGCGCAGGAACAGGCGCAGGCTCTTGTGCGCCCGTGGCCAGAGCCAGTGCAAAAAACAGTGCAATCAGGTGGAGGCTATTGCGTGGGTGTGGCATGTTCTTGCACCGCCGCAAACGAGACGTTCTGTATGTCCGCCTTGCGGCAGCAATCCAGCACCGCCACCGCGCGTCCCAAGTCTACGCCCGCATCGCCTCTAATAATGACCGCGCCACCGGGGAAATAGCGTGCCACGCGGTCGAGCACGGCCTGCAACTCCGGCAACTCCATCTGTTGGTTGTTCACCACGATGCCGCCATCGGCGCGGATGTTGATGAATATTTCGCCCTGCGTGCGCACGTTCTCGATGGTCGTTTCCGCCGTAGGCAGCACGATGTCGATCTCGCTCTCGTGGCTGGAGAACACGGCGGAGACCATGAAAACAATCAGGATGTTGAACACGATATCAACGAGCGGGGCCATTGGTATCTGGTCCGTTTCCTCCTGCCAGGGGCGGGCAATCTTCATGCGTGCGCCTTCACGATTTAGGCGCGTTGTCGACTATGAGGTCGATGAATTCGTTGGCCTGCGCCTCGACGGCGGAGATGATCTTCACCACGCGACCCCGCAGGTAATAGTGAATCGCAAGGCAGGGTATCGCCAGCAGCAGTCCCCCCGCCGTGGTGATCATCGCCTTAGACACGCCCGCCGCCATGCCAATAGCCTGTACCTGCGCCATGTCGGCGGCAATGGCCACGAAGGCCTGCATCATGCCCCACACCGTGCCCAGCAAACCGAGCAGCGGGGCCAGCGTGCCAACGTGGTTGAGCAGCGATATCCGCTGCCAAAGCTCCGCCGCCTTGCGCGAGCCTTCGCTCTCCATCGCCTCCTGAATCACAAAGCGGTCGTGCCCCGCCAACTTCAACCCCGCCGCCAACACGCGCGCAAGCAATTCCTCACGCTCCAGGCACATCTGGTAGGCACCCCGAATGTCGCCTGCCGATACCTGCGCGTGCGCGCGCTTCGCCAGCTTCTTCGGCACCTCGCGCCCCGGCGTCATCGTAAGCAGCAAGTACAACGCCCACACCAGCGAAATGAAACCCATGCCCATGATGACCCAAAGAATCGCGCCCCCCTGCTCAATCATCATCATGAGGGTAAGCTGTGGATTCACTTGGGCCGGGGGAATCTCCGCTTCCACCTCAATCTCTGCTGCGGGAGCGGGAGCAGAAACAGGAGCAACAACCGGCGCGGGGGCCGCTGCCGCCGGTGCTTCGGCGGGCGCAGGCACATCTTGCGCGGCCAGCGTCGCGGAAAATATCGCCGCCGTACACAAAGTGAGGAAAAGGGCAAACCGTTGCATAGCACAACCCTGGCGCGAGACACAGCCCGAACAATGGAAACTCGGAAACCCTGCGCCCAAATCCGGCAGCGCGCGCGCCTTCACGCCAACCAGCAAAGCATATTATGCCGTTGCGGGAGAAAAGGTTGCAAAGACAAGCCGCGCCTCTGTCATCTGCCGTGGCGCGGTCGGAAGACCACGCCACCTTCAGCTCCGTCGGTTAGCGACGTTCGCGGACCATGCGCAGGGCCATATCGCGGACGCTGTATGCGGTGGCGGGGCCGACGGACATGCTCTCTTCGTAGACGCCCTTGCGGAAGTCGTAGGCGGGGATGATGTACCCGAGCTGGTCGTTGCCCAAGCCGACGAGTATGCGGGGGAAACCCTGCATGTGCTCGAGGATTTCGTAGCTGACTTCGGGAAGCACTTCGCCGGGAAGGGTAACTATCTGCACTTCGCCAATGCGCACGTAGGTCATGTCGGTAACCACGCGGCCTGCGGTCATCTCTCGTACGCCGGACTCCATAAGCGGCTCGAAGCGCTTGTTGGAGAGGGGCAGCTCAAGGCGATTCACGTCGGCGCTGAACACCTCCCCGCCGATGGGCTTGGCTTCCGCCAGCAGCTCACGCGCCAGCCCCGCGAAACGTTCACCGGTTTCCTTGCTGGATGCGTGGGTGCGCTCGGGGTTGTCTCCGCTTACCATTCCGCCCAGCGCGCCGTTGAGGAAGATGGGCTGGCCGATCTCTTCGCCTGCCAAGGCCGCGCAGAGGTAGCCGGGGTAGTCCGCGTCGATTTCCTTCTCGCCCGCCTCGACGGATTCGGGGTGGCAGGCCAGGTGGACAATCGTGCCGATGGCCTTCTTGTCCTTGCCCATAATCTGGAGCACGTCCATGGTCGGGTCCATCACACCGGGGTTGCGGGCATTCCGAATGAGGCCCATCACGCGGGTGCCGTCCATGGGCAACTCGCGCGATGCGGCGCGTACCTCGCCCACGGGAGCCAGCTTGTCGAGGGCGGCCTCGAGCGCGGCCAATGTCTGCGTCTTCACGTGTGCCACATACTCGACCGGGTAGTGGCCGTACACGCCGAGCAGGTCGCCCGCCGAGTGGGTGTGCGACATGCCGAAGACGAGGTGGTCTATGCCGAGGTCTTGCGCTCCCTTGCGGATTTGCATCACGTCCTGAAAGCCCATGCCGAACACGTCTGCTCCGCAGAGCGCAACGGTCAGGTCGCCCTTGCGCAACACGACGAAGCGGACCTTGAGGTCCTGCACGATGGTGAAGGGTTCCTTGAGCCAGGACTGTTCCTGCGGGGAAATGACAGCTTCTCCCGCTGCGGCCTCAAGGCCATCGAGCGCGGGGGCGGGGCCGCCCTTGGGTTCACGGCTCAGGTGGGTGAGGTCTACCAGGTCGCGCTCACCCGGCGGTACGCGGCGCGCGCCATGGGGGAAGTACGAAACGCCGGTGGTTTTGCCGTCAGGGTCCAGGCTGAAACGCAGGCCTTTCTCGGCATAGTCCAACATTCCCCATGTGTGCATTCGCAGCACGAATTCCGGCTCGCCAAGCTTAGCGCGCACGGCGTCTTCAGTCTCGTAGCCTTCTGGAACGGAGGCAGCCTCGATGCTAGCGAGGCGGCTGTCGGGCTGGTTGCTGTCCACATGCACGGTATCCACCAGGCCGGGCTTGCCGTTCACGGGATAGAGCAGTTTGTAGTTGTACCATGCCGCCTCGAAGAGGGGCTTGCCCAGCTTCTCGCGGGCATCGGCCAGGGTACTGAGGCCGGGCACGAGGCCTTGGTAGGTCAACTGCGGCGGGGCCATTTCAGCGGTGACTTTGCCCTCGACGGCTTGGCCTTGGGCCAACATGGGTGCAAGGGTGAGTAAAATGGCGGTGATGATTCTTTTGTACATTGTGGGTGCCCCTAAGTCCTGCCGGTGTCTGGCATCACGGGTTGGACGCTTGGCGGGGCGGTCAGGTTTCGGAGGCTTTTCGCCCCTAGATGCAGTGGAGTATACTGGCGCAGGGCAAAACGTTGAACCGCCCTGGGGAGTAAGTTGCCATGACTATGGATCGCCGTAGCTTTATGGGGTGCACGCTGGGGGCGGTGGCGGCTTCGGGCTTGGTTGGGCCGGTGGCCGAGGCGCGCGTTGGGGGGCTGAAGGCCACCAAGATGTGCAAGCTTGGGAAGAGCGGCGTGAAGACGACGCTGCTTGCCATGGGCACGGGCACGAACGCGTGGGATTACCAAAGCGACCAGATTCGCTCGGGCGACGATAACTTTGTGCGGCTGTTGATCTCCGCGCACGAGAAGGGCATCCGGTTTTACGACATGGCGGACATGTACGGTTCGCACAAGTATGTGGCGCGTGCGATGAAGGAGGGGGGCATGGACCGCAGCAAGCTGTGCCTGCTGACGAAGTCCGTGGCGAAGGACGCCGACACCATGCGCAAGGACCTGGACCGCTTTCGCACGGAGGCGGGCACGGAATATTTCGACATGGTGCTGATGCATTGCATGACCTCCGCCGACTGGATTGAAACTATGAAGCCTGTGATGGAGGTGCTGGAGGAGGCGAAGGAGAAGGGGATTGTGAAGAGCCACGGCGTGAGCTGCCACGATTTGGGCGCCCTGAAGGAAGCGGCCAAACATTCATGGGTGGACGTGATGCTGTCGCGCATCAACCCTTGGGCCATGCGCATGGACAGCGAAAACGTGAACGAGGTGGTGGCGGTGTTGAAGGAAGCGCACGACAATGGCAAGGGAATGATCGGGATGAAGATAGCCGGGGGCGGCGCCTCGACGGATCGCATTCCGGAGTCGCTAAAGTTTGTGTTAAACCTCGGGTGCATCGACACGATCACCATGGGGATGCTGGACGACAAGCAGATGGATTTCGCTTTCGAGCATATTGCTGCGGCGTAACCAAGTTACCGAGTTCGACTAAAAGGAACAGCGTCGTGGCGTATGGCAAGCAGGGACATTCCAGGGCTGGCCGCGCCGGGATGGTGGTTATAGTTTCGATAGCCTCGCTGGCGTTGCTGGCGGGGCTTCTTTTTTTCAACCCGTGGCGGGCGAGCGGGAGGGGAGAGCCGTTGATGGTGCATTGCGCGGCGGTGATGGCGGCACCGATGGAGGCGATTGCTGCCGCATATGAGAAGGAGACGGGGGTGCGGGTGCAGTTGCAGTTTGGCGGGTCGGGCACGTTGATGAGCGGCATCAAGGTCTCCGGGCAGGGCGATTTGTTTTTTGCGGCGGACCAGAGTTATCTGGAGATGGCGCGGGAGGACGGGTTGATTGTGGAGGCTGCGGAGTTGGTGCGGCTGACACCTGTGTTGGCGGTGGCGAAGGGGAACCCGAAGGGGATTGCCGGCGTCGACGCGCTTGCGAATGAAGGGATTCGAGTGTCGATGGCAAACCCGGACGCGGCCTCTATCGGGCGGGTGATTAAGGAGGTGCTGGTGGAGCGGGGTATGTGGTCTGCGGTGGAGGCGAACGTGACGCGACTGGGGGTGTTCAAGCCGAGCGTAAACGATGTTGCCAACGACGTGAAGCTGGGGGCCACGGATGTTGCAGTGGTGTGGGATGCGGTGGTGTTGCAGTATCCCGAGCTGGAGGCGGTGGCGATAGCTGGCGCAGAACAGCATGTGCAGTCGGCGGGACTGGGGGTGTTGACGACAAGCAAGAACCCCGATGGAGCGCGGCGTTTCATGCAGTATGTGGCGGCCAGCGACCGGGGGCTGGAGGTGCTGAAGGGCAGGGGGTATTCGGTGGTCGAGGGCAAGCCGTGGGCAGCGGAGTGAAGCACGACGCGACGTATCGCGCGCGCCCCGATTGGCCGTTCCACCTGGGGCTGGTGCTGCTAGGCGGGGTGTATGTGGTGCTGGTGGCGGCGCTGTTGCTGGCAAACCTGGACTACATTCGCACGGGGAGCGCCGGGGCCGATGGCGCGAACCCGTTCCTTGCGGCCTTGCAGAATGAGGCCATCCAGTATGCGATTCGCTTGAGCCTGGTGGCCTCGACGATCAGCACGCTGTTGTCCCTATGGGTGGCCGTGCCGCTGGCGTACATGTTGTCGCGCTACAAGTTTCGCGGCAAGCGCGCGCTCGATGCGCTGATCGATATTCCCATTGTGTTGCCGCCGCTGGTGCTGGGGTTGAGCCTGCTGATCTTGTTTCGCAGCGCGCCGGGCATCTGGGTGGAGGATACGTTTGCCGCAGTCACCGGCAGCCGGATTACGTATGCGGTGCCGGGTGTGATCCTGGCGCAGTTCATGGTGGCGTGCGCATTTGCGGTGCGTACCATGCGGGCAACGTTTGACGAAATCAACCCACGTGGCGAGCAAGTAGCGATGACGCTGGGGTGTTCGCGGGGGCAGGCCTTTTGGAAAGTGACCTTGCCCGAGGCGCGGCGTGGGTTGCTGGTGGCGGCGACCTTGGCGTGGGCGCGTTCATTGGGAGAATTCGGCCCGATATTGGTCTTCGCCGGGGCCACGCGTTTCAAGACGGAAGTGATGCCGACGACCGTGTTCTTGCAGATGAGCGTGGGCGACGTGGAAGGCGCGGTGGCCGTGTCCATGCTGATGATTGGTGCCGCCGTGGTGGTCTTGGTGTTGGTCCGAATGTTCGGGCAGGAACGCTTTGTACGCTGAAATAATTAAAGGCCCACCCGCTATCCAAGCTCAGGCCATGAAGTTGAAACGCGACCCAAGCCAACTTCCAGTACTTGCACTATGCATCGGCAACTTCGAAGAACCAGCACCCTCGGTCGTCATTTAAATCGGTGCGAAGCAATGCCACGCTGTGCTGCCTCGCGCTTCGTCTATGCATCGCCCTTTGCGTCTTTGCTGGTATTTTCAACCTCGTCCGGCGAAAAATAGTCTCTCAGGGGCCTTTGATAAAGCTCTGGGTGTGCGTTCATCTTCTTGAATTCGGAGCGCGTAAGCACAACAAACGCGGTTACGCATCCAGATACAAAAAGCCCAAAAATGAAAAGAGGGATATCAATCATGAGTCTAGATCCCTCCTGTCATGTGCTTTACATAGCCACCGAATGCCAGGATAGAGGGAACCCAAAGACCCACATAGATACCTTCCTCGCGGAATCCTGCGAACCACAGTCCAACCGATGCAAGGAACGAAAGGAATGCGGCACCGAGCAGAAACCAGTCTGCTTGTTTTATTTTGTTCATCTGAGTTTGTCCTGTTCAGGTTTCGACGAGCACTGATTACGAGACAAAGAGACAAGCGATGATATTCCCATTGTGTTGGCGCGGCAGTTGGAGGGGTTGAGCCTGCTGATCTTGTTTCGCAGTGCGCCGGGCATCTTGGTGGAGGATACGTTCGCCGCCGTCACCGGCAGCCGGATTACGTATGCGGTGCCTGCGCGTTCCCTTGGGGAGTTCGGCCCGATTTTGCTGTTCGCCGGTGCCACGCTCTTCAATACGGATGTGATGCCGATAACTGTTTTCTTACATATGAGCGTGGACGACGTGGAAGGCGCAGTTGCCGTCTCGATGTTGATGATAGGCGCGGCGGTGTTGGTGTTGGTGCGGTTGTTCGGCCAGGAACGGTTTGTACGCTAGGCGAACAAACGCACCTTGTGGGCGTGGAAGGCCTCGGCGTAGCGGGTGGGGCTGGCGGATTCAATGCCGCGCAGACGCATGAGGGCGAGGAAGGTTTCTTCGTCGAACCAGTGCTTCGAACGCTGGGTGCCGAAGTGCTTCATCAGCAGGGCGCATTTGCGCTTGGCGTGCGCGGGCGACACGGGCACGAAGAGGTTGGGCTGCCCCAAGTCACCGTCGTACTTGGGGATTTCATATTCCAACAGCAGGTGGTTGCGCCACGTGTTGCGGGTGAGTTCGCTGACCACCCGGTGGTCCTGGTGCAGGTCGTTACGGTAGTGGGTGAAGACCACGTCGGGCGAAAGCTTCGCCTTGAGCGACTCGAAGTAGTCCTTCACTTCTGCACCGTGGTAAGGAAAGTAGCCATCGCGGAAGGTGTGGGTTTCCACGGCGCTGCCGCCCGCGTTCTTGAGAAAGTCGCGCGCGCTGGCGCGGGCTTCTTTCTCGCGCAGTCCCCCGCCACTGAGCACCACCCAGAGCACCTCGGTTCCGGGGCGTTCTTGCAGCAGCCGCAACAGCGTGCCGCCGCAGCCAATCTCTATATCGTCGCTATGCGCGCCGAGGCAGAGGATGCGCAAGGGCTGGGTGGAATGAAGCTGCAAGGGCAACATGCGCGGTTCTCCTCAAATGCCAGCAGCAGGGTTGGCGTTTTCCCACACCTGCCAGGGGCGGTCGCCTGCGGTGTAACGCTGGTCCAAATCCTGCTTCTCCTTGAAGGTGTCGCAGCACTGCCAGAATCCCTGATAGCGGTGGCCGTAAAGCTGGTTCGCCTCGATGAGCCGGTTGAACGGTTCGCGCACCAGCTCTTCGCCGTCGTTCATGTAATCGAATATCTCGCGCTTGAGAATGAAATAACCCCCGTTGATCCAGAGGTCCGCCTCGCTGTGGGTCTGTATGGCGTTCACGCTACCGTCCGCGTCCACCTTGGCAAGGTGTCCGGAGGACGAGGGCCGCACGCAGACAAAGCCCGCCGTCTTGCCGCTCGCCTCAAAGGCGCGCTGGTAGTCGGCATGGGGCAGGTCGCTGAGGCCGTCGCTGTAATTGGCGAGGAACATGGGTTCGTCTTGCAGCAGGTGCTTCACCCGCATCAACCGCTGGCCCACCAGCGCGTTCAGTCCGGTGTCTACAAAGTGGATGCGCCACGTGTCGATGTCGCTCTGCTTTAGTTCCAGCGTGCGCCCGCCGTCGGTCATCACGAAGTCGTTGCTCATGTACTCGTTGTATTCAAGGAAGTAGCGCTTGATAACGTCTGCCCCATAGCCCAGGCAGAGGATGAACTCCTTGTGGCCATAGTGCGCGTAGTATTTCATCACGTGCCAGAGCAGGGGCTGCTTGCCGCCCACGGCCACCATCGGCTTGGGGGTGGCGTCGTCGCCAGCGTTCATCGAGCGGATGCGCATTCCCATGCCGCCGCAGAATAGGACCACCTTCATTGGGCATTCTCCCCGTTGCTTCTTGTAACCCTATTCAACAATGGCGACCTCGGGAATCGGCACCACGCAGCGGCCACCCCATTCCTTGATGTAGGCCATTTGCGCGGCGATTTCGTCCTTCAGGTTCCACGGTAAGATGACGAGGTAGTCCGGCTTGTCCTCGTCCACCTTCTCCACGGGGTGGATGGGGATGTGCGTGCCGGGGCAGAACTTGCCGTGCTTGAAGGGATTGCGGTCCACGGCATAAGCGATGAGGTCTTCGCGGATACCGCAGTAATTGAGGAGCGTGTTGCCCTTGCCGGGGGCGCCGTAGGCGGCGACCTTCTTGCCTTCGCGCCGCGCCTGGATGAGGAACTCGAGCAGGTTGTTCTTGGTGTCGATGACGCGCTCGCGGAAGGCGGCGTAGGCTTCGAGCGAGGTGAGGCCCTCGCGGTCCTCCACTTCGAGCAGGGCCTTGACGGCAGGCTGCTCGGCGTGGGCGGCGGGTTCGTGGCAGGCGAAGACGCGGAGCGATCCACCGTGCGTGCCGAGCTCCTGCACGTCGAAGACGCGTAAATCGTGCATGGCGAAGATGTGCTGTACCACGGCGAGCGAGAGGTAGCTGAAGTGCTCGTGGTAGATGGTGTCGAACTGGTTGCCCTCGATTAGCCGGAGCAGGTGGGGGAACTCCATGGTGAGCACGCCCTCGGGGCCGAGCAGGATGCTGAGTCCCTTGACGAAATCCTGAGTGTCGG
>JBIKMR010000411.1:0-2646 GCA_044359155.1 Candidatus Hydrogenedentales bacterium | reverse complement strand
TCTTAGGAGGCGCTGTTCTGAGGTGGTGGCGTTGGCGTTTGCGGCGATGCGTTGCTGACACCAGATTACTGCGCGGATTTCTTCGTCGCTCATTTCCTGGGCGCGTCCGCGCTGAATCTTTTCAATGGCTGCGCGCAAGACAATCTGCCTGGGCTGTTCGCCTGCCTCGAGGTCGGCTGCTTGCGCGGGAGTGTCGGTTGCGCGCAGTTCGATGGCGAGGTGCAGCCTGCCCTCGACGAGGCGGCGTTCTTCGTTGGTCATCCCCTCGAGCCCGCCTTGGGCGAGGCTGTTTTCCACCGTGGCGATCTCGGCCTCGGTGAGGGTGGCGAGGTCTTCCATCGGCATGTGGAGGAGATCGCGCCAGCCCAGCTTGTGTTCGTTGCTGGTGAACTCTTCGGGAGCGATGACGACTTCGACGACTTCCTCGTGCTCAGTGGCTTTGGATTCGGCGATTTCTGCGTCGATGGCGGAGAGGTGCACGCCGGATGCGGCCAGCAGGCGGGCGAGCTTGATGCTGGATTCCTGAACATTCATGGCGGCAATTTCGACTTCGCGCTTCAGTGTGCGGTAGGTGGTCTCCAGCTGGTCGATGATCTTGTTCCAGCGCTGCGGCTGGTCCTTGTCGCGATCGCGGCGGGCGTCTGCTTTTTGCAGCAGCTCGCGCGTTTCTTCCAGCTTGAGGCGCAGGTCGGCCTCGGTGGCTTGTGCGCGTTGTGCGCGCAGTCGCAATTCAATTGCTTCCAAACCCATTCGTGCCATCCGCTCCATGTTCCGCAATTGCGGGATGATAGCAAACTTTGGGGGGAATTTACCTTTCGCTGCCGCGATCGAGGAAGCGTTGCATGGTGCAGTTGCGGCAAGAGGGGTTGGGGCCGCACCAGTCCTGGTAGAACTGCAACATGCCTTGTTGCACGGCGAAGCGCATCTTCAGCTTGGACCCGGAATCGCCGAGCAGTTTGGGGACCATGCGGTCGAGCACGTGGTTGTTGGCTTCCTTGGGGAAACGCTGGAAGAATTCGAGCACGCGTTCTTCCAACGCGCGGTCTCGGTGGTGGCGCGCCACGGCGATGCCCATGGGAATGAACACGTTGCCGATGATGCTGTGTACCCGCGTGGAACCCACGGTGGCTATTGGGGTGGTGAGTCTCGCGCTGGTCCAGGTGCAATGCTCGGCCCAGAATCCCATGGCCTTGGGGAAGAGCTTGCCGAATTCCTCGATGGTTTCCTTGGTGGTCAGTGGCTTGCGCCAGATGTTGAGGATGGTTTCCTGCAATCCAGCTTCGGCAGTGCGGGCCAACACGCGGGCCATGCCCGCGATGCGGCGCTCGGGATGGTTGGCGGGGCGGATGCCGGTGCGCTTCCAGAGCAGGGGCAGGGGGCGCAGGCCGTCGAGGTGTTCCTTGAGCAGGGCGCGAAGCCGGGCGTGGTGTGGCACGAGGGTATCGGTGGGCAGGGACTCGGGCATCAGCCCGGCAATTTGCAGCAGGGCGGCCTCGAGCAGCAGCGGATCGTGGCGGGCCAACTGCACGGCGCGCGCGTAGGGCAACTGGCGGGCCACGGTTTGGAAGTGGTGCTTAAAGGTGCTGACTCCCGCCGCGTACATCATGGCTTCGAAGAGCGCCTGGTCGCCGCCTACGCGGTCCATGCGTTCACGAATGGCACGGGCCTTGGCCAGCATCCGCCACTCCGCCGCAAGTTCCAGCGCACGCACCAGTGGTTCCGTGCCTTGCTTGGGAATGAGCAACGAGCAGGCACCGACCGTGCAGGCGGCTGGCTCGGGGCTTTCATCGCTGGACCATTCCCATCCGGGCTCGAGCAAGGGGCGCAGGACAAGCACGGGTAAGGGGCGACCCGAGACGGTGTGTGCGGTGGGGGCGTTGTCGCGCGCATCCAGCACCACGTGCAGCAACACCTCGTCGTAGCGCTGATCGTGCTGGTGGCCGTGGGCAGTCCATGCTTCTGGGGTGAGGTGGACCTCCACATCCCCGTGGTAAAGGGTTCCATTGAAGGCTATTTGCGCGCCGCGAAAGTCCGGGCCCGCATGGTGGTTCCACCAGCCGGGGGAGATAACCTCGATGGCATGGCCCTCGCGCGTGCGCATCTGCGCGCCGTTGAAACGTTGCTCATGCCACAAGGCCTGCACCGCCTGTTCGGAGGGAGCAAGCGACACCGCCGTTTCAGACACGCCCGTGGGCTGCGCCCATGCGCCGTTGAGGATATCCCCGTAGCGGTCGCTGAAGCGGGGGGCTTCGTTGTCCGTTTCTGAGGGATAGGGCATGGGCGAAAATCCTGGGGCGCGCCGGTGCGCTCCTGTATCGGCGGATGGCGCGCTTGTGCGTTTCAAAAAATCATTCGCAGTAAAATCTGCGCGTGTATGGGTATAGAGCCAACCCCCTCACCCTAACCCTCTCCCCCGAATCTCTGCCCTAGCCAAGCCTTTTCGGCAAGGCAGGCGGTGGAGAGGGGACCAGATAATCGAACTTTCCGTATGCCATAAACTCACTGGCAGCAATTGGGGTCTATCCTACCCGTGAAGAGCTGTAAGCCATCAAAGCGCTGAGATGCAGAAACTTCTTGATGTACTCGAACGGCAGGCTAACGGAGGCGCTGCACGTGTTGGTTGCGCAGTAGTTCGAGCGACACGCG
>JBIKMR010000203.1:0-8132 GCA_044359155.1 Candidatus Hydrogenedentales bacterium | reverse complement strand
GGATCTGCTTGCGTTTCTATAGCATGAAGGAGCTCAGTGCGGACATGAACACGACTCGTATGGAAGCGTTTAGTGATGGGGTGGTGGCGATATTGATTACGATCATGGTGCTGGAAATGAAGGTGCCGCATGGCACGGATTGGGCGGCGTTGAAGCCGATAGTGCCGGTGTTTTTGTCGTATGTGATGAGCTTCATTTATGTGGGAATTTATTGGAGCAACCACCACCACATGTTGCAGTTGACGCACCACACGAATGGAATAATTCTTTGGGCAAACTTGCACCTGTTGTTCTGGTTGTCCCTGATTCCTTTTGCTTCGGGGTGGATGGGGGAAAACCATTTTGCGCCGATGACGGCGGCGGTTTATGGCATCGTGCTACTGGGCGCAGCCGTGGCGTATTTCTTGTTGCAAAGCCTTATCATCCGCCACCAAGGAGCGAACTCAAAACTAAAGGCGGCGGTGGGCAGAGACCGGAAGGGCAAGGCCTCGGTGCTGCTTTATGCGGTGGCAATTGGGTTGTCGCTGGTGCATGAATGGATATCGATGGCGATCTATGTATTCGTTGCCATCCTTTGGCTGGTACCAGACAGACGTATCGAGCGGAAGATTATTGAGGAAGCATAAGCCCTAATCCAGATGCAGACGAAGCAGATCCACTGCATATTCCCCGATCCCGACACTCTGTGTTACTCCGCGACCGTTGCTGGGTTGCACGTAAAGCACAGGCGTTTTGGTGTTTAGCCATTGGATTGTAGGTTCCCCGTCGGGCTGTATGTGTTTCACGTAGCTGGCGATAGTCGAGTCGGTGATAACGGGACCGGCCGTATTACCCGGCAAGTACTGCGGCTCGATGTATTCGCCCAATAGCGCGGCGATCTCGTCGCGCGCTTCGGGCGTGTGGAGGGCGGCGGCTTCTTGCGTGGCGAAATGCGTGTCGAGCAGGCGGCAGAGTCCGGGCAAATCGGTCAACAGGGGATTGATGTCGAAGGCTTGGGCGATGCTGGGAAGGTCTGGGGTGATCTGCTTGCGGGGCTCGCCGAAGATTTCGTAGCGGGCGATGGTGGCGGGGCCCGCGAGGCAGTAGTTTACTTGGGGTGTATGTTCAGCGCTTCTGTGGTCGAACACGTGAAGGTGGGTAATGGTGGTGGGAGGCACGAGTGTGTGCAGCGGCGCGCCATTGATGAGAAGCCCTGCCACATGGATGCCCACGCAGAGCACGATCACATCTGCATGGATGAGCAGGGATGCGCCATTCTGGGTGGCGGTGATTTCATTTCCTTGGATGCTTTCAACCACGGCACCGAAATGCGGGGATACGCCGGGGCTATGCGCCGCGAGCTTTGCCAAGCCGATGGCAAGGTCACGCGGGTCTACGGCCAGGGTGCTTTCGTCGCAGAGGGCGAAGTCAATTTGGTTGGCGCGCAGCCCTTGGAATCGGGCTAGCGCGGGGCCGTGTATGCGGGTGAATCCTTCCATGCGGCCCGCGTTCCATGCAGCGTCCAAGGTAGCGCGTGTGGCTTCGCCTGCCGGGCCGCCGTGTTTGGGGGCGCAGGCCAGCCAAGGGCGGGGCTGCATAGGAAGCTGCCCTCTTTCCCCCATTTGCCGAAGCGCTTGCAGGGTGCGCTGGCCGAGCTGGGTGGCCAGGGTGTCGGGCTCGAAGGAATTCGCCAGCACCTGTCCGGCTGCCCAGGGGCACGACATGCTGCGGCGCGAGAAGTCCCCCTCGACAGGGTGGTTGGCCTCGAACCAGTGGATGGTGCCACAGCCGCCCTTTGCGAGGGCGCGCGCCACGGATGCGCCAATGGGGCCGCCGCCAATCACGGCGATGCTGGCCTTTTGCATGGTAGTTGCAGTTGGGTTCAAGGTCGGCTCCTTCTACCTAAACTACACGATATGCGCCTTTGCTAAGTTATTCAAAGAATTGGGCTTGCGGAGTATGCGGGATATGGGGCATTGATTTGGCAAATACCAAAAGGGATGGTACGTTTAGCTTGAGTTGTGGCTTCGCCACTGGGGAATGGGACGCTTGGAGAGGCGGCCCTTAACAAGGAGAGAAAACGTGTTAAAGGAAATGGTGTGCTTGGTTGGGGCGCTGATGCTTGCAGGGACAGCATCTGCGCAGAGTTATTTCGAGGCATCCGTGGCAGAGGCAGACGGGAGCGTGATGCCGATTGAGGGATTGCAGGAAATTGTGATCGACGACATTGTGTGGGACTACAAGACGTTGGAGTCCCCGGCACAAGACACGCGCATCAACCTGGGTCGGTCGGCGCGGCAGGGGTATCGATTGTATGGCCCTGGTGCGGCGCATTGGGGAAGCGCAAAGTTCACCGCGCGGGGCGGCTCGAAAGAATTGCAAGCGTGGTTCCAAGAGGCGGCCAAGGGAAAAAATATCCGCAAAAACATCACCGTGACACTGTTCAAGTCCGACAAGTCTCCAGGCCGCAGCTACAGCCTGTTCGATTGTTTCCCGACGCAGTGGTCTTCAGTAAACTTTGATACCAGCTCGACGGTGCAGACGGAAACTCTGAAGGTGAACATCGGGCGGATTGAGTTCACCACGAGCGTGGCCCCGGGTGGTGGCGGCACTGGTGGTGCGGGTGGCGTTGGCGTGACGATGGATGGGGTTCGGGAAATTTATGACGCACGCCAAAATGGCGAGCCGTTGTTGCACCTGAGCGGTCTGGTCGCGGGGAGCGGTGGTACAAAGGTCTCCTCTCCGGGCCACAAGAGCATTAGCGAAATTACCCTGCGCGGGGCAATGACGGATGGCCGCCAAAACCTCTGCAAGTGGATCAATGATTCCGTGAATGGCAAGCCTTGGAAGCAGATGCTAACGATAACGGAAATGCTTTCGGTGGATGGCTCCGTGAAGGATGGCAAGCAGTACACCTACCACGAATGCTTCCCCATCCGCTATGTGTTCCCTCGCATGAGCGTGACGAACACGACGGGGAACACGATGGAAGAGGTGAGCGTGAAGCCGATTCGGCTTGAATTGAAGTAGGCTCAGGAAAATACTTCTCGACCCGCCCGGCGTGGAAGCGTCGGGCGGGTTATTTTTTTGTGGGGTAAAAGGCTGATGCGGTGGAGGAGTAGGTCAAATCCAATGCCTCCCCGGGGTTGCTTGCCAATGCGGAGGGTGTTAAGGTGTTATGCAGTCACAGGAGGATGCAGTGCCGTGGCCAAGGCGAAAGTCGACCGGATACTTACCAACCGGGAACGCAAGTTATTCCGCAAACATATTCCGCGTGTCGAGGTCTGGTTCGGCGCGGGCTTCATTGTGTTCGTGCTTATCATGGGCGGCTGGTTCGCCGCGCAGGAAGATGCCTATGACCCCGCCGACCGCGACATTACCATGGAGGTGATGGAGGCGGGGGCGGTCGAGGACAAGCTGTACCGCACACCCTTACAGCGCTGGGTAGACCCGGCCAAGGCCATGATGGCGGGTGGCGTGGCACTGGCAGCCGTGGACACCGGGGTGTTCCCATCCTCCATAATGGATGGCGGCTGGACTATTTCGGGCCGGGTGCAGGCCTTTACGCCAGAGACGGTGTATGAAAAGATCAACGGTGCAGTCGATCAATACAATCAATACGGCTTGGATCAAGCCTTCTTCGTGGGCTTGGAGCATCCCGAGCTGGGGATATCTACCAATATGGAGGTCTATTACCACAAGACCTTCGCCAACGCGCTTGGCATCTTCAGCGCACAGCGCGACGCGGGCCGCGCGGTTGAGTCTACGGACGGCGTATATTTCTATCCCACCTCGGTTGGCTTGATAGGTATTGCGGGACCTTATTATTTCAAGGTGACCGGAGCGCAGGAGGGCGAACCCACTCTAGCCAAGGCGAAGCAGTTGGCGACGATGATGGGGGGCATGGCCGAGGGCAAGGGCGACGTACCCTCCGGGTTCGACGTGTTTGCTTCGGACTTGGCGATTCCGTTTGGAGACATCCAGTTCCAGAAGGAAGACGTGTTCCAGTTTGCCTTCGCCAAGGACTTCTGGTTCGGGCAGTTGCCCGACAATGGCCCGCGCTTGTTCCTGCATGAAGCCCCCGACGAGGCCGCAGCCGATGCCCTGCTCAAGCAGTTGGTGGACAATAGCCTGATGGAATACACGGCCACGGAACAGAACCCCGATGGCGCGGTGTTAAAGCATAAGTTCATAGAAGACCTGCTGCTGTTCAATAAGCGCGGCAGCATGGTGTATGGATTGGATGGGACCGCAGACCTGAATGCGGCCCACGAGAAGCTCCAAACCCTGGAAGGAGCGCTCTTCGGTGAAGAACAACCCTACTGATAAGCCCAAAAAAATACAGAAGCCTGACTATGTGAAGGACCCCATGGACCGCCGTGCCTTCTTTACGAAGGTGGCGGTGGCGGGCGGCATCACTGGAGCGGCGGGTTATGCCGCCCTTGCCCCGGAGAATTGGCCGGGTTCGATGAAGGACATGACCGGTTTGCGCAGCGAGCCCAAGATCACGCCGCTGACGCTGAAGGATTTCCGCGTAGAGAAGCCTGCCTTGGCGGCGGACATTGGCATTGGCCGACAAGGCACGCCACGCGAGAAACTACTGGCCGCGCTGGATGGCATTGGCGGCATTGCCCACTACATCAAGCCGGGCGACATTGTGCTGGTGAAGCCGAACGTTGCGTTTGACCGCGCCCCCAACCTGGGCGCCACGTCTAACCCGGAGCTGTTGCAGGAAATCATTCGCCTGCTGTTGGTGGATTGCCGGGCACAGGAAGTGCGCGTGGCGGATAATCCCATCGAGTCCCCGGCGGACTGCTTTGCCAAGAGCCAGATCAGCGGGGCCACGCTGAACAACGGCGGGCGCGTGTACCTGCCCGACTCGAACGCATTCAAGATGCTCAACACGCCGGGCGCTAAGTTGATTGAGAATTGGTGGTTCTTCCACCGCCCCTTCACCAACGTGGACAAGGTGATTGGCCTGGCCCCCATCAAGGACCACAACCTGTGCAGCGCCTCGATTGGCATGAAGAACTGGTATGGCCTGCTGGGTGGCACGCGCAACCAGTTCCACCAGGACATCCATGAGATCGTGTCGGACCTTTCCATCATGATTCGCCCGACCATGACGATTCTGGATGGCTCAAACATTCTGATGCAGAACGGCCCCACGGGCGGAGACCCATCGAACGTGAAGAAGGGCGACGCCGTGCTTGCGTCGGTGGACCCCGTGGCCTGCGACGCATGGGCCTTCGAGCACCTGCTGGAACGCGGGCGTGATTACCCCACTTATCTGCTGAAGGCTGAAGAAAAAGGCGCAGGCAAATTGGACTGGGAAGGGCGAATCAAGGAGGTGTTGGGGTAGGCGGCTGAGGATAGTTAAGCGAACGATAAACCAAACGCAACGAAGACGGAGCGAAGCGAGCGGTGATAGACAAGCTACAAGCGGCGATGAAATCGCGCGTGGCAGGGTTCTCTTGGGAGAAAGCCCTGCGCATCACGAATGTGCGCATCGTGTCGCAAGCCTTCTTTTTTAGTGTATTCCTTATCAGTATCTGGCTGACCTGGACTACCCGCGCGGGCGGGTACCCGGTGTCGCGCATCCTCGAGATGGACCCGTTGGTGATGATTGCCAACATCCTCAGCACGGGCCACGTGTACCGTTATCTGGGCTGGGGCATGACGGTGCTGCTGGTGACGCTGCTGTTTGGCCGCGTGTTCTGCAACTGGATATGCCCCTACGGCACGCTGCACCAGTTCATCGGCTGGCTGTTCAACGTGCGCAACGGCAAGGAGCGCATCGACAGCAACCGCTACCGCGACCTCTTCTTCCTGAAGTACGCCATACTCACGGTCTTCCTTATCATGGCCGCGATGGGCTCGCTCCAAATTGGACTGTTGGATCCCATCTGCCTGATGTACCGCACCTTCGCCACGGTAGTGGCACCCATGGTGGATATGGGCCTGGGACAGATGTCCATCGGTCTTGGGCGTTTCGGCGTGGATACCGCGCTGATCGACGACTTGAAGTTCCGCCCCGGCGTGGAAACGCGCATCTTCCTTGGTTCCTTCTGGATCGGCATGATGATCGTCGCGCTGGTGGGAATGAACCTTGTCATCCCCCGTTTCTTCTGCCGCGTCATGTGCCCCTTGGGTGCGCTGCTGGGGGTGTTCTCGCGCTTCGCGCTGTTCCGCATCAACCGCGACGTACACAAGTGTACCGACTGCAACCTGTGCCTTACTCGTTGTGAAGGCGCGGCGGACCCGCAAGGGCAAGTGCGCCAGAGTGAGTGCTTCTCCTGCATGAACTGCATTGACGACTGCCCGGAAGACGCCCTGAGCTTTACCATGGTGGGGTTGGACACCAAGCAGGTGGTGCCCGCGCCGGACTTCTCGCGCCGCCGCCTGTTCTTTGCCGGGTTGGTGGGGGTCATGGCCTATCCCTTCATCCGCACGCACGGCATGAATACCGACGCGCACTTTGAGCCGACGCTTATGCGCCCGCCTGGCAGCGTTGAGGAATCGGATTTCCTGAAGAAATGCATCAAGTGCGACCAGTGCGTGAACGTGTGCCCGACCAACGTGCTGCAACCTGCCTCCTTCAAGGAGGCAGGCATCGAGGGACTCTGGACCCCGGTGATGAAGTTCGAGATTGGGCATTGCCAGTTGAAATGCACCATGTGCTCGGAGGTCTGCCCCACGGGCGCCATCCGCCGCATCACCGTGGAAGAGAAGCTGGGAAAGAACGCCTACGAGGAAGAAGGCCCCGTGCGCCTGGGCACGGCCTTCTTCGACACGGGCCGCTGCCTCCCCCACGCCATGGAAATCCCCTGCGTGGTGTGCGAGGAAGTCTGCCCCACTTCGCCCAAGGCGATACAAACCAAGGACGTGGAAGCCATGGATGTTTACGGAAACATCGTGGTTTTGAACAAGCCCTTTATGGTGCCGGACCTTTGCATTGGCTGTGGTATATGCGAGAATGAATGCCCGGTGAAGGATTCACGTGCAGTGTATGTTACGGCAGTCGGAGAAAGCCGCTCTGGGGAGCGCCGATTGCTTTTAAAAGAACGAGAGATTAAGTCGGTCTAGGCCGCGCCCGGAGGGGCGCACACAGAGGAGATTGCGGTATGGAACATCACAGCGGAATGCCGCGACGCGACTTCATGAAGGGCGCGGTCCTCGGCGGCGCGGGCATCGGCCTTGCAGGCACGGCTGCGGCCCACACCCCCGGCAGCATGACCCTGGCCCAGGCCGAGGCGGCCCCGGCGATGAAAGTGCCCCGGCGTACGCTCGGCAAGAGCGGCCTTACGGTGCCGCTCATCCTGATGGGCGGCTCGCAAACCTTTGACGCCAAGTACGACAAGATGCTGCACCGCGCCTTCAACATGGGTGTGGACTATATCGACACCGGCCAGGTGTATGCGGCGGGCCAGAGCCACGCCACCATCGCCCCCTTCCACCAGCAGGTGGGCCGCAAGAACGTATGGATTACGTCGAAGGCCGCGCTGAAGGGAAGCAAATGCACGCCCGACAATTACAAGGTTCACTTGGACGAATGCTTGGCTGAATTGCAGACGGACTATCTCGACATGTACTTCATGCACATGATCGACGACTTGGCCCAGCTGGAGCCGGACTTCATCAAGATGGGCGACGACGTGAAGAAAGCCGGCAAGGCCAAGCTGTTCGGCTTCTCCTGCCACGATGGCAACGTGGCCAAGCTGATCGACAAAGCCGCCGACGTGGGTGGCATCGACGCGATCATGTTCCGCTACAACTTCCGTCAGTATGGCGATCTGGAATTGAACAACGCCATGGACAAGGCGCACAAGGCGGGCATTGGCCTTATCGCCATGAAGACCCAGTCCTCTGTGCCGGACGACCTGGAGAAGGTGGTCCAGTTCCAGTCCAAGAACTTCAACCTGGCACAGGCCAAGCTGAAGTCCGTGTGGGCCGACGAGCGCCTGTCCGCGTCGGTTTCCGGTATCAACAACTTGCAGATTCTGGAAGAGAACGCCGGGGCCGCCATCTCGCCCGAGCAGTTGACCATGAACGAATACCACCAGCTCAATCAGCTGGCCCGCATGACGCGCTCCTATTCCTGCCTTGGCTGCAAGCACCTGTGCGAAACCAAGGTGGCGGGTGAGCTGAAGATT
>JBIKMR010000410.1:0-2669 GCA_044359155.1 Candidatus Hydrogenedentales bacterium | reverse complement strand
TTCATATGAAAAGCTGCGCGTGCATAGATGTTGAGTTACCCCCTCACCCTAACCCTCTCCCCCGAAATCTCTGTCCTCGTCAAGTTTCATCGGCAGGGCAACCGGTGGAGAGGGGACCGGAGAAGCGGTGTCTTCATATCGCCCGAAGTTTTCGTGAGGCAGCGCCCCTCTGGTCCCCTCGCCCCCTGGCAGGGGGAGAGGGTTAGGGTGAGGGGGTTACCCGCAATTGCAACAATCTCGTGCCTAACTCTCGATGTCATCGCAGATAAGGTCCAGCCGACCCTGCGTCTCCAAACAGGCGCTTCGGCCTTCGCCTTCGTAGACTGTGCGATCCCCCGCTATCTCGCTGAAGCGCAGGGCAATCGTCGAGGTCATGGTTTCGGCCACGCGTTCGAGCATGTCGTGTTCGTAGGGGGCGCGCAGCAAAGCGCCGTGCGTCTTCTCTGCCTCAATGTTCAGGCGGTGGGTGCGGTTGCGGATGGTCAGGTGCATGTGCTGCTTGGTCAGGCGGAGCGATTCAATGGCTGCGCCGGTGTAGGTGGTGAAGCGGTGCAGTTCGCCGTCGAGCAGGAAGCCCACCAAGAAGCCCCGGAAGTTCCCGGTTATCCACGGGATGCGCGCCACCGACGCGGTGACGCAGATGCCGGGCCGGTCGAAGTGGTTGCTCTGCGTCCACACGTAACCTAGAGGAAAGCCTCTCCCCCAGTCCTTTTCCATATACCCGCGCCCGCCATCGTACTGCGTCACATTGCCGTCCACATCGAGGCTCCCACTTAGGGTGTGGTCCAGGCTGAGGATGCCGTGCTTGCACTCCATGAAGGGCACGAAGGAATACGGCCCCATCACGCCGGGAGAGGTGAAGGTCACCGGCCACTTGCTCCACGGACCCAAGGCAATGCTGCCCTTCAGCCGCTGTTCCGGCAGGTCGATGTCCAACTCGACGCCGCCCGCGTGAAAGCGGTTGCCCGCAAAGCGCACATCAAAGCGATCCCGCGCGGCCTCGAACGTGTCGATGGGATAGCGGTGATACCACGCCGTGCCCGTGCGCCCATCCAGCACCTGGATGAAGGCGTGCGCGTCCTTGCCCATGAACACGCCAGGGATGAAGGCATAGGGCTGCGCGCCCGCAGCATCCACCACCTTGAAGTACCAGCCCTCGAAGAAGGGCTGGCCCGCGTGTAGCTTGTGGTGAAAGTGAAAGTTCCACGGACGCCAGATGTTTTGAATGCGGGTCGATAAGCTCATGGGGACTCCAGGCAAGAAGAGGTTTTATTCAGTCTATCACGGCAACTGCGCCACGCGGGTGCGCTGGGCGGGCAGCCATTCATTAGTCAGGTAGTCGCAGTTGAGCACCTTCGCCGCGAGATCGTTGGGGGTGTAGAAGTAATGGTTGGTGGCCTCGAAGCCGATGCGGGAATCGCGGCACTGGATGGCGTGCAATTCAATAGCTCGCCTGCGCTCGGCAAGGATGTTGGAATCCAGCACAGCCAATAGCCCTTCGGCATCTGCGCGCGAGGTCACCGCGAGTAGGGCGTTGCGCAGATAGACGAAGCGGCTCTGCTGCGCCACCGACATGAAGTGCAGGGCGCAGGCCGTGGCCACGTCTACTTCGCGCACGAGTTCCGGCAATCCTGCCCCGACTTCAAGCCGGGCGTGCAAAGGTTCAAGGGCCTCCTCGAATCCCGCGGCCACCTTCTCCAGTTGGCCCGCAAAGACTTCTACCGGGAACAGGTTGCGCCAGGAATCCAGATCGTCATAGGGGATTCCAACCATGGTGGCGGCATATCCTGTGTGCGCGGGCCACAGGGAATTCGATGGCCCCGCCTGCAAGGGCGCGTTGTAGACCACGCCGATGTTGTAGGGGAATTCCTGAAACGCAGTGCTCATGCCCTTCCATGCAGCGACCACCAGAGCGGCATCCTCCGCGCCAAAGCGGCGCGTGGCCACCTGCATCATCGCGTCATCCGGGGACAGGTCCGGCTGTGCCGCAATCGCACTGGCCACTTCCATGTTGGGAGAGGGATATCCACCCAGCGTCCAGCCCAGCATGGCGCCGTTCACCCCTGCCTTGCCCAGCCGCGACAGATGCTCCGCCACGTTGGCAACGGCAGGGATATACGGCACGGCCCCGAGTTCCCAGGTGCAGCCCACTTGCAGCTTGGCCAGGGTGCCGTGGCCGTGTTCCTTGGCAATGGTCCAGTGCCGCGATGCGCGTGGCCCCGGCCCGATGGCGGAGAGGGAGTACTCCCCCACCACGCTCTCGACTCCGCCGCGCACGATGGGAATGCTCCACTCGCTCACGCTCATCAGCGACACCGCCTTGGGCAGCGCCTCGATGGCTGCGGGCGCCCAGTCGTCCCCCCAGCCCCAGTCCCACGCGAAGAGCGTGGCCTTGCTTCCTGCGCGGTCAATGCCATCCTGAATGGCGGCCTGCACCCCGGCGATGGTGGCAGCAGCCCCCACGGGCGCGCAGCGCGGGCAGTTGCCGCCCTGCCCGTGCGACCAGCAATTGGTAGGATTCTCCGAAGCGGAGATGGTGAAGAAGCCCCCAAGATCAGGCACGGCTTTCAAGATGCCCTCGACGGAACTCGGTAGGTACTCCCGCACCGGCGGCGCGTTGGTGCAGAGCATGGCGTAATCGCCTATGGTCACGCCGCGCACTTCGGGCC
>JBIKMR010000409.1:0-2681 GCA_044359155.1 Candidatus Hydrogenedentales bacterium | reverse complement strand
AACATCCTCGGCATCCCCACGCACCTCGAGTTCGCGATCATCGGCGCGGTCATCCTCGCGGGGGTAATCGTGGACGAGATGGTAAAGCGCATGGTGGCGAAGCGGCGCTTGAAAAACTAGCCACAGAGAACACGGAGAACACAGAGGGCAATGCCAAGAAACCTCTGTGAACCCTGTGTCCTCTGTGGCAGAAGTCCTTACACCATGCCAAACATGTGCATGGTGTTCACAGGGTGACCTTGCAGCTTGAGGTAGTAGTAAAGCTGGTTCTTGTGCATTTCGAGGTGGGCGACCATGCCGAGCAACTGGTGCCCGAGGAGCATGGGCTGGGGGTTCCAAGGTGCGGTGACCATGCGCGTGGCGAGTTCTTCTTCGCCTGCCTGCGCCAGAATGGAATGGGCAAGTTCCTTGTCCTTGGCGAGGCGTTCGAGCGCTTCGGCTACGCTGGAAACAGAGGGCAGCTTCTCCGCAGGCGGCAACATTTCCTGCACCGGCACATCGCCTTCGACGTCCGTGCCACCCCAATCCCCGGTATAGAAACCTTTAAAGCAGGTACCGCAGGCATCGGGGATGTGGCAGAGCAACTGCCCGGTGGTCATCCAGTTGCTGCCGGTCGTCGGCTTCCAGTTCAACTTGCTGTCCTCCACCATCGCAATCAGCTTCTCCGTCGAATTGTAGGTCTGTGCCATCTCTGCTTTGATAAGTTCGGTCCAGTTCATTTTCTTCGTCCTCTTGTTTTGTTCGTACAGTGTTAGGCTGAACAAAGTTTCAGGTAAGCTATCACGTTGCATCGAAAAAGGCAAGCGGTTTTTTCGCGGCGCTTGGGCAAGGGGGGAATTGAATTGGTGGGGCAAGGACCATATACTTTGAAAGGCTAATTATTTGAACGCACAAGGTATCGGAGTTGGTTTTGGCGGAACCGTATTGGGAACATGCCCGTGCCGTACATGGCACAGTGAGGATGATTCAGGAGGGGATACTCCGGGAGTTTGGCTCATCGCGTCTGGGCATGGAAGATTGCTGCCCTGACCTGACGTTTCCACAATACAACGCGCTACTTGCCGTGCGCGATGCGGGCACGCTGGGGGTGAAGCATCTGGCGGAACGCCTGAACGTGTCGCCCCCTTCAGCCTCGACGATGGTGGATCGGCTGGTGGAAATGCACTTGCTCCAGCGGGAACAGAATCCTGCGGACCGGCGCTCGGTGCTTATCCACCTGAGCGAGGAAGGGCAGCGCACCATCGAGGCGATGGAGACGGGGATACTGCAATTTATCGTCGAGCTGATGGAAGAGCTGGGCGATGGCCGCGTGCGCGAGTGGCGCGGGGTATACGACAAGATTGGCGATATTCTCACGAAGCGGCGCGCAGATGCAGGCACGGAGCCTGTGCAGGCGTGACGATGTTGCTGCGGCTTCGATACAGGAAATTCATGGTGAAGTACCTTTTTCTATTTGTTGCGGCGTCTACCTGTCTCACGGGAATGGCAGGGGCCGAAGAGCCGGTTGTTTCAGAAGCGCAGCCCGTTGTGGCAGAAGCGGCGGCTGTTGCCCCCGAAGCGGTAGCTGATTCTGGCCCTTCGGTGGAACTGCTCGACCTGCGCCAAGCACAAGAACTAGCGCTGCGCGACAACCCGAGCCTGCAAGCCATCGAGGCGCGGGTGGGCCAGGCGCAGCAGCGGGTGGCACAGGCGCGCTCGGCCTATTTCCCGCAGGCCAATGTCGAGTATCAGGCCACGCACACCGACCTGCCGGACAACACGGTGAACGGACTGCGCGAGCAGGCCTGGAGGCAGGTGCTGCCGAATGCGGCGCAAGCCAGCCTCTTTGGCGGCATTGCCCCGCCCACAGCGTTGGGAGCGTTCTCAAACTCGGCCTATACAATGGCCACCGGAATCCGCACGGCGCTGTCCGTGCCGGACGATACCGAGTCCTACGACCTTTCCCTGAACCTCAGCTACCTTGTGTTCGATGGTTTCGCCCGCACCTACAACCACCGGGCCGCAAAGTTCGGTGCGCAAGAATGGGCTGCGGCCCAGCGTGATGCACAGCGGCAGTTGGTCTTCGGCGTGGCGCAGGCGTATTACGCGATACTGCTGGCGAAGGAAAACCGGGCGATTGCACAGGCGGATCTGGACTTCAACGCGCGCCTATTGAAAGAAGCACAGTTAAGCAAGGAGGCGGGGGTGGGTGCATTGAGCGACGTGCTCAATTTTGAAGTGCGCCAGCGCGCGGCGGAGAGCAACCTGATATCCGCAGAGGGCAGCCTGAAGGCGGCGCGTATTGCGCTGGCTGCGTTATTGGGAATGGCGGAAGCGGCCATGCCGGACAACCTGGACGTGGCCCCGCTGATGGAAGAAACCAGCGACCACCTGCAACTGCCCGACCCCGAGGTGGTGATTGCCAAGGCGGTCGAGCATCGGCCTGACCTCGAACAGGCGCGCCTTTCGGTGAGCCGCTCGGGGGCGCTGGCCAAGGCGGCGCGTTCCTCGTTCATGCCCCGAGTGGCGGCCTTCGCGTCGCGCTCGGCCAGCCTGCCGGACAATGACAGCTTCGAGCAAGACAACTTTGCCACCACCGTGGGGCTGAATGTTTCGTATGACCTGTTCACCGGGGGCCGCAACATTGCGCGGACCAAGGAAGCCAAGCTGGCCAAGAAGCAATCCGAGCGCGAGCTGGAACA
>JBIKMR010000159.1:0-9931 GCA_044359155.1 Candidatus Hydrogenedentales bacterium | reverse complement strand
AGGTATCCCGCATGGAATTGATTGGTCGTCCCCGCCGCAACCGCAGAAGCGAGGCCATACGCACGCTGATGCGGGAAAACGCCGTGACCCCCGGCGACCTCATCTGGCCGGTGTTCCTCGTTGAGGGCAGCGACACGCGCATCCCGGTAACGTCCATGCCGGGCGTGGACCGCATGAGCCTAGACCTGCTGGTGGCAGAAGCGCGGGCCGCCCATGCGCTGGGCATTCCTGCACTGGCACTGTTCCCCGTGGTACCCGATGAATTGAAAGACCCCACCGCCAGCGAATCCACCAATTCGGAAGGGCTGCTTCAACGGGCGATTCGCGCGCTGAAAGACGCGGTGCCGGAACTGGCGTTGATCACCGACGTGGCAATGGACCCGTATTCGAGCGACGGGCACGATGGGCTGGTGGAGAACGGGCGGATATTAAACGACGAGACGCTGCCCATATTGGCCGAGATGGCAATAGCCCAGGCCGAGGCGGGCGCAGACATTGTGGCGCCTTCAGACATGATGGATGGCCGGATTGGCTACATCCGCGAGGCGCTCGATGCGACCGGCCATGAGGACACGGGCATCCTGGCGTACTCCGCGAAGTATGCCTCGGCGTTCTATGGCCCCTTCCGCGATGCGCTGGATTCCGCCCCCAAGCATGGCGACAAGAAGACCTACCAGATGGATCCGGCCAACGCCATCGAGGCCCTGCGCGAGGTGCAACTGGACGTGGCCGAGGGCGCAGACATCGTGATGGTGAAACCGGGTATGCCCTACCTCGACGTGGTTCGCATGGTGAAAGACAACGTGGACGTGCCGGTTGCCGCTTACCAGGTGAGCGGGGAATACGCCATGATACAGGCGGCAGCCGCTAACGGCTGGCTGGACCGCGACCGCGTGGTGCTGGAATCGCTGCTGGCCTTCAAGCGCGCCGGTGCCGATATGGTGCTGACATACTTCGCGCCCCACGCGGCGCGGCTGTTGGGGTAAAGAAAGCCGCACGGAAGGTCTTAAAGTTTGCGGGTAACCCCCTCACCCTAACCCTCTCCCCCTGCCAGGGGGAGAGGGGACCGGAAGCAGCTCAGGATATCAGCCACCAGTTGCGGGGCGACACCGCCCGCTGATACGTGCTATACTGCACGCTATGGCACTCGCTCCATTGGACTTACACCGTGGCGCGGGGAATACAAACGTGCCTGCACCTGTTCCCCACTAAGGGAAAGTGCGCCTGTTTTCGGGCGCGGCACAGGCAGGGTTAACGGAGTTCACACAGTGAGCATGGCAACAGAAAACCTCGAGACTGCCCAATACAAGGGGTCGCGTGTTGAGGAGAGCAACCGGCGCGCCGCCGAGTTGGCCAACCGTAAATACAAATACGGCTGGGAAACCCTGATTGAATCGGACACCTTTCCGCCTGGGCTCGACGAGCAGGTGGTGCGGGCGATATCCGCGAAGAAGGACGAGCCGGAGTGGATGACGGAGTGGCGGCTGAAGGCGTTCCGCAGCTGGCAGAAGATGACCGAGCCGACCTGGGCGAAGGTGCATTACGAGCAGCCGGACTTTGAGGCCTTGAGCTATTACTCCGCCCCCAAGCCCAAGGTGAAGCGCGCCAGTCTCGACGAGGTGGACCCGGATCTGTTGGCCACGTTCGAGAAGCTGGGGATTCCACTGGCGGAACAGAAGCGCCTGGCGAACGTGGCGGTGGACGCGGTGTTCGACAGCGTTTCCGTGATGACGACGCACAAGGAAATCCTGGGCAAGAAGGGCATTATCTTTTGCTCGATGAGCGAGGCGATTAAGGAACACCCGGAGCTGGTGAAGAAGTACATCGGCAGCGTGGTTCCGCAGAACGACAACTTTTACGCCGCGCTGAATTCCGCCGTGTTCAGCGATGGGTCGTTTGCCTACATTCCCAAGGGCGTAAAATGCCCGATGGACCTTAGCACGTATTTCCGAATCAACCAGGAAAACACGGGACAGTTTGAGCGCACGCTGATTGTGGCGGAGGAGGGTTCGGAGGTCAGCTATCTCGAGGGCTGCACCGCCCCCATGCGCGACACGAACCAACTGCACGCGGCGGTGGTGGAAATCTATGCGCACGCCGGTGCGACGGTGCGCTACTCGACCGTGCAGAACTGGTATGCCGGGGACGAGAATGGCAAGGGCGGCATCTATAACTTTGTGACCAAGCGCGGAATCTGCGCAGGTTACAAGAGCCGCATCAGCTGGACGCAGGTCGAGACGGGATCGGCGATTACGTGGAAATACCCCAGCTGCATCCTGAAGGGTGACGACAGCGTGGGCGAGTTCTATTCCGTGGCGCTGACGAACAACATGCAGCAGGCGGACACGGGCACGAAGATGATGCACATCGGCAAGAACAGCCGCAGCACAATCATCTCGAAGACGATATCTGCCGGGCGCAGCGACAACAGCTATCGCGGGCTGGTGCGCATGAACCCCGGTGCGGCGAACAGCCGCAACTACACGCAGTGCGATTCGTTGCTGATTGGCAGCAAGTGCGGCGCGCATACCTTCCCCTATCTCGACGTGCGCAACAGCACCTCGTCCGCGGAGCATGAAGCGTCCACGTCGAAGGTGAGCGAAGACCAGTTGTTCTATTGCCAGTCGCGCGGCATTGGCACCGAGGACGCCATCAGCATGGTCATCAACGGCTTCTGCAAGGAAGTGTTTGACCACCTGCCGATGGAGTTCGCCGTGGAAGCGACCAAGCTGCTGGACTTGAGCCTTGAGGGAAGTGTTGGTTAAGGAAGAAATTAACCACGAAGGGCACAAATAACACGACGATATTGCCCGGTGCCCATCGTTGTAAGAAGGATTTAGAAACGTGCTTGAGATTAAGAACCTAAAGGCATCGGTGGACGACAACCCGATACTTAATGGCATCGACCTGACCATCAAGGAAGGCGAAGTCCACGCCATCATGGGGCCAAACGGCTCGGGCAAGAGCACGCTCGCGGGCGTGCTGGCGGGCAACCAAGCCTATGAAGTGGACGACGATAGCGCGGTGAGCTTTCTCGGGCAGGACCTGCTGGAGTTGCCCGCCGAAGAGCGCGCACGCCTTGGGCTGTTCCTCGCGTTTCAATACCCGGTCGAGATTCCCGGCATTACCAATGAATACTTCCTGCACGCTTCTGTGAACGAAGTGCGGCGCAGCCGGGGATTCGAGGAATTGGACCTGCTTTCTTTCCGCAAGTTGCTGAAGGAGAAGATGGAGCAGATTCACGTGGACCCGAAGTTTGCGGAGCGCTTTGTGAACCACGGCTTTTCCGGTGGCGAGAAGAAGCGCAACGAGATATTGCAGCTGGCCATCATGGAACCGCGCTTGGCGATACTCGACGAGACGGATTCCGGCTTGGACATTGACGCGCTGCGCATCGTGTCCGAGGGCGTGAACAGCCTGCGCACACCCACGCGCTCATTCATCGTGGTGACGCATTACCAGCGCCTGCTCGACCACATCGTGCCGGACTTTGTACACGTGATGTACAAGGGCCGCATCGTGAGGTCTGGGGGTAAAGAGCTGGCCTTCGAGCTGGAAGCCAAGGGCTATGACTGGCTGATCGAAGAGCAGGAAGCGCTGACGGCGTAGGGAAGCATAGGACCAGTTGGACCTATCGGACGGATTCTTGGGACACCTTTCATGACCGAGCTGATTAAAGATATTTCTCGTGAACAGTTCCTTGCGGACCTGAATGCGCTTGCGCCGAATGGCGCGCCGGAATGGTTGAAGGCCCTGCGCACGCAAGGTGCGGAGCAGTTTTCCGCCACGCCTTGGCCAAACACGCGCATGGAACAGTGGCGGCACACGAACATTGCGCCGATTGTGGGCACGGCGTATCGCAGCCTGACCGCGCCCGGGGCGCTGCCTTCGGCGGCGGACATTGCACCGCTCAGCTTTGCCAACGAGGGCTGGGTGGAACTGGTGTTTGTGGATGGTTTTTACGCGCCCATCCTCAGCAGCGTTGTCGCGTTGGCGGGCGGCATTTCTAGCGGCGGGCTGTATGCCGCCTGCAAGGGCGAGCACGCCCCGTTGATTGAGAAGCACCTGAACCGCTACCTTGGCGAGCGCAATGCCTACACCGCGCTGAACAGCGCGTTCCTGCAGGACGGCGCGTTTGTGCATGTGGCGAAGAATGCCGTTGCCGAGTCGCCCATTCACTTGTTGTTCCTCACAACGGCGCGTGGCGAGAACACTGCTGCGAACCTTCGCAACCTGGTGGTGCTGGAAGAGGGCGCGCAGGCGACGGTTATTGCGAGCTACGTGTCGCTGGCCGGGGACACGCCTTACCTGAACAACGTGGTGGAAGAGATTGCGGTCGGACCCAATGCGCGGTTGGACTATTACCGCGTGGTGCGCGAGGGCGCGGCGGGCAACCACCTGGCCACCATCGAGATCAACCACGGGCGCGACGCCTATTGCAAGACCTACTCGTTCACGCTCGAAGGCAACATCGTGCGCAATGAACTGTGCACGCAATTGGCGGGCGAGGGTGCGGAGTGCAACCTTGCCGGACTCTACCTGAACGACGGCAGCCGCCTGATAGACAACGCGCTGCAGATTACCCACGCCGTGCCCAATTGCCGCAGCCGCATCCTTTACAAGGGGATACTTAGCGACCAGAGCAAGGCGGTGTTCGCAGGCCGCGTGAACGTGTTGCGCGATGCGCAGAAGACGGACTCGGACCAGTTGAGCAACAACCTGCTGCTGTCCGACACCGCCACCATCGACGCAAAGCCCCAACTGGAAATTTACGCCGACGACGTGAAATGCACCCACGGCGCCACCATCGGGTCCCCGCCCGAAAAGATCATCTTCTACTTCCGCAGCCGCGGCATCGCCGAAGACATGGCCCGCGCCATGCTCACCTACGGCTTCGCCGACGAGGTGGTCGAGGAAGTGGAAGTGGACGCGCTCAAGCACTGGCTCCACGACTTCATCTACAAGAAGTACAGCCCAATCGCGTAGGGCAGAACGAACGCAATTTTGGATTCGCTATGGCGCGGTTTCTGACCGCGCCATAGTTTCCCCCTCGTTCCCAAGTTGCACTTGGGAATGCCATTGCATTGGCAGTTGCACTGCCCTCCCCTGATTTCGGTTTTGGATTGCGGGGTCGGTGCTGCAAAGGCGCGAAGTGCAACTTCGCGGGCAAGTGCGTTCCCAAGTGCAACTTGGGAACGAGGCTCAAACTCCGGCATTCAGCGGGCGAGATGCCCGCCGCCACTGTCTTTGTCGGCGATTTGAGTAGCGCTACTTCCCCGGCTTATCCCCGGCGCAGAAGCCGTCTTCGGAGGCTTCGGGGCAGGGCCAGTAGCCGTTCATGTTGAATAGCTGGACGCTGCGCAGGAGTTCGGAGAGGGTGATGATCCAGCGGGGTTCGGTGTAGTCGCTGGAGTGGAAGGGGCAGTTCTTATCTTCGGCACCGAGCGCGAAGCCGTCTTCTCCGTTGCCACAGCCGAAGCCGTTGGCGAAGTTGTAGAACTGGATGAGGCGGAGTATTTCGGAGAGGTTAATCTTACCGTCGCCATCGTAGTCGGCGGCATGGCCGGGGGCGCTTGCCCCTTCTCCTTCGGGCGTGCCTTCTCCGTCGGCGGTGCCTTCGCCTTCGTTTATTCCTTCACCTTCGGGGCTGCCCTCGTTGCTGCCTTCGGCAATCCCTTCGACAGAGCCTTCGACCGTACCCTCGGGTGTGCCTTCGACACTGCCTTCCGGTGTTCCTTCTAGTGAGCCTTCGACGACACCTTCGATTGTCCCTTCGGTGCTTCCTTCCACTACGCCTTCAACAACACCTTCGATTGTCCCTTCGGTGCTTCCTTCCACTACGCCTTCAACAACACCTTCGGGTGTACCCTCAATGTTGCCCTCGGGTGATCCTTCTATCGCACCTTCAAGAGTGCCTTCCGCAACGCCCTCGATAGTTCCCTCTACGCTGCCTTCGACACCACCCTCAGCAATACCTTCGGTAGTACCTTCGGTGATCCCCTCGATGGTTCCTTCGGGTGTACCTTCAAGGACTCCTTCTTCAACCCCCTCACCCTCGGGGCAGATCAGTTCGTTGGCGTATAGCGCAAGGTAGGTCTGCTCGACGGCGTTACGCAGGAGGACCTTATGGGCGGCGGCGCTGGGGTGGATTCCGTCTCCGGGGATGATGGTGCCGAAGAGGTCGAGCGGATCGAATGCGCTGTCAGGCATGGGCAGGGCGTTGTCGCCGCCGGGGTAGGGCAGGTAGTTGGGCGGGCCGCCGGGGCGCACGGCCCAGGTGGGGATGTCGTAGGTGTATTGCAACATGCCGAAGTTGTGGATGTATTCGCAGCCGGGCGTGCGCAGGGCCACGGCCAGCTTTCGCTGCCCCACCTCGATGAAGGCCTTGTTCACCTCGAACTGAGTCATGCCGCCGAAGTCATTGCTGGCTCCGGTGAGGCTGTAAAAGAGCTGCGCGGTCACGCGGTTGAGGTAGTCGTAATCCGCCAGCACCACCTTGCGCACCTGCGGCAGCAACAGGCAATGATCCACCACGGTCTGCACGTCGTCCTCGATGGCGTCCCACCAGGCTTCGCGCAGGATGGAGCCGGGGCTTTCGTAGACGTCGGTGTCTTTGATGTGGCCGAGGATGTCGTTGCCGCCGATGATGAGGTGGATGGTGTCGATGGTGGGGAAGTCGAGCAGGGCCTGGGTAATCTTTCCACGCCATTGGGTGGTGACCCATTGCTCGGCCTTACTGCCGCCTATCGCGGTGTCCAGCCCTTCCACGCCCACATGGGTCAGGCCGTATTCGTCGAGCACTTCATCAAGCGCTCCACTCAGGTACACGCCCGCAGCCCAGCTGTCTCCCACTATCAACACGCGCGGCGTGCGTGCGGGGGCGGTACATACGGGCTCACCCTCGATGGGGTCTTCGCCCTCCGGTTCGCCGCCCACCACGGCCAGCGCGCCGTTGCGGAAGTCGCCATCGTTCGCCGTGTGTACCAGGTTCTTCTTGCCGAGCGGGTTCCAGACCCCGTCGTAGATCGTGTCGTCGTCCACCAAGTCCAGCCGCACCGTGCCGAGGGCGCCGGTGTAGGCCACGCGCACCACATAGTCCGCGCCCGACCCGCTCACCGATTCCACACTTGCGCTGTCCAGCCCGGTGGCAACCACCTCGAAGTCCGTCGCATCCACCCCAGTGACGTCCTCGGAGAAGGTCACCTCGAAATCAATCGTGCCGGTGGGGTCTTCCTTGTTGGACGACACCTCGATGCTCGACACCGCCGGGGCTTCCGAGTCTTTCAGCCATGCGTAATACACCTGCGTCACCGCGTTCTCCATCAGGCGAAGATAGGCGGCGTCTGCAAGGTGGATGGGGTCCAGGTCGCTCGCGCCGTCCATGGCCTGGCGCGGGCTGAACAGGTCGCGGTTGCCTGCCGGGAAATTGCTGAAGTTCCCGGTCCACCCCACGGGCACATTGGCCGGGGCGGTTGGGGGCACGTTCAGCGAGGGGATGCCATACACCGCCTGCATCAGGCCGAAGTTGTGGATGTAGCGCGTGCGGTTGGTGGCTTGCGCCAAGTTCAGCTTGCGGCTTTCCAGATCGATTACCACATCGTTCAAGTTGTTCTGGTTGTTGAGCACGTCTTGCACGGTGAAGGGTGCGGGCAGGCCGTATACAAGGTAAGCCGTGGCGGTGGGTGTTTCCATGCTTTCAACAAGCAAGAACTGGTTATAGCGCACGCCCTCGGTAATGTTCAGGTAGTCGTAGCCGCAGATGGCCACGCGCATGTCGGGCCGCTGCGCAAGGATGAAGTTGACGATATTCTGTATATGGCCCACGGCGGTGCCATTCATGCTGGCCACATGGTCGGGCGAGAAGTTGCCGCCCAGCCCGAGGTTCACGTCGTTGCCGCCCAGACTCAAGTGAACGATGTCGATGGTCGGGTTGTCGATGAGCTTCTGCTGTATCTGGCCGAGCGGGTCGGGCGCGTCCCACCCCACTGCCGTCGGCTGAATAAGGGCGATGGTGCCGTCCTCGATGTAGGTGCCCAGCCCAATCTCGGGCTTCGCCAGCACGGTGCGCAGGGCGGGCGGGTCTTGCATGGCCCAAGGGTAATAGGTCCAACTGTCGCCCACATAGAGAACGCGCGGCACTTGAGCCGACACACCCGTTGCGGCCAAAAGCAAAACAACGCCCAATAGGAGAAAACGAATCGCGCCCACGATAAAGCCCTCACGAAAGGAAACACCCCTACGAACTTCTATATACCACAAAATTGCGCGAAATACGCAGATTAGATTTCCGGACGCTTGCCTCCTCGAAACCCAAGCAGAACCAGCAGTTGCGGTTGGATGCGGCCAAATGCTAGTATTCCCGGGATTCCCAATTTCACAGGTGCTCGCATTGCGATCTTTCGGGTGTCCCGCCATGGCGGGATTTTGCGCGCGCACCAAGGACTAACCCGAAACAGGAGCTAAGGTTATGGCAGTTGTAACGATGCGTCAGTTGCTGGAGTCCGGCATTCACTTCGGACACCAAACACGCCGCTGGCACCCCAAGATGAAGCGCTACATTTACGGTCAGCGCAATGGCATTTACATCATCGACCTGCAGCACACGCTGCGCCAGATGTACCGCGCCTATGGCATGGTGCGCGAGACGGCGTCGAAGGGCGGCACGGTGCTTTTCGTGGGCACCAAGCGCCAGGCGCAGGAAGTGGTGCAGACGGAGTCGCAGCGTTGCGGCATGTACTACGTGACCAGCCGCTGGCTGGGTGGCACGCTGACCAACTTCCGCACCTGCAAGCTGAGCATCAACGAGCTTACCCGCCTTCAGGATCTGGAAGCCACGGGCAAGATCGAGAAGTATTCGAAGCGCGAGGCTTCCGAGTTCCGCAAGGAACGCGAGCGCCTTGAGCGCAACCTCGGCGGCATTCAGCACATGCCGGGCCTGCCGGACCTGATGTTCGTGGCGAGCGTGAAGAACGAGAACATTGCCGTGCAGGAAGGCCGCCGTCTGGGCATCCCGGTGATGGGCATTGTGGACACGAACTGCGACCCGGACCTTGTGGACATCCCGATTCCCGGCAACGACGACGCCATCCGCGCGCTTGGGCTGTATTGCTCGGTGCTGGCAGACGCCGCCATTGAAGGCCGCATGAAGTTCCAGAAGGGTCGCGTTGACCAGATGGAAGAGCAGATGCTGGCAACCGAAGGTTCGGACGAAGCCGTGGCTGAGGCGATTCCCGCCGAGCCGGTGGCTGCCGCTTCCTTCGGTTCCGACGAAGAAGCGCCCGCAGAGTAACTGCACGCTATTGACCGTCCTCGATTGCGGGCGCGCCGGGCAGGCGCTCCCGCATGGGTAATACTGGCAAAAGAAGCAAGCACGGGTGAATTGCGCCCCGGCGCACCCCGCACGAACGAGGGAGATTACAGCCATGGCGATTACGGCTGAACAAGTACGCGACCTGCGCGAGGCCACCGGCGCCGGCATGATGGATTGCAAAAAGGCGCTGGGCGAAACCAACGGTGACTATGAGAAGGCGGTGGACTGGCTGCGCGAGCGCGGCATTGCCAAGGCAGCCAAGCGCTCCGGCAAGGTGGCGGCGGAAGGCTCGATCTATTCCTACATCCACATGGGTGGCAAGATTGGCGTGTTGGCGGAAGTGAACTGCGAGACCGACTTCGTCGCGCGCGGCGAAGCCTTCCAGCAGTTGTGCCGCGACATCTGCCTGCAAATCTGCTCGACCAACCCAGCTGCCGTGCGCCGCGAGGAAGTGGACCCCGAGCTGGTGGAAAAGGAGAAGGCCGTTTATGTGGCGCAGGCGAAGGAGACCGGCAAGCCGGAAGCCGTCTGCGTGAAGATTGCCGAGGGCAAGTTGAACAAGTGGTTCAGCGAAGTGTGCCTGCTTGAGCAGCCCTTCGTGAAGGACGGCGACAAGACCAT